>JAURFP010000006.1 GCA_030834275.1 Burkholderiales bacterium | reverse complement strand
TGGTTCTCGAGTCTAGCTGCCTATGGCGGACTTCCCAATGCCGCCGACTACGGCGCTTCAAAAGCTGGGCTCATGCACCTATCGGAAACGAGCTATATTGAGCTTAGAAAAAAAGGCATCAACGTCACGCTCGTCTCTCCAGGGTTTGTCGATACCAGATTAACTAGAAAGAATACATTTCACATGCCATTCATAATAACTTCACAAAAGGCCGCTTTGCTTACACTCCGCGGGCTTAGCGAGGGAAAATATGAGATTCATTTTCCCAAGACAATGAGCCTGATCTTCAAATTGTTTCGTTTGCTTCCACGAGCACTTTACTTTAGGCTAGCGCGTTTTTTGTAAGCCAAATCGGAAAATAAATGGGATCTTTAGATAATATTCAAAAAAATGAGGGAGGCAAAACTCGAGAGGACATGCTTTATCCCAAATTATTCAAAGACCTCGAGCAAGTACGTTGGCAAATGAGCGAGATCCCGTGGGGTGAATTTAACGACGAACTCCTATCGGACGAACAGGCGCTAACCATAAAAATGAATGCCATCACCGAGTGGGCCGCACTTCCCGCAACGGAAATGTTTCTGCGAGATAACGCGCACGATAGCGATTTCTCTGCGTTTATGTCTGTTTGGTTTTACGAAGAACAGAAACACAGTTTAGTGTTGATCGAATATCTCCGGCGTTTTCGGCCCGAGCTCGTACCAAGTATTGATGAGCTTCACAATGTCCGATTTGAATTTGACCGCGCCCCTCATCTAGAAACTTTGATGCTGCATTTTTGTGGAGAGATTCGACTTTATCATTGGTACCGCCGTGCATCACAGTGGCATACCGAGCCAGTAATTAAACACATATACGAAACTATTGCGAAAGACGAGGCAAGACATGGCGGCGCATACTCTCAGTACATGAAACGGGCACTCAAAAAGGATAAGGCAAATGCACAACGTGCATTTGCCAAAATTGGAGTGCTAATGGCATCAGCGAGACGTACAGCCTCCGCATTACATCCGACAAATTTACATGTCAATGAGAAACTATTTCCGAACGACACCGTACAGAGCCGACTCCCAGATCCTGATTGGCTAGAGACTTGGCTGGATGAGCAAATTTCGTTTGATACAAGCTGGGAGGAGAAGGTATCCGGACAAATTCTTAAAAATCTCGAGATTCTTCTAAAAGAAAAATTCTCTAGCGTCCAGGATCTGAATCGATTCCGAAAATCACTCAACAGTTCTCAGACGGTGTAATTCTCTGCGTCAAGCGGTTGGCGCAGGACCACTTACAATTCGTGTTTTAAAATTCGCTGGAGCCACAATTTCTAGAACTTCAAAGTCAGGTGAGCACTCAATTTCTCGGTGCGCTATCCAAGGTCGCTGATTAATCGAGTCTCCTTTTCGAATAGTCCTAACCCCCTCACCCTCGTACTCGAACGTTGCCCACCCATTTAAGACGAGAACAAATTGGAACGTACATTCATGAAGGTGCCATTCTTGCACCTCATCGCTCAACGTTTTTCCATTCGCTTTAATGATGTGAGCAATATAATCTCCATTGGTGCCATCCTTCACACCGAGATCTCTATAGTCAAATATTTCCCTTAAGCCCGGCTTCCACTCTGCCTTGGCTACTTCGCTGTGTACGAACTTCCAATTATCAGCATTGGCTTTATCAGTCATCGCATTCCCCTCGAAATATTTCGATCAGAATACCACACCACAAATAAGCAGTTCCTCAAACGATCGTCACTCCGCTATCAACCGGGATTATTTGGCCTGTGGTAATCGCAGATTCATCCCCCGCCAAATAAACGGCCAATTCCGCAACGTGAATCGGTTGGCCTAGGCCAAGTAGGTGGGTTTTCGATATCGCCTCAATCTCAGGACTGGCCTCCAAAAGCTTCTTAACTCGGTCCGATAAAGTCACAGATGGCGCAATCGCATTAACCCGTATTTTATCTTTCGCATACTCAGCGGCCATAGATCTCGTCATAGAAGCAACGGCACCCTTAGCCGCCGTGTAACAATCTCGACCTGGAAGCGCCATCAACGCGACATTCGATGCCATGTTAATGACCGATCCTCCTCCAGATTTAGCGATTTCTGGTATCGCAAATTTAGAACATAGAAACGTTCCAAACAGATCTAAGTTGATACACCTCCAGAATTCTTCTATCGGAGCCTCAGTAACGGGACCATCCTGGAGCGTCGAACCGCCAGCATTGTTGTGAAGAATGTGCAGGCCACCAAAACGTTTTATCGTTTCCGCAACAACATTTTTGACACTGTCGATGTCACTGACATCAGTCTGAATGAATACCGCCTCGGAATCTCCACTGGGCGCGCGCGCTTGAGCAGATTCCTGTGCAGCCATTCCAACATGAGGATCAATCTCGGCGATCACCACGCTCGCCCCCTCATCAACGAATCTCTCGGCAGTTGCGCGCCCGATGCCACCCCCGCCGCCAGTGATTATCGCAACTTTGCCCGTCAATCGTTTCATATCGAACCTCTTTAGATCTTCGGCCGCCCACCCGGCCAAACAGGTGATATCGCCAAATTCGGCCAAGCAATGGGGGCCTCTGAGGCCGCTCTATTTTCGGTAATCGTGCTATTTGGATTCCAGTTCGCAGCGACGTATCGCATTCCCGTTACCTGGTCAGCCTCTTTCGAGCATAACCAAAGCATGGGAGGAACCATCGCACCAGGGGGTATCAACGTTTTACGGTCCATATCGGTAACCTCTGGGACCATAGGGGTATCGGTAGGACCTCCAGGCACGACCACGTTTACGGTAATACCGTAAGCCGCGAATTCTCCAGCTTGCCCAGCAGACATCGCCTCTAATGCGGCCTTCGTAGGTCCGTAAGGGTGAAACATGGGCCTGAGCATCGTAAAAAAACTCGTTGTGACATTAATAATACGTCCCCAACCTTTCTGCCGCATAGAAGGAACAACAGCTCGCGTCATATACCAAGCACCAGACAAATTCGTCGTCACGAAATGATCCCAAATGTCTGGGGTAATCTCATCTAAAGAGACCAATCGATTAAGGTGATCATCGCGAATTAGCCCCATCGAAGCAGCAGCGTTGTTAATGAGAATATCGATGTGCCCAAATTCTTTGGCCACCGCATCACAGGCATGTGAATCGCTGATATCTAGCCCGATCGTCTCCAATGCTTTGGTCGCGTATTCTTTTGACAATGCATTAAGGCTCTCGGTCGCCAGGTCGGCGCCAATGACTCGAGCACCATTTTCCAGAAATCCATCTACGAGATGACGACCAATTCCACCACCTGCACCCGTTATTAGTACGCTCTTACCAGAAAAGCTTTTACTCAATCAGTGCCCCTCAAAAAAAATCATCGTTAATAGAGTCTAAAACTCATTCGAAAAAAGTTAAATTAACAATCCACGTGCAGCAAGATTACGCATAAGATCACTCAAACCATAAGTCCACGGCGGGGCTACGTCTGAATGCGCAACCTCGTTTATAAGCCCGCCCAGAAAATCACTCCGAATTGATACGATATCTCCAATCTTGTGTGTGAAACCCTGCCCGACGAGACTTCTATCTGCGACGGGAGCAAACTGAGTTCCTAAAAATAAAACAAGTCCATCGGGATATTGTTTAGCGCGATTTATCGCCTGCTTCACGAGCTCTGCCGGACTCCGACTAATCGCTTTCAAGTCACTGACTCCGTTTAAAACGTATCCGTCCCGCCCACTTACAGAAATTCTCAATAGCGTTTTTTGCAATTCCTCAAAGGAGAAGTGATCGTCGAGCAGACGCACGAATGGTCCCAGCGAGCAGCTCGCGTTGTTATCTTTTGCTTTCCCGAGCAAAAGCGCACTTCTTCCTTCGAAGTCCCTCAAATTAACATCGTTACCGAGCGTTGCTCCGACAATTCTCCCTGCCCTATTCACGGAAAGCACCAACTCAGGCTCCGGGTTGTTCCACTTTGAATCAGCACGAATACCAATCTGAGCACCAGTTCCTACCGAGGATAGTGGCTGCGCTTTATTGAACACCTCGGCATCCTTACCGATACCAACCTCCAGATACTGCGACCACAAACCTTGCTCAATAAGGACTTTTCTGAGTCTCTCGGCGTCTGCCGAGCCAGGTCTCACTTCACTAATCTGTGAGCCGATTACACTCCCGATTTTTTTTCGAATTTCCAACGCTTTGTCGGAATCCCCCTTCGCAAACTCCTCTATTACTCTCTCCACCATACTAGAAACAAACGTTACTCCACATGCCCTAATAGCCTGTAAGTCACACGGTGATAGAAAATAGTAGGCCCGCGGATCTCTGTTCGAATAGGTCGTATTCTCTATGACGCCCACAAGATCACTAACAGTTGGAGCCCCCAGGGAAATAGCTCTTTCAATACTTTTTTTAGGGTTATCTGTATTGAGAAGCTCACTCGTTGTCGGAAAAAATGCCGACAGGTCATACAACTCTCCACCCACTAATGCAACAGGCGATGGGCCCGCTAATTTACCCGGAGCCCAAACTCTCCCGACTAGATACGCACGCCGCCAATCTTTGGGGAGCGTATTTTTTTTTGTGAGCTGCATAATAATTTAATGCTTTTGTCTTTCTTCAAATAATATTACATACTCGGGTCGGCAATCAGGAGCGCAAACAAGTATCCAGCCTTTCGAGTCGCTCTCAAGCGCCACCATCAATTTGGCAATTGTTTCGTGATTACCATGTAGTTTAAATTCGAGAAGTTTATTTATTTCAACCTTGGGCGTGTAGGTGACTACTTGTGTTGCGAGTGATGCACTCATTGCTCGCGCATCTTTATCTAAATATTGCTCCATCTCAATTTTCGTAAAGAAATAAGGAGGCGGTATACCCATTAGATCATCATGTGCGCCTGCTGGAATTCGTGGAGTATCAAAAAAGCTACCCGAGTAACGCCATGACCAATCAGGATTTGCCATAATCAATTGTCCATTTCCCAAACACATTAATTGACCAATTCTTGCCAAATCAGCCGGAAGGCCTTGCACCATCGTCGTACCCACCCCATCACAGTCAAAATCATTCGTCGGTGAGTTTTCATCTCCGGGATGCGCAAACGCATACAACGACATGCTCAAAAGCAATAGCGACGCCAATAATCTAAAAACGAACATTTCTCCTCCAAGTCAGTCGAACGACGCGACCCTAAAAACTCGAACATAATATACAGGTCACACAATACCACCAGAACAACAGAAAAGTCACCGACCCATGCTGCAACATGATCTCGTATTTCTTGACCTAGAAACTACCGGCGCGACAGCTGGGTCGGATCGTATTACAGAGATAGGGTTAATAAATGTTCGAAACGGAGAACAGATCGAGGAATGGAGCACACTCGTTAATCCGCAGATGTCGATCCCACAGAACATCCAAACCCTTACTGGTATATCTAACGAGATGGTACAAAATGCACCAACTTTCGAGGAGGTGGCAAATAACCTCTTTAAAAAACTAAAGGATAAAGTTTTAGTTGCACACAATGTGAGATTTGATTTTTCTTTTCTTAAAAATGAATTCAGATTTTTAGGATACGACTACTCCCCTAAAATGTTGTGTACTGTTCGCCTCTCGCGCGCACTTTTCCCAGATGAAAAAAAACATGGTTTAGACAGCATCATTAAAAGAGCGGGAATCCCTAGTGATACCAGACATCGTGCACTTGCGGATGCGAGAGCCATATGGGAATTTACACAATTTATTTATCGTCATCTCGAGCCAGACGTAATACAAAGCGCCACGGAAAAACTAATGAGGTCATCCCCACTCCCTAAGGGAATTTCAGAGGAAACAATTCAGAGTATACCGAGAGGTCCTGGAGTTTATATTTTTAAGGACGAGCAGAATACAGTCCTTTACGTTGGTAAAAGTAAATCTCTTCGCACGCGCGTTCTTTCCCACTTCAGCGGCGATCATTCCAACAAAAAAGATCAAAAAATAAACCAGAGCGTTAGTGCGATTGATTGGATCGCAACAGCTGGGGAACTCGGGGCACTGATAACCGAATCTAGACTCGTTAAAACGCTAAAACCAATCCACAACCGACGCCTAAGGCACCAAGAGAATAATTTCACGATCCACTGGGATCCGATTGATGGTCCTGATATTCCAATTATCGAGGACATAGAAAAATTTAAAAAAATTCCATTTGGAACGACCTACGGCTCCTTCCCTTCGCGGAGGGCTGCGCTCAAATATCTAAGAGATCAAGCGAAAGACTTCTCACTTTGTTTAGTAAAAATCGGCCTAGAAAAAGGAAAAGGACCTTGCTTCGCACACCAGGTGGGTAGCTGCCGAGGAGCATGCGTGGGAAAAGAGACGGTAATAAGCCACTCTATGAGACTGTCAGCCGCACTTTCTAAGCAGAAAATTCCACAGTGGCCGTACTCCGGGGGCATAAAAATTGTTGAACGTGATGAGCGAAATGATGTCGACGACGTACATACAGTCGATCAATGGATGTATATCGACTACGAGACCAGCGGAAAAAATAATCCCATTCTGTCAGACAATACCAATTGGCATCAATTTGACTTAGATACGTTTCACATTATCCGAAAAACACTAGAAGCCTCATCTCCGAATATCACAATCGCTAGTATTGAGTGATTATCAATGATCATAGAAAGACGACTAATGACGCAACAAGAAACGTTTAACTGCGTCGTTGAATAATTGGGGCTGTTCTAGGTTCGATAAATGTGACGCGTGGGGTATCACCACCAATTCTGAACCAAGTGCAGCCGCGTGAATTTCCTCAGACATCTGCACTGGAGTACCGGCATCTTGCTCTCCGACAATAATCTGTATCGGGCAATTTATCCGATGCAATTCGGCCGTACAGTTAATCTTCGGTATCGCCTGACAACATCCGATATATCCTTCGGTTGGGGTAGACTCGATCATCGCCGCGACAAACTTGAGATCTGGTGGGGAACGATCGATAAACTCACTCGTGAACCAGCGCTGTAATGTTTGATCGACAAGAGAAGCCATCCCCTCAGAGGCCGATTGCTCAATACGAGTGGTCCAAATTGGCCAGAGCTCATTGGGTATCCGGCTAGTGGTGTCTGCCAAAGTTAGCGATCTAAATTTTTCAGGATGCTTAATCGCAATCGTCATCCCGATCATACCTCCCATCGATAAACCAATCCAATGTGGCTTGTCGATTTCTAAACGCTCAAGAAGTGCGATCGAATCATCACTAAGCATATCGAGTGTGTAAGGTGACTTCGGGGCCTCACTACCACCGTGCCCCCTCGTATCAAATGCAAGAACACGGTAACCTTCTTGAAGAAAATTTATCTGAGGTCCCCACATTCTTAAATTGCATGCTAGCGAGTGACTCAGCACCACCCAAGGACCATCTGTCCCGAAAACTTCATAGTTAATACTGATACCGTTTACAACTGCCTTCATATCTAATAGCCTTTTCTCGATGTTTAATGGCGCGAGAGTTTTAGCTTCGCCTCATTCGTGGCCAAATGAAATAATATGACAAGATAATACCTATGTGGAGACCAGCTTGAGAGTCATTCAATTTTTCGGCAGAGATGCTGCCCGCCGCGTTGGCTTGATATCCGATTGCGGCACGCTCGTCTACACGCTTCGCGGGACAAAGCGTATGTATGATCTCGCCTGCGATGCGCTCCGCGACGGCGTGAGAATCGAGGAGATCATTAATGATAGAAGAAGTAACGAAACCGACACTCTAGATCACATCTTAGGGGAAAAACGAATCCTCATCCCTTTCGATCACCCTGACCCGTATCACCATATCATTACGGGTACAGGTCTCTCCCACTTGGGAAGTGCGAGTGCTAGAGATGCGATGCATAGCAAGATTAGCCAGACGGAGAGCTCTTTAACTGATTCGATGAAAATGTTTAAGTGGGGTGTCGAGGGCGGTAAACCCCCGACTGGACATTTGGGAGCGCAACCAGAATGGTTTTATAAAGGCGATGGTAGCTGCGTCGTAAACCCCGAGAGCTCGTTATCGTGGCCGGCCTATGCGCTGGATGGCGGTGAAGAAGTAGAGATTGTAGGAATTTACTTAATTAGCCCAGAGTCAGAAGTATTTCGAATCGGTTTCGCACTTGCGAATGAGTACTCAGATCACGTGATGGAGCGTCAAAACTATCTTTATTTAGCTCACTCAAAGTTGCGGCAATGCTCTTATGGTCCAGAGTTACTGCTTGGCGATCTACCAAACACTGTTGCTGGGACTGCAAAGCTCATCCGCAGTAACAAAACCATTTGGCAGGACGCGTGGACTTCCGGTGACGACAATATGTGCCATTCGGTAACCAATTTAGAGCAGCATCACTTCAAATACCGTGATTTTCGTCGACCCGGCGATGTACATATTCATTTTTTAGGGGCTGCAACTGGAAGTTTTACGAAGCAGATAGCCACCCAGGAAGGTGATACTTTTGAAATTTCTTCGGACACGTTTGGGGCGCCGCTACGAAACACGCTTGCACAAGAATCAAGTGGTCCTAGTTTACCTATCACTATTAAAAATTTATAAAAAAATTATATTGGGCGCTATTAATCGTTTGGGGCCATGATTAAAATCTCTTTACGCAGTGCAGCAATTAGTTATCCTGAAAAACAACTATTCTGAAAATTGGTTACAATCAATTGATAAATAAAGGGTTTTCATCCCACAAAAAAATCAAAAAAATTAAGCTGAATAAACACAATGAAACAAGAACTGGTATATAACGTAAACGTTAAATCACAAAAAGTCCTAGTAAGCCCAGCTAAACTGAAGGAGCAAGTCCCGGCGACTGATCGAGCACTGGATACGGTAATTGCTGGTAGGCAGATCTGTCAAAATATTCTGGATGGAACAGACAAGCGACTGCTGGTTGTAGTTGGACCATGTTCCATCCATGATCCTGAGGCTGCGATCGACTACGCGACGCGGCTCAAGAAAGTCGCAGAAAAAGTTGAAGACACGATGTTCATTGTTATGCGTGTCTACTTTGAAAAACCAAGAACGACGGTTGGGTGGAAAGGTCTCATCAATGACCCGCATATGGATGACTCATTCGATATTGAAGCGGGACTAAAACTAGCGAGAAAACTTCTTATCCAAATAAACGAATTGGGATTACCAGCGGGAACAGAGGCGCTAGACCCGATAAGCCCCCAGTACCTCGGTGATCTTATTGCTTGGAGCGCAATTGGAGCCAGGACGACCGAATCGCAAACGCACCGAGAGATGGCGAGTGCTTTATCATCCCCGGTGGGTTTCAAAAATGGCACTGACGGTAGTCTCGCGGTCGCGATCAATGCACTCCACTCGGTATCTAAATCGCATAGTTTCCTCGGCATTAACGCGGACGGACAAGTCGCGGTTACTCAGACAAAAGGAAATCGTTATGGACACATCGTGCTAAGAGGTGGAGATCGTGGTCCAAACTATGACTCTGTCTCGATTTCATTAGTTGAAAAGGAACTAAGTGGTGCGGGGTTACCATCAAACATTATTGTGGATTGCAGTCACGCGAACTCGAATAAAGACCACAATCTACAACCCCTCGTTTTCAACGATTGTATACACCAAATTCTTGAGGGAAATAAGTCAATCGTCGGGATGATGATTGAAAGTAACATTGGGCCGGGAAATCAAAAGCTCACATCCGATAGATCCAAACTTGCCTACGGCGTATCGATAACCGATGCTTGTATTGACTGGGGAACGACTGAAAAACTCTTGACCGAATCAAACGGAAAATTACTGAAAGCACTGCCGAATCGGTAGATACTTCAGCCAGCGAGCTCGGTCTTAGACATTCGCTCGAGGGTCGTGTAGCTTAGTGCGATAAACGCAATCTCAAATGGCAGAGACATCCACACCAATATACCGCTAACGATACTTAATACGGTAGAACCAGACACCGACCCAATCCAATCGATTCCCCAAGCAATCGAAACAGGAAGAACAATGCAAAGGAATAGCATTGCCGCACCATTTCTTCGCGTAGTCATCCAAGACCACTTAAAAGCATCGAATAATCGTAAATCATCATTGCTGCAAACTGCTGGGAAAACCAGCATAAATCTTCCAGCCAAATAGATCGATGGAAGAAACATCAGCATGCCGAGCGCACCAATTCCTTCAATCTGTTGCGCGAAAAGCATGAGGACACTGCTGACAATTGACAGCACAATAATAAACATAAACGTGATCCCAAACATGCCTAGGGTAAATTTGGTTTCACTAAGTCCCCAAGAGATAGGGAAGCGAAATTTTCCATCCTGACTCTTGGCCAATAAAATTTGGTAGCTTCTCGTTGAGACGATGACTGTTGCCGCAAAAAGCAATCCAAGCCAAATAAATATCTCCGCTGGATTTCCACCCCCACTCTTTAAATCAAGCCCTGAGCCAAACCCCGCCCATAAAGACTCATAGAGAGTCAAGCAAAGCCCAAGCAAGGCTGGTAGCCAGAGCCCTTGAAACAACTGCGCTCTCTTTTCCCAGGTGAACACAATGGAGCCAAAGATGATTTTAAATATAGGCAACCGACTCAAGCGATAATGCTCCTAAAGAAATTCCTTAACTGCGAGATTTTCTAATCTCAGTTTCCTCAGACCACTCGAGGAGACCATTCTGTACGTTCCAGAGCTGGAGATTGATCTTGTAGTAAACGTCTTTGGTATCGCTATTTTGTTTGACAATCGATGCGATATTTCCAGTTAATCGATAGGCCGCCCCAACCATTCTCCCCTTTTCTGTAGCCGTATCCTGATCATAATATTCAGAGTTCTGTTGACGCTCTATTTCTGAAATCGCCTCTTGCATCGCGACTTCATCTACTACAAATCTCACGACACTACTTTGGGAGAGTTGGGTCCGAATCGAATCAGTGATCATCCGGGTATCGATATACTCGCTGGTTTTATTATTGACTTCCTGAACAGTTATTATCGGGCCGAGTCCAGATGTCACAACCTTGGAGTTCAAAAACGAGCGAGTCATTTCCTCAACGATTTTTTGCAAGTCAGTTGAACCGAACTCGACGGTAACCGTTTCAATTCCCTTCGGGTCACCATACGTAATTTTTTTTGAACAACCACCCAAGCAGACGATCATACTAAGGCTACAAATAATCATAATTGAAAATCTATTGGTCATATTCACCTCGAACAAGATTATTCTTTAAAAAGAAATCTAAAATCAACCGCCTCTTTAACTGGGGCCACTGCTCTAATCGTTTTCGTTTCCCTCTTATAAAAATAAATCGGCTTCCACGCCTCTTCTCTCCCAACAAGTGCTCCTTCTTTATCAAACCAGTCGAAACGATACGCGAGTGACCGCTCTTTTCTGTACTTACTCTGAACATCAATATCAACGCGAAGGTATCCATTTTCCACGCGACAAGCACTTCCAGTTACTCTCACATCTGCATCATTTATAAGCGTCACCAACTCATTCTTACAAATCGGTGAGGAAGCGCAGCCAACGACCATAATGGGTGTTAGCAACAGGGCCATGCACTTGAAGAAGCCAAATATCCGAGAACTAGATCTATCCATAATAAGCTTACTCATTTTTTATTCCAAAACAGTGAAGTGTGAAAAAAAACTAGACCCTAAGCTCCGAACGAATAATATAGCGTAGCGACCATGGATTTTCATCTTTATTTTTTCGGACCCATATTGCGACCTAACAAACATCTCATAATCACCGTGTTCAATAGCAGTGCGAGCAAGGCTAATTCTTTTGGGTAGGCTACGCCAAATTCGCTCATCGGCTTCTTCGGTAACGAGCCCCCCTATTCTCGCGAGCTCCGAACTTATACCAGTTTTATCCTGCTTGTTTAAAGCGCTCTGCAGAGTTGCCTTTAGACTTCCGCGTGTAATGGCCCTAAGTAATATAAACGGAAAATCATCTCTTAACGCTCGCCTTGAAAAAAGATCAATATTGGTCATGACATCCACATTTTGATTTTTTAGCTCGACAGAAGCCCCCGTTAAATCAAAAGAAGTAATGTCGTTTCCCTCAGCGGCTGAATTAAAGGCGGGAAAAGATAACGGCAACAATACAAAACCTTCATCCGTATTAATGGGAACATCCAATCTAATCGTGCTCTTCGCAGGACTTAATCCATCTTCAAATACGACTAATAGATCAGTTTTGGATTCGTCTGGGCTATCTAGAGTACGACCTAAACTTGCTAGCGCGAGTCGGCCTAGATCGATCGATGGTTGCAGCTCAATGGCCTGACGGTAACCTGCAGCGGCCAACCCGCTCTCGCCCAGAACCTCATAAATAAATCCGGCTAGGTAATGACTGAATGCACTTTGATAACTATTCTTTAACTGAGTAACCTGCGGGTCATCCAGCGAAGCAACTGGGTAACCTGCTAAATCAGTTATATCTTTGATAGATGCTTCATTTGAGTTTTCTGCTCTTATCTTCTCGTATTGGCGCTCACGAAAGGTAGCTATCACCGCCTCTCTCTCATGTGCACGCTTTATCGCAACGCGTGCATTCTGCAAATCCCCAGCAGCTAAGTAGCTCATGGCGATACGCGTAGTCAACATCACCTTTTCGAAATCATGCCCTTGATAGACACGAACCTTGTCGTTGACTAGTACTGACCCTAAGTCCTGGAGTAAAAGATTTGGATCGGAACGAGCGCGCACCTCCCAATCTTCGACTTGCTTTTCCGCCTCGCGCCAAACAGAAATACTCTCAGGAAATTTACCCTGTAACCGGAGAAACTCGCCCAACTCGAATAAATACAAAATATCTCGATTCTTTCGATTGAACCGATCATGGAGCTCAATAGCGCCTTGGAGATCGCCGATTTTTGCGAGATCGAGGGATTGATTCAACTCTGATTCATAACTTCGAATCGCTTTGCCACACCCGCAAACTAAGAGCACTACAGCTATACAAATTAATCGGTGGGTTAATTTTGCCATTGCTTTCCTGCCTATTTCTCACCAGGACTACAGATTTTATTTTAAACTGGCTTTGCTCTACGGTAACCGACTACCATCCAGACAAATCCAAATAACTGAAGAGCCATAAAAATACCAAATGCAGCCGCGTACCCTTCCGGGTTATAGCCAGTACCAACCAATTCCCACTGGTTAAGGATAATCCCAAATATCCACTGCGATAGAAATGCTGTGACGAAAACTAACAAGTTCAAAGCCGTAGTCGTCCGTCCAGTCATACTGAGTGGAAAACTCTGAGAAATAATCGTGAAGGCAAGACTTCCAGATGTGCCGAGCAAACCCCAACCAATCCAAATTACCCATGATAGGTCAGACAACCCGAAGACAAGCAACAACTGAAGCAATAGATAAAGCGCCGTTGCGACTATTAACAACTGAATGGCTTGGATACCACGCTTTGCAAGATATGTCGCGAACGCACCCCAGAATAAAAATCCTAGCATCGTAGAGACTCCGAGCCCCATCAAATGATTCGCAACATCGGCTCGACTAAGACCAGCTACATCGGCAAGCCATGGCCCCGCCCATAACCCCTGTACAGACATATTAAACGCTTGGAACAAGGCTGTACCCATCGCGATTCGCCAGAAAACTGGCGAGCGATACACGCCAAACGCACCGGACAGCTGCTCTCGAAACGACGCGGTACTTCGCTCAAATTTCTTCTCTGGCACCACGAAAAACACGACGATTGAAGCAGCAATAACCAGAAACGCAAGCCCTAGAAAAATCTCTCTCCAACCAGTCACGCGCAATAACATCTCAACTGGTTTGGTCGCAGAGATTGCGCCAAGGCCGCCAACAAACATAATCCTTCCGATCATCGTTGACAAGATCTCAGGAGAAAACCAGATCGAAAAAACCTTAATACTGGACATGAGACAAGCAGCCACCCCAAATCCTATGAATACCCGACCTAGGAGTAATCCTTCAAAATTTTGAGCCGATGAAAATATACAGGCACCCACACCAGCTACGATTAAGAGACAGGCGTTTGTTCTTCTCGGACCAAATCGATCTAATAAGAGACCAATTGGGATTTGCAGCGACGCAAAAGATAGGAAGTAAACCGAGGTCAGTAAACCAAGTTCACTTGCAGAGAGCTCAAACTCAGATACTAAGTTCGGCGAAATTACCGCATTTACAGAACGGAATAGATAGGAGAGGAAATAGCCCATCGCGAATGGAAGAAACACTAGAATAAACTTCTCTTTCCATCCGAATGAATCTGTATTTTTTATGTTGTTCAGTTCCACAACTCTTTACATTTAAGATTTCCTGCGAAACTCATCGAGTTCCTCTCGAAGGAGCCGAATTTCCTTATGAAGGCTCTGGATATCATCAACCAATTTTTGGTTTATTACCTTCTCATCCTCACCAACAAAGTAAGCCGAGATCACTGCAATTATCATCGAAAACATTCCGAAACCTACAAATACCATCAAAACTGCGAATATTTTTGAGAAGGTAGTCGTAGGAACAATATCTCCGTAGCCAACCGTCGATGCAGACACGAATGCAAGCCATAGACCTTCGCCAAAAGAATGGATAGTAGGCTCCAAAAAATAGAATCCAAGTCCAGACAATAACCACGCTAGGACAGCGACTCCGATCACTATGGGCACACCACTCGATATCAACCAGTGACCAATCGAGTGTAACGCTCGCGCGGCTAATAATCCGATGGAAATCAAACGAAGCGATCTAGCAATAGCAATCCAAACCCCGTGGGCCACCCCAGTTACACTCAAGACGGAGACGATGATTATGATCAAATTTAACCAATTTCTGGAGACGTAATCAAAACGCTCTCTACTCAAAGAAATCAGAATAAGGAACTCAAGAGAAAACGCACTGAGAATCACCCATTGGAGCACGTACAGAATACTTCCTGAACGATCAAGACTTTCATCGAACACAATAAAAATGAGTGGTAATGTCAGCAACGCCAAGACGATCATCAGGCGATCTAGACGAGCGCCCCATATCCTCGCGAGGTTAGCGTCCGAACTTGACACCCCAGCCATCCCAAACCATGCGCTCAGTGACTTAGCACTCATGGCACTAAAAATCAGTCGCCAGCAACAGTCATTCGCTCAAATAAGATGGAGCCCACCTTAGTCGTCGAGCGTTCAAGAATATCGTTACCCACCGCCGTTATACCGGAAAACATTTCTTTTAAATTTCCAGCAATGGTGATCTCTTGCACTGGATACTGGACAATTCCATTTTCCACCCAGAAACCAGAGGCCCCGCGAGAATAATCCCCCGTAACCATATTTATTCCATGCCCTAAAAGATCCGTAACCCACAAACCGGTTCCCATATCTTTCAGCAATTCTTCGAACGGCTTAGAGCCAGCAGAGTCAACAACAAGATTGTGCACACCGCCCGCGTTACCCGTGGTAACCATTCCCAGCTTTCTGGCAGAGTAGCTACTCAACACGTACCCCTGAAGTAAACCCCTATCTACAATTACCCTCGGTCTGGTCGCAACTCCTTCGCTGTCGTAGCAAGAACTACTGAATCCCTTCCGGATATGAGGCTCCTCTCTGATCGAAATAAAATTTGGGAAAACGTTTTGGCCCAATGAATCTAGTAAAAAAGTTTGCTTTCGATAGAGCGCACCACCACTAATCGCCGACACAAAATGCCCGATAATCCCGGAAGATATGGTGGAATCGAAAATAACTGGGACCTTCTTCGTGCCTATTTTTCTAGCTCCTACTTTTCGAACCGCTCGACTGGCAGCACGCTCTCCAACAGACGTCGCATCTTCCATGTCTCGCGCATCTCTGGCGCTCGTCCACCAACCGTCCCGCTGCATCTCACTTTTTTCGCCCGCAGTTACCGAGCAACTGATGTAATTACGACTGCTGGGGTATCCATGCATAAAGCCATTGGAATTAGCGTAAATAAAATGTCCTTTCTGCGACGATACAGTCGCGCCCTCCGAATTAGTGACGGATGGATTGGACAACGCTACCGACTCACACGCCTTACCCAGATCAATCGAGTCATTCACCGAGATATCCCAAGGGTGAAAAAGATCTAAGTCCTTAAAACTAGTTGCCAATAAACTGGGGTCAGCTAGTCCAGCAAAATCATCTTCTGCCGTTAACTTTGCGATGGAGACCGCCGCCTCCACTGTCCGCTTGAGAGACTCCGGGGAGACGTCAGAGGAGCTCGCATGCCCTTTGGATTGACCAACATAGGTGGTTATACCGAAACCCTTATCTTGGTTATATTCAATAGTTTCAACATCGCCCTTTCGTACCGTGACTGTACTACCAATATTTTCATTGATATCAACCTCGACAGCACTCGCACCTAGTTTTTTCGCAAGCGACAATGTTTCTACTGCTATACTCCGAAACTGATCTTCAGTGAAATTAAATGCTTTTTCTGACATTATTTTTTTGAAGCCTCTTTTAACAAAATTTGTCTCGATATATAAAGTCTTTTTAGATACCGCTAGATCATAGCACCTTCGGACTCACGTTAATTAAATATGGACGAGCAAGACCGGCCAAGTAAAACACAGAGAAAAAGAGAGGTAGAAAGCCTTCAAGCGATGGGCGCCGAACTGGTGTCGCTGTCGCGAGAAATCCTTGAATCTTTTGATTTGCCCACTGATCTAGCGGAGGCAGTGGCAGAAGCAAAAAGAATAAAGCAACATAGTGCGCTCAGAAGGCAACTTCAGTTTATCGGAAAAGTCATGCGCAATATTGACCCTGAACCCATTCGCCAGAGGCTACAGGATCTCAGAAAACCAAGCAGGAGAAGTGTCAAATTGATGCATGAGGCGGAAACCTGGCGCGATTCGTTAATCAATAAATCTACTTCCATTAGTGAATTTACTTGTCAATTTCCCCGAGCGGATGCTGATGAGATTCGGGACCTCATCGTAGCTTGCCGTAATGAAATTACTAAAGACTCGAAGAAGTCATATAGAAAACTTTTTAAGTTAATTTCTGAGACCCTAAGCTCAGAGGAAAATACCAATTAATATTTTTGCTATATTTCCAGCGTAAGTCGCGAAATCTTTCTTTTTTCTAGTTTCGAGTAAATATGTCCAATAATGATCAAGTAAAAATTGGGATGGTGTCCGTTAGCGATCGGGCATCGAGCGGCGTTTATGAGGATAAAGGAATTCCAGCGCTCAAGAATTGGATTTCCAAAACGCTAATTAACCAGGTGGAGTTCGTTGAACGCCTTATACCGGATGAACAAGAAACAATTGAACAAACACTCAGAGATCTGAGTGACGTCGATGGTTGCGACTTAATACTAACGACTGGCGGAACTGGCCCCTCTCCCAGGGATGTCACTCCTGATGCTACCGTTGCGATAGCAGATAAAGTAATGCCTGGATTTGGGGAGCAGATGCGTCAAATCAGCCTCAATTTTGTACCAACTGCGATTCTTTCCCGTCAAGTAGCAGTCATAAGAAAAAAAACGCTAATCATTAACTTGCCAGGACAACCCAAATCAATTCAAGAAACCTTGGAGGGCTTAAAGGACTCCGATGGGAAAGTTATTTCACATGGTATTTTTGCAGCCGTACCGTATTGTGTAGACCTGATTGGTGGGCCGTATATCGAAACAAACGAAGATTATTGCAAGGCATTTCGACCCAAGTCTGCGATTCGCCAGAAATGAGACTAAGGCTCGCAATAACTAAATCAAGAAACCAGACTCTGACCTCGAGTGAGATCCACCCGTCTCAACAGAAACAAGCCAACCACGAAGAAAAGTGAAAGGGAAAGAATAGCATTTCGGTAGTCGCCGGCGGTGGCCCAAGTAAGTAGTCCATAAGTCAAAGGGCCAAGAATCGCCGAGCATCTCACAGCAACTCCCCATAAACCAAAAAACTCAGCTCGACGAGATGGTGGAGTCATTAGCCCTACGATTGCCCTCGCGGCCGACTGACTTGCCCCAAGCGAAATTCCGACCAAATTTGCCACGACCCAGAACCCAACCTTACTCTCGAGCAGCCAAGCTAAAAGCGTAATACAGATCCAAAGTAGCAGGAGGATTGTTAAAATTTTGATATGGCCAAATCTATCTTGAAGAGGGCCAAATACAAACGCCCCTAGTGCTGCAGTCAAGTTCACCACCATGATTAATAGGATTGTCTCTGAGAATGTGAAACCCACGACCTGCTGAGCATAAATCGCCGCTAAAGCTATTACTGCTTGTACTCCAGCTTGATAAAAAACTGTGCAACCTAAGAACCGAAATAGATCTCTGTATTGATGCCTATTTCTAATAGTGTCAAGCAATCTGTTTATTGGCTGCGAAGAACCACTGACACCGACACCCCCAGCACCAGATCCTAGAAAAATAAATGATGGAAGCGCAGCTACGAGATAAATTGCGGCTGTTATAAAGAGAGTGACAGGAACAAAGAAATCGGCAGAATAGCCCTCATTTTCAGCGGTTGTTACGTAAAACAAGCATAACCCAAGAGTAATCATTCCTCCGATATAACCTAGGGACCAACCGTAGCCTGAGATACGCCCGATGGACTTTTGAGATGAGATTTCGGGTAGATACGCCGCAATGATGTTCTCTCCAAGACCATAGAACAGATTCGACATCATTAAGAATATACATACAACAAAAATTCCCTGGTCTAAAAATAACGCAAGACACGATGTGGCTCCCACACACAAAAGAGTAGTAAGCACGAGATATCTTTTCCGGAGAAAATTTGCATCGCTATGCGCACCAATAAGTGGCCCTAGCAAAAGCGTCAGTAAATAAGATACTGATAACACTGCAGTCCACATAAAGGTCGCCCAAACCGCATTATTGGCAACTACAGATACGAAATACGCATTAAATATCGCAGTTATTACAACCGTCGTATACCCAGAGTTTGCGAAATCGTAAAACGCCCAAGCCCAAATCTGCTTCTTGGAACTCAAAGCCGAGTTATTTTTTTGCATCGGACTGCATCACCAAATCGTGTTAACTAAAAATTTAAATGACCCCACTTTGCTTCAGTGATTTCAGCTCTTCATCACTCAGCCCGAGCGAACCCAGCACTTCGTCCGTATGTTCCCCAAGATCTGGGCCCAACCAGAGTGTTTGTCCAGGATTTTTCGATAATTTTGGAACAATTCCAGGAACCAACAAAGTCTCACCACCCGATAACTTTTGTTCTTGGATCATATCTCTCGCTTTGTAGTGAATGTCATTAACGATATCGACGACATCGAAGATCTTGCCAGAGGGCACATCCGCATTTTCAAGGGTTTCAAGGACATGCTTCAAGTCGTGCTGCGAACACCAATTACCAATAATTTCATCCAATTCATCACTACGCTTAGCGCGCCCGTCGTTATGCACTAGCTCTGGGTCGTCAGCAAGATCACTACGTCCTATCGCCTGCATCATTCTCTTAAATATCGAGTCACCATTCGCTCCAATTACAACGAACTTCCCATCCTTTGTGAGGTACGAGTTTGAAGGAGCGATACCTGGAAGTGTCGATCCCGTCCTCTCTCGTACGAACTTAAACATATCGTACTCGGGTACCATACTTTCCATGAAACTAAAAACTGCTTCGTATAGTGCAACGTCAACGATCTGTCCTATGCCCCCATTGACGTCACGCTGCCGCAGAGCCATAAGCGCACCTATCACACCATAGAGGGAAGCGATTGCATCCCCAAGACTAATGCCAACGCGGACGGGCGCTCGGTCGGGATAACCAGTGACGTATCGCAGACCACCCATTGCCTCACCGATAGACCCGAATCCAGGTCGATCTCGGTAGGGGCCGGTTTGCCCATAACCCGATAGTCTTACCATGATGAGCCCAGGATTTACCTTTGATAACTCCTCATAACCAAGCCCCCATTTCTCCATAGATCCAGGCCTAAAGTTCTCGACCACTATATCGGCCTCTTCCGCTAGCTTCCTGACGATTTCTTGCCCACGAGGATTTTTCAAGTCTACCGTTACCGATTTTTTGTTCCGTGCTTGGAGCAACCACCATAAAGACTTGTCTTGATAAAGTTTCCGCCATTTCCGTAACGGGTCTCCACCTCGTGGAGATTCAATCTTTATAACTTGTGCCCCAAACTCTCCCATGATGCGGGTGCAAAATGGTCCCGCAATTAATTGCCCGAGCTCGAGAACCTTTATTCCGTCAAGAGGTCCCAATGGATGTTCCAATCTTTAAAATTGCCACTTAAAAGTAACTAGCGAGAAAATATTTATGAACTACGTGAGTTTAGCAAAAATGAGTCTCCTTAAATCTAGAGTACTTAGCTTTACGCTTTTACTTTTTGGCTCAATTGCATTTACCCCAGCGTTGACTACGGCAGCTGTTTGTCCAGAACTATTAAACGAGAAAGTTACAACCCTTGAAGGCGATTCATTAGATCTTTGCTCATTATCTGGAAAAGTTATCATGGCAGTGAACACGGCGAGTTACTGCGGAAATACCCCACAGTACGAGGGTCTGGAGGCGCTGTTCAAGAAATTCAAAAACGATGGCTTAATTATTATTGGTTTTCCATCGAATGATTTTGGGGGCCAAGAACCAGGGAGCAACGAAGAAATCGCCACCTTTTGCGCTGTTAATTATGGTGTGACATTCCCAATGACAGAAAAAAGTCGTGTGGTGAGCGCGGAGGCCAATCCGTTTTATAAAAAGCTGGCAGCTGCGACGGGTAAGCGCCCCACCTGGAACTTTCACAAATATCTTGTTTCGAAAAATGGGGATACTGTAATTAGCTTCCCCTCGAGTTTTGGACCTAACAACAGCACGTTAATCAGCCAAATTGAGAAGCTGTTAGCAGAATAAGTCTTCGGTCCAAAAATTAAGGGTTGTATTCACGAATGACGTGACCCGCTAGCGGAAGGTCGGCTAGCATCCCCTTAGAGTCTGCAACACGATGGCCATTAATCCACACTCCATGAACTCCCTCTGAGGGTGTGGATAATCTCGACGCACCAGAAGGCAGGTCATAGAGACGTTTTGAGCGACCGCGACCGACTGTTTTTGGGTCGAACAAAAGCAGATCTGCCCACGCACCAACTCGAATTTCACCGCGATCCTTTATACCAAATAGCTTCGCATTATCAAAAGTTAGTTTTTTGGCAGCCGCCTCAAGCGACATTAACTTCTGATCGCGGACCCAGTAGCCAAGCATATGAAGTCCAAACCCGGCATCACAAAGAAAGGTTAAGTGCGCTCCCGCATCAGATAGCGAGATGATGGAACTCTCATCCAACATCATCTTTCCGATTGCTTCTTCGTCCGAATTCATCATGGTTGCCGTAAATACAGTATCCAGATTTTCAGATAGAGCTAAGTCCAACATAAAATCAAAAGGATCTTTATTACACCCCTTAGCAAGCTCCGCGATCGAGCAGCCCTCAATCGATAAATTTTCTGCAAGAGCTACCTGCGCAACGTGCACTTTCTCCCAATCACCGCTAAAAACATGAACACGACCATCATTCAACTCGGCTAAAAATGATTCCCGAAAACCACGACTAGCCAATGCAGTTTTGTAATCATCCTCCTCGAGACTCATCAGTGGACTCCAAACCTTGAACCCCTCCAAAGGGTAAGGTGATCTAAACGTAAATTCCATATTCAACGGACAAGGAGATACAGCGCCGACCATCAAGTTACCCCGGGATCGCGCATTGGAAATTTCGTTTAAGTCGTTGAAGGTTCTCTGCGGGTCGAGCGCAGAGTGCAATAACGCTGCGACAATATACGGCCTGCCAGCAGCAGCACACAGTCGTTCGATCGACTCCATTGGAGTATCGGAGGCTTTGGTCATCATTAAGGTCCCGCGACCCTTTTCTTTTAACACACCTGAAAGTGCGAGCAACTCATCCTCACTCGCCAAACGCGAAGGCATCGGAATTCCCTTCTCACCATTGTGCTGATAAGATCTCGTCGTTGCAAAACCACACGCACCAGCATCTATTGCTTCTGAGACAATTTCACGCATCTGTTCTATTTCTTCTGGTGTAGCTGCACGTTTCGATGCATCACCACCAAGTACATATGTGCGGACGCTCGAGTGCCCCACGTAACACCCAACGTTAGGCCCCACCCCTTTTTGCTCGAGCATATCGAGGTATTGCGGAAATGTTTCAAAACTCCAATCAATGCCAGCTGCGAGAGCATCCATTGACATTCCCTCAACTTGCGTTAGGTTTCTCATCGTGATTTCCCGATCATTGGGTCGACACGGTGCAATCGTAAAACCACAGTTCCCCATTAACAGAGTCGTGACCCCAAGTTCCGGCGAAGGGCTCGCATAAGCATCCCAGGTGATCTGAGCATCGTAATGCGTGTGATTATCAATAATCCCTGGCATGATAGTGAGACCTTCTCCATCGACGACCGTGGCCGCACTCGCCTCAACTTTACCAACTGCTTCGATGCGACCATTCTTTATCCCGAGGGACCCAGGGAGAGCAGGGCTGCCAGCCCCATCAATAATTACAACGTTATCGATACGCACATCCAGCATAAGCTTCCTTGAATTATCTCCAGTTCGATTAAATTCTATCGGTTGAAAACACAATACTACCTAAGGCGATTGATAGTATCGCAATAAAAAATTAAAAGTAACAGTGGAGTGGTTTAAAGTCGAACCTACTGCTTATTTGTCCGTTTAAACCTTTTTTGCATCAGATCTGCATCGTCGAAGTGACGGCGCCCTAGAAAAGCGGTCGCGTGTGATCCCCATTGCCGCATGGCACCCGCACTATCGATACCCATAGGCCAGAATAAGAATCGCTCGCCCCGCTCCGTGCCAGGAATCAAACCATCGGAACCGAAAATACTACGAAATTGATTATCAGCATACTGAAGCGTACGCAAGTCATCATATGCCCTTAATTCATATTCCCGAATCTGAGGAACACTCGCTTTAATTTCTTCCGAAGCTACCTCCACATTCCCAACGTAGTGCGTTCGAGAATTGATCGTTATCACAACTTGTTCACCCTCATTGATGACCGGTAAATTTCCAGGAGAAAAGGCCCATTCTTCATACTTGCTAGGCGCATTAATTGGCACAAGATTCTGTGTCGGAAAAAACATATGGTAACAACCACAGGGGTGCATGGTATCGTAGATCAAAGGGTCTCCTTGCTTCGATAAAGTCACCCGCCAAACAATACCGTCTAACTTACCCGCTAACATATCGGACACTCCCGATTTCGGACGCTCAGTGAACCACGCGACGTATACCAGTTGAGGCAGTACTTCTCCCCCAAATCGCGTACGCTCGAGTTTCGTATAGACCACTGGCTCTCGAACATCAACTCCAATACCTTTCCCCGTACCCCAATGAAGAGAGCCAATCTCGTCATATTCTCCAGAAGTTTCAACAGCAAACACAGGTGCAAAAGTTTCGAAAAGGCTAAGCAATTCCGAATCATTTAAATCCAGATGACCCAAGCGACTACTTTTACTCAGAAGCTTGGCCACTTCAACTCTGGGTAGAACCCGTTCGCGCTGGCCCGCATAGGAAATCAATTGGTCACTTACTTGCTCACCCTCACGACGAGAAGCAAACTCTTCACGTGCCTCTTCGTGCCAGCCCTCGATTCCTTTAGAAAACGGATACTTTAGAAGGGAATAGAAACCAACGAATCTTTTGATCGAATCATAATCATCCTTTACCTTTGCATTCTCTCGGAGTTCCCGAGCGCTTAGATCTGCAAAACTCATACTTAGCACGTCAGTAAGCAAATAACCGGAACAGGTTTCCGTTCGAACCAAAATCTCATCGCGATCGATCCCAATTGACTCTAACGCCGATTCAGAAAGATTCTTAAGTTCTACGCCCCTTCCGTCTAAATCGAGTTTTTGCATCTCTCGAACCCATTGGGGAAATAAAGTTGGGTCAACATCGACATCGCTCGAGAAAGACGCCAAAAAACGATTCACTCGTAAAAATGGATATTTCGCGACTCTGCTCGCCGATATATCCGTTACGTCGTTGTCCTTAACTAACTGGTC
The DNA here is from genome assembly GCA_030834275.1 of Burkholderiales bacterium. GTDB lineage: Bacteria > Pseudomonadota > Gammaproteobacteria > Burkholderiales > Eutrophovitaceae > Eutrophomonas. The sequence continues at coordinate 32,582 of JAURFP010000006.1, read as the reverse complement.
CAGTCTATAAAGCCATTGATTACAACTCTGTTTATTGATTTCGAATTGCTTATTAGCGAGCTGAGAGAACTCACGGCCACTAAAGGTGGTACACCCGGACAATAAGAAACAAGCGATAAAAAACGTAAACGGGATTTTAGGGAAATATTTCATCAAGTCAAAACCTTGTTAATTTAGTAGCGAACGACGCTCGATCTCAGCGACCATGCCAGCAAATTGATTCTCTATGTTCTTTCGGATGATTGGTTGCGTTATAAACCGAGGTAACGGTAGAGAAGGTTTGACATATCCATTCCATTTGACTAACCAACGCCCGTCCGCCTTTTGCAACAGTTCATAGGCCCCATCAAGACGGTCAAGACTACCTCGCACCACTTCAATACCGATGCGGTTAGGTTTCTGCTCGATCGAATTAACAACGACATCTACAGGCAGAGAAAAAAATAGAAACGACACAGAACCGTGCTGCTCAACCACTGCCGTCTCCCCTTCATATCGTAATAAAGTGCTCGACTTCATTCCCGGAATAAAATTCGATAAATGGTCATAGTCAGTTAATGTGGTCCAAATCAAAGCGTGCGGCGCAGTAATAACAGCCTCCGCCTCTACGTACACCGAATCCCCCTCAATTCGAGACTCCACTCGGAAGTTTTCCGCGGCTGTAACAAAGTCACCGCCAAAGCAAAACGCGACTGGCAAGATCAACCATAGTGTCGACGCTTTCATCTCAGATACCAGGTTTTTCAAAAACCATTTTTTGGTAGATCCCACCAAAAAATGTACGCCTGTGGACACAATTTCCATTCATGCCCTTTGGAAGCCAACTCTCTAACGGTTGCCGCCACAAGTCGAGCGCAAATGGCTCGAGCGACTTGAGCACGATCCAAAGAAGCGGTCGAACGGGATTGAGCTTAGATGGCTTGTGATAATCGACTATTACGATTCGCCCGCCAGGTCGCAAAACTCTCCATGCCTCACTTAACGTTTTTTGTCTTACCTCGACGGGCTGCTCATGCAACAAGAAAAATAAAATAGCCTTGTCATAACTCTCAGAATCAAGCTTCAAATCAGAAGAGTCCATTACTAGAGCGTTAAATCTTTTCTGGGTTATAACCTTTCGACGCAAATTCGAAAGCTGATCGGGGACTACGTCTACGACATCCAGTTCTCCATCGACGCTCATACAGTCGAGTATTCTTTGAGTGAAATTCCCGTAAACAGAGGCTATTTGCAACACTTTCCCAGAAAAATCTTCACCGAGTCGACGAATCGCCGCGTCCCGTAATCGCTTAAAATTTCCAAATAGAATTAAGTTAACCAAAAAATGGCGATCAAAGAATTTGATCGCTTTCGGGCTTACGTATGCCCACCAGTACGTTTTGCTCAGGTACTCTGGAATTTCTATGCTTTCGGGTAATGTCTCAGGTAAAAGGTTATCGAGTTCAGGCTGGATCTGTTGAGATTTGTACAAAAATTATTCTCCGTATTTTTAGACTTAATCTAACTGTGTTGGCCACATATTGCGCGAGCATTGTACGCGAAGTGATCAAAAGTTTTACGTTCGAGCTAGGACCTAAAAATATGACTTAGTTCCATGCAAATATTTAAAAAAGTTAGTTAAGATACTGATGACTTTTAACATTTAATGGAAACATCAAACATGCACGATACCTTGCCGAAATTAGCAAAACGAAAGTTTCCAAATGTCGCCCGAGGCGAACTCAAAATAGCGCAGCTAAACTTGGGTTACAAATGCAATCAGGCCTGTTTACACTGCCATGTCAATGCCGGACCAACGCGAGTCGAGCTAATGAGTGAGGAGACGACCCAACAAGTTTTAGATTTTATTGACAGAAGCGTTATCGAAACAGTTGATTTAACGGGAGGGGCTCCAGAACTGAACCCCCATTTCCGAAAACTTGTTTCTGAGCTTCGATCAAGGAAGATCACCACCATCGATCGATGTAATCTCACTATCCTATCCGAACCCGGACAAGAGGATCTAGCGGAGTTTTTGGCATTGCAGAAAGTGCAAATAGTAGCCTCCCTTCCTTGCTACATTGAAGATAACGTAAATGCCCAAAGGGGAGACGGAGTTTTTCAAAAAAGCATCATAGGTATTCAAAAACTTAATGCTCTTGGTTACGGACAGAAAAATTCAGGGTTGGAGTTAAACCTTGTTTTTAATCCCCAAGGAGCAGCTTTGCCAGCTCCCCAGGAAATTTTAGAGAGAGATTATCGCGATCACCTCGGTAATCAGTTTGGAATAACATTCAACTCATTGTTTACGATTACAAACATGCCAATTAAGCGGTTTGGCAGCACGCTTGTGTCGAAAGGTGAGTTTGATGGCTACATGGATCTTCTTCAATCCGCATATCAGGAGTCGAATTTAGAATCATTAATGTGTCGCAATCTCATATCGATCGATCATCAAGGTTATGTGTATGACTGCGACTTCAACCAAATGCTCGGATTACCTCTTGGGGAAAGCTCGTCCAAGATCCACATTAGCGAACTGAACGACAAGTGTCTCGTAAACCAACCGATCAAGACTCTCGGTCATTGCTTCGGCTGCACTGCTGGTCAAGGGTCGAGCTGCGGTGGCGCCCTTCAATAAAAACTTGTAATGAAATCTCAAGTTACCGAGTCGCGGCTCGCTCCTGGTCGATTTTGCCCTCCAGAGTATTTCTATGGGACAAAAGCAATAAAAGGAGCTTCTGAAATCACGGCGAGCACGATTGTCGTATGTGGAGGGCTATATGGAAATATGGCGGCACTTGAAACGATTGAAAACCAGCACTCCGGGGTGGATCACATTATTTTCGGAGGAGACTTTAATTGGTTCAACATTGATCACGGCGATTTCAAAGAGATTAATGACCGCATTATTAGGAGCCACCTCGCTATTCGAGGAAACGTCGAAACAGAACTATCTAGGCGAAGCACACAGTCAGGCTGTGGCTGCGCATACCCACCCACAACCAGCGACGCCGAGGTGGAATACTCGAACCAGATTATTAACGCCCTACACGTCACCGCAGATAGTTTTCCAGAAATCCAAGATAGCTTTTCAAAGCTTCCGATGTTTTTGAAATTCAGGATAGGTGATACTCAAGTCGCAGTTGTACACGGGGATGCTGAAAATTTGGCAGGATGGAATTTCTCTTCGCAAGAAATGCGTAACCCGTCCAATGCTTCCCGATATCAAGGGTACTTTACGGATTCAGGTGTCGATATTTTCGCTAGCAGTCATACATGCGAGCCAGCGATACAACTATTTAATATTGATACTGAAAATCCCAGAGTAGTCATCAATAATGGCTCGGCAGGCATGCCAAACTTTGAAAATGCTCTTCATGGCATTGCAACTCGGATTTCTGTAAACGCGTGTCCCGAAAGCCTTAAATTGTATGGCGTTAAGCTGGGAGGTATTCATGTCGACGCAATCAAAGTGAATTACGATTCAACCAAATTTCTGAGACAATTCTCTCGCTGCTGGAGCGCTCAATCTCCAGCGCATAAGTCGTATTATGGGAGGATAGCTGGAAGGACTGGAACAAAAATATCAACTGTCACCGAGAGTCTCGCAAATGCCCTCGGAGTATCGGATTAGAATTTTTATATGGCAAAAAATAAAAGACCCGGTAAGTCAATCATATTAGCAGTGTGTGTTTTGGCGCTTGGAATCCTATTTCTTGTATTCAAGGATTTCGTGTTAGATGTGCTTGCGCAGCTTAATCTTTCAACCCTTAAAGAAAACTATGAATCCCTAACGGCCTATTCCTCTGAGCATCCAATCAAAGCCGCTCTGAGCTACTTTGTTCTTTACATTGCGATAACAGCGCTGTCGCTCCCTGGCGCCGCAATTATGACGGTGGCAGCTGGCGCTGTTTTCGGTCTTTTATGGGGAACGGTACTGGTATCTTTTGCATCCACCATCGGCGCGACGATCGCTTTTCTCCTTACACGATATTTCTTTAGAAATCTTGTAAGAAAAAAATTTGGAGATAAGCTAAAAGCCTTGAATGAGGGAATTCAGAGAGACGGCGCTTTCTACCTATTAACCCTGCGCCTTGTCCCAGTCATCCCATTTTTTGCAGTTAATGCGGCGATGGCGCTTACTCCAATTCGTACCGGAACGTTCTACCTGGTAAGTCAGATCGGCATGCTTCTGGGAACAATAATTTTCGTTAACGCAGGAACCCAGCTTGCGGCCCTGGACACTCTGGGCGGCGTTCTATCGACGCCGATATTATTGTCGCTGTGCCTACTCGGTATATTCCCACTCATAACAAAAAAAATAGCAGACATACTTCGAGGAAGGAGAGTCTATGCGGGGTGGAAAAAACCTAAGGAATTTGATTACAACTTGATCGTCATAGGTGGTGGTGCAGCAGGGCTTGTATCGTCCTACATAGCCTCTGCCGTGCGAGCGAAGGTCGCCCTTATTGAGAAAGAAAACATGGGAGGGGACTGCCTAAATACCGGATGTGTTCCCTCAAAAGCAATTATCAAATCTGCAAAATTTATACACCAGGCGCGTCACTCTGGAAAACTAGGTATTCAAGAAGCGAAAATCACCTTCGATTTTCAAGAAATCTTACGCAGGGTACGTCGGGTGATAAAAAAAATTGAGCCACATGACTCAATTGAGCGATATACGCGTCTTGGGGTAGACTGCTTCGCCGGTACCGCCAAGATGGTCACGCCTTGGACTGTAGAAGTCAGCACATCCACCGAAAAACGAATTCTCTCAGCGCGAAATATTATTATCGCCTCTGGAGCAAGTCCGATTGTTCCCCCACTGCCTGGACTTAAGGATGTTCAGTATGTGACATCGAACACTATTTGGGATATTCAAGATTTGCCCAAAAAGCTCCTTGTAATCGGAGGAGGAGCTATCGGGTGTGAGTTAGCTCAGGCCTTTTGCCGAATAGGGTCAGAAGTAGTGCTGTTGGAAGCGATGGAGCGGATCTTGATCAAGGAAGACCCCGAGGTTTCTGAGATAGTCGCAAATCATATGTCAGATGACGGAATAGCCCTACTATCCCGACACAGAGCAAAAGGGTTTCTTGTCGAAAATGGTCAGCAGCTGTTGGTTTGTGAAGGGCCAAACGGGGAGATACGTATCGAGTTTGACTTGGTGCTATTTGCCATAGGCAGAGGGGCCAATTTAAGGGGGTTTGGGCTCGAAGATATAAACGCCATTGAGCCAGATGATCGAGTCCTGAGAACCAATGAGTATCTCGAAACTAGGTACCCGAATATTTTCGCTTGTGGAGATGTAACGGGTTTAATGCAATTTACCCATGCTGCAGCTCATCAAGCTTGGTATGCGGCCGTTAATAGTCTATTTGGAACATTCAAACGATTTAGAATCAATTTCGATGCGATACCTTGGGCAACATTCACCAGTCCAGAGGTTGCACGTGTGGGATTAAACGAAACCGAGGCACGTGAAAGGGGAATTGACTTTGATATAACTCGTTACGAAATTGATGACCTTGATCGCGCGATTGTGGATTCGGAAGATTATGGATTTATTAAAGTGCTCACTAAACCGAAAAGCGACAAAATTCTTGGAGTCACAATTGTCGGTGAAAACGCCTCAGAGTATATTTCAGAGTTCGTCCTCGCTTTAAAACAAAACATTGGATTAAATAAAATATTAGCGACGACACATATCTACCCAACATTCTCTGAAACGAATAAATACGTCGCAGGCGAATGGAAGAGAGCGAATACTTCTGTGGTCACACTCGGGATCTTAGAGCGTTTTCACAAGCTTAGACGCTAACCTGCGCTAACAAAACATTTTTTCGATCCACAATGATGAAGCGCATAACTCTATCTTTTATATTTCTTATCAATTTCCTCTGCTCGAATGCGAACGCAGAACCATTCGACCACCAACATTCACAATTTACTCAAATACTTCAACAGCATGTACGCTGGATAAATTCCCACGAAACAGCTGTTGACTATGAATCACTTTCGCAACATAAAGAACCTTTACAACGTTATCTTGATCAACTAAAGAGGGTAACTTATGCAGAATTTAATAGATTCTCAAAACATCAACAGCTGGCATTTCTCATTAATGCCTACAACGCCTATACGCTGAGCTGGGTGGCAAACGAACACGGACATATCAAATCAATAAAAGACCTAGGAACGTTATTTAAAAGCCCCTGGAAACAAAAGATATTTACATTATTTGGAAAAACAGTCAGTCTCGACTACATAGAGCACGAATTGATCAGACAACCGGGGCGATTCGATGATCCTCGCATCCACATGGCAGTCAATTGCGCATCGAAAGGTTGTCCAGCTCTTCGCGATGAGGCTTTTACAGCTGATAAACTTAACGCACAACTAGATGATGGTGTTTCGCGATTCCTTTCAGACAAATCCCGAAACCGAATAGAAAAAAATACAATCTTCGTCTCCAAGATATTCGATTGGTATGAAAGCGATTTCGTTAAAAATACAGGGAGTTTGCTTAATTGGCTACGAAAAAACCAATCATCGTTAGCAAGCAACACCGATCAAAAGAACACGATTGACGGTCAGGATCCAGATATTAAATTTCTTGACTACGACTGGGGCCTTAATCGGCTAGAACATTAAGTTTGACAACAACCTTCGTGTCATCTCCGATTCTTTCGATTATCATTCCCACGCTGAATGAGGAAGAGACGATAGCCCCCCTACTCTCGCACCTTAAAAAATACTCAAGAACAAACATAGAAATTATTGTCGTAGATGGAGGCAGTTCGGATGAGACCATTAAGGTAGCAACCTCACTCGACGTAACAGTAATCTCCAGTAAAAAGGGCCGAGCACGACAGATGAACGCGGGCGCCAAACAAGCGACAGGTGATGTTCTTTGGTTTTTACACTCAGATTCAACTCCACCTGAAAATTTCGATCAACTCATAACTCGGTCTGCGAGACAGCAAATCTGGGGTTACTTCAAAGTTAAACTATCGGGCGACCGTTTAGGACTTCGTATCGTCGAGTTCTTTATGAACCTGAGGTCTCGCTTAACGCACATTATTACCGGCGACCATGGTATTTTTATTTCCCGTGAGATCTTTCATACGATTGGCGGTTACCATGATCTTGCCTTGATGGAAGACATCGCCATTTCAAAACGTTTAAAAAAAATCGCTTTACCAAAAAGAATAAACGATCCACTCCTAACCTCCTCGCGAAAATGGGAAGCTAATGGCATCGTGCGTACTGTATTGACGATGTGGACGCTAAGAGCGCTTTTCGCTCTCGGGGCCAACTCGATATGGCTCGAAAAAAAATACTACAAAAACAAGTAATGAAAAACGAATCATTATCGAAGCCGAAACAGCTCATACAAATTTTTACCAAAGCGCCTATTCCAGGCAACGTAAAGACTCGCTTGGCTCGGGAAATCGGAGCTGAAAAAGCAACAGAATTACATATTTCAATGTTCGAACATATTCTCAGTGTGAGCGACTCGCTCCCAAATACCGATATTGAAATTTGGTATACGCCCGCAAAATCCCATCCTTACTTCGAGAAACTTAAAGAGCTTCATTTCACAACAAAACAACAAACAGGCGAAGATCTCGGCGACCGTATGTTTGCTGCGATTAAGGAAGGATTGTTAAATTATGAGAACATCGTCTTAGTAGGCAGTGATTGTCCCGCTATAACCACCAAACATTTGAAACAAGCGTTTGACATCCTAACAGCAGGGTATCCGTATACATTCATTCCGGCAACAGACGGTGGGTTCGTGCTCATAGGAGCAACTGAAATAAAAGAGGCCATTTTTCGCGGCGTAAAGTGGGGATCCCCTGATGTTATGAAAAAAATTGAGGAAAATTTAATTCTTCATAACAAATCTTATCGTTTACTGACACCCCTCCAGGATATTGATAGAGAGTCCGATTTAGAGCATATCCCAAAACTCAAAATATTTGATTGGCACAGAGCGGAAAATTAAGATGTTAAGGATCACAATTTTTATTTTTCTAGTTTCCTTAGGTTCAACTTGCCGTTTGGCTCTCGCTGAGGAGATATCAGTCTTCAATTTTTCGCAACATAGTATTGAAAAAGACCCACGACTCATTTGGCAACCGGTTGTATTCGCAAAAAAGAAAAATAGTACGAGATACGTGCTTGTTAGGGATGGAGATACCACTGTTCTAAAAGCGACAGCAGATAACTCGATATCGGGCTTGGGGAGACAACTAGAAATTGAGCTCGCGAAGTTCCCCATTCTTCGGTGGAAATGGCGGATCACCGAAACGAACTTGCGATCTGACATCCGCTCAAAAAGTGGAGACGATTTTCCGGCTCGAGTTTATGTGCTCTTTAATATTAATGAAGACGAACTCCGTTTTATAGATAGGGCAAAATTAAAGCTCGCTAGATATATCTTTGGGGACCAAGTACCAAGCGCAGCACTTTGCTATGTTTGGTCACATAAAGAACAAAAGAATACGCAGTCATGGAATGCTTTTACCGATCGAGTTCGAATGATTGTTTTACGGTCGAGCGCTGATAATGTTGGATTATGGGCTCAGGAGGAGCGAAACATTCTCAGCGACTTTGAAAAAGCCTTCGAAATGCCAGCGCCCCAAATTTCTGGAATAGTATTGTCATCTGATAGTGATAATACTAACGCCGTATCCATAGCCTGGTATGGTGACGTAACTTTGCAAGGTGAAAACTAGAAATAGCTCAGTGAAAAAAATACTTCTTATTGGCGGTGGCCATAGTCACGTTGAAGTTGTAAGGAAATATGGGCTGGCACCAATCCCAGGTGCCGAAGTTACTCTCGTTAGCGAATCCCATCAAACCGCATACTCCGGCATGGTTCCCGGCCTGATAGCAGGGCACTACTCAATAGACGAGTGCCATATAGACCTTGAGACTCTGTGTAAGAAATCACATACTAACTTCATTCTTGGAAAAGTTGAAAAAATATATCCGGAGACATCTTTTGTCGTTACCAATTCCGGTACTGAAATCAATTTTGATATCGCATCGATCGACACAGGCTCGATACCGAACGCTAAGGCCGTTCCAGGCGCAGAAACATGGTCCACCCCGGTCAAACCCATTAATCGTTTGATGGAGGAATTTGACACTTTTGAAAAAATGCTTCATGGGAAACCCAATAGCTTTACGAGTTGCATAACCGCGGTTGGAGGAGGCGCAGCCAGCGTAGAGCTACTTTTAGCAATTCACTACAGGTTGCTCCACGCAAAAATAGCGAATGTAAAACTCACACTGATAACCGATCGCTCAGATATTTTGCTAGAACACTCACTTGCAGTTCGACGACGAGTCCGTAGATATCTTTATCAATCTGGCGTAACCATTTTAACTAACGCGCGAGTTACCGAAATCTGCGAAAACTCAATCGTTACCGAAAGTCATGGAACGACTGTATCCCACTTCACTATTCTGGGAACGGGCGCATCTGCCCCAGATTGGCCAAAGGCCTGTGGCTTTTTTGATTGATCGTTCAGGGTTCATCCTCACAGATGAAAATTTATTGGCGCTAGGTTTTAAGAATATTTTTGCTGTGGGAGATATCGGGAGCATCCTCGAGAGAAAATACCCGAAGTCCGGGGTCTATGCCGTAAAGCAAGGTCCACTATTATTTAAGAACATTCAGTCACTCATCAAAGGCAAAAGCTTGAGTAAATTTCAGCCGCAAAGGAGAGCTTTGGCGCTCATCAGTTTAGGCATTAAAAAAGCTGTGGCGTCGAGAGGAGTTTTCTATGCGAGTGGCGCATTCGTCTGGTTTTGGAAGAATCTAATAGATAAAAGATTTATGCGCCGGTACCAATAATCACGTGGCACTTAACGAATCAACGTACCCAAATTAACTCTGAGCTCCTATGGGTCCGTCCAAAGACAAATGCATTTTGATTAAAGCGATTCGCTATACAAAACGCCATCTTCATACTCAGATCGCATACAAAAATACTCGACTCACTCTCCCAGTCTGATCTATCGGGGATGCCGGCCGCTCGGTAACAGGGCAAATTGAGCCTTTGGATATGACGCTCAAGCAAAACTGACAACGATAAATTTTTATTATTTGGCAAACGCTTAGATAAAGGATTACAAGCAGTCAGAACTGCCCATGTATGAGTTTTATGTAGACGGAGGATTCGCTGTAAGCCAGGCGTTGGAAGACTAATCCTTACATCCACAAAGCCTTCAGGCACATAAATCCGATAGGTCGTATTGATGTAAGCGGTAAGTAATTCGCTCTTCAAGAAGGAACCAGATTAACTGAATTTTTTTATCGTATCCCTAACGACAGATACACCAAGCCCGGGCCCACTTGGAATATCGACCCTTCCATTTGGGCCAATTTGCATGGGGTTCTCGACCAAATCATTCCTAAACGGATGAGAGGAGCGGTCGTATTCTAGGATAGGCTCTCGTGCAAAAATCGAATGATGACAAACTGGCAGTGCCGCAATTACCTGTAGCGATGCCGCCTGGGCAATCGCAGATCCCCACACATGAGGATTCACTTCGATTCCCTCCGCCTGACACAATGCGGCGATATGCCGCAATGCACTTATTCCCCCGCATGACCCTATGTCTGGCTGCGCTATGTCCACTGCTCGGCTCTTCGTTAACTTGGAAAAACCATAAACTGAATGTTCGTTTTCACCCCCCGCTATCGGGGTTTTTAGTTTTGACCGGAGCTCGACGTAACCCTCTATATCTTCTGGAATGACTGGCTCTTCATACCATCGCATTTGATACTCATCTAGAACAAAGCCAAGCCTTAATGCCTCCGCTCGTCCGTAGGCATGATTGGTATCAACCATGAGCTCAACATTTTTTCCCTCGAGTACCCGCCCAATCGCTCGAATAACTCGAACATCGTCTTGTAGCCCAAAACCCAGCTTAACTTTCATCGCCCGAAATCCGAAATCAAAATGATTCAGAGCTTCTTCTGAAAGACGTTCTTCCTCACCAGCCCCCTTCAAACGATAAAAGCCTGTCGCATACGGCTGAACACTCTCTCGGAATCTTCCACCCAGCAATTGGCTAATCGGTACACCATAGTGTTTCCCAACCAAATCCCACAGCGCAATATCAACAGCACTTATCGCAGCTAGAACCGTTCCCTTCCGACCAAAATCCCGCGTACGGTTATACATACGATGCCAGAGAATTTCGGTGTCTCGCGGATCTTCCCCAATGATCAGCGGCTTCAGCGAATGCTCAATCACCGCAGCAGCAATTTCCGGTGCCTCAAGACCTTGTGCAAAGGCTTCTCCCCAGCCAACTATCCCGTTATCAGTCTCTACTTCAATTAGTGTGGCCGATCTTGCAGCTACCCACCCCTGAGAAAAAGCAAACGGATCTCGTAAAGGGCTTTTCAGTACATGAATTCTTACATGTTTTATTTTCATAAATTCAAAGGCGAATGAGCTGATACGAGGTAATTAAAACATATCTATCGCAAAGCCCGATAATTATGTACGGTAAAGCAATATCTCTGCTCGAGCGTAATACAATTCCAAAAATAACAAGAATGCTCACTCCGCATTTCGTCTTGTATCCTCGAAAAGTAACTTAATAGTCGCAAGCTTTAAAGTCTATGAAACTAAGTCGCGCTAGTGCGCGACTTACAAAAATAGAATGGTCGGGGTACTCGCGCCTAGGGCGTAGACGGTCAGTCTTTTTTACATGGGAAAGCTTGAATCAAAGCGTTCGTTATAACGTACCTTCTCGGTCTAAATAGAACATCAGGGTTATTTTCAAGAAATGCTTTCACAGCATCATAGGTCGCATCCTGAATGTTCTCTTCAGGGATACAAAAAAGGCCATTATTCCACTTTTGCCATACAGCATCGATATAAGGCTGCACTGCCGGTCTCGAGGACTTCCTCTGCATTAGTTCTAACACGTCATTTCCGTCCGTCTCTGCCTGAGCAGACGACATCATTAAAAGAGAAAAAATGGTAACTGTAGTTAAGTATTTCACGAGCGACCTCTTTAACGAACTTTGATTTCATGTGACCACGGACGATTAAATTAGTTTGATATTTTAACGCACCGCCTATAGCGGTAACACCATACGGATCAACCCAACCGAATCGATCGTAGTGAGTAGCAGATAATTTGCAACCATTCCGCTGCTCCTACGGGTCCATGCCGCCCAACAATACATCATGCAAGCCACAATCCAAATGGGGTACAAAACCAAGAGGGGCGGGTTCGGCACCGTAAGCGACATGGTCACGCTACATGCGATGGTTAGGAACCATGCAAATATTTCAACAGAAAATCTGATTGGCGAACTCTTCCAATCATCCCTCACCCAACGAGATAACCCGTCAATCATTTTTTTTGACATAAAGAATTCCAAAAACGTGCGCACTCCCCGAAACCAGAATACACACCTGGAAACGAGAAAACAGTTAAATTAAAGCTTGAATGGTGCTGTTGGGCAGAATCGAACTGCCGACCTACTGATTACGAATCAGTTGCTCTACCAACTGAGCTACAACAGCAAAATTAAGCTCACCATTTTAAACTAGGCTGAGGCACAGAAAATGATCAGCGATGCTTGAAGTCGGGTTTGCGTTTCTCCGCGAAAGCAGCCATTCCCTCTTTCTGGTCTTCGGTCGAAAAAGCAGAGTGAAATAACCTCCTCTCAAACCTAATTCCCTCGCTTAGTGTTGTCTCGTAAGCACGGTTGACCGATTCTTTTGCCATCATAACGATAGGCTGGCTCAGGTCTGCTATCTTTTGACCCGTAGACACGGCCTCATCTATCAAACCATCACCTGGAATAATCCTGGATACCAATCCGCACCGCTCTGCTTCTTGAGCGTCCATCATTCGTGCCTGACCTAACAGCGCCATCTCCATAGCCTTCGACTTTCCGACAAAGCGTGGCAACCTCTGAGTTCCCCCTGCGCCAGGAATAATCCCCAAATTGATCTCAGGCTGCCCAAACTTTGCATTATCAGCTGCCAAAATAAAGTCACACATCATTGCAAGCTCGCAGCCTCCCCCAAGCGCATAACCCGCCACAGCCGCTATTACCGGCTTTCTGCAGCGCGCGATTCTCTCCCATTCCGCCGTGATGAAGTCCCCCATGTATACATCCATGTAGGTCTTTGTCTTCATCTCTTTTATATCAGCACCGGCGGCGAACGCCTTATCGCTACCCGTGACGACGATGCATCCTATTGTCGGATCAAATTCGAACTGATCAACAGCATGCGCCACCTCTCGCATCAGATCAGGGGACAGAGCATTTAGGGCCTTGGGTCTATTTAATGTTATCAGGGCGACATTGCCGCGAATTTCCGCAATAATATTTTGATACTCCAAAAGGGTTCTCCAAATTTTTTAATTAAATGAAAAGACAGAGCCTGAAGATAGATACCGAGCAGCTACCCAATGAGCTTATCGCAGGCTTCTAAACAGAAACAGCACTTTCTACCGGCTTAGATCGAACTCGAATTACCACATCCGCACCCTCAAGCTGAACTCCACTCGGGAGCTCGGGTAAACCTGTCACGCTCAAGCTTTCGGCACTTATATCTCGAATCTCTCCAGTATCAACATTGTAGATGTGATGATGGAAATCAGTGTTGGGATCATAGAATACTTTCGATCGATCGATAATCAACTCTCTCACAATCTTTTTTTCTACAAAAAGATTTAGCGTGTTATAAACCGTTGCTTTAGAAACGGAAGCATCAGCTTTTTGCACCTTTTCTAGTATCTGCTCGGCAGAAATGTGCTGATTTCGACTAAATATTACCTCGCCAATTGCTATCCGCTGCTTCGTAGGAGATATCCCAAGACCCCTGAGGTTCTCAGCCAAATCCACAAGGTTATTACTTACCAAATTCATATCACTAGCACTCAATATCGACTATGGACAAATTATAAAAGAAATCTAAAGAACTCACCCAACACTCCGCGACAAAGCTTTCGGAATGTGAAACACCACGTTCTCCTCAATGCCATCAAGAGACTCTACCTCACAAAACCCAAAGGACTCTAAGGCCTTCAAAACCTCACGAACAAGAGACTCAGGTGCAGACGCCCCCGCGGTTAAACCGACTGTGCGTACCCCTTGCAACCACTCTTCCCTTAGCTCACTCGAACTATCGATCAAAAAGCCTTTCTTGCCACACTTTTCTCCAACCTCTTTGAGTCGATTGGAATTAGAGCTATTACTCGAGCCTACTACTAAAATAACGTCAGCAAGATCCGCCAATTTTTTCACGGCATCCTGCCGGTTTTGCGTTGCATAGCAAATATCGTCCTTCTCTGGCTCTCGTATTTTTGGGAACAACTCTCGTAATTTATTCGATATCGCTGCGGCGTCGTCGACACTCAATGTTGTTTGAGTGACAAACGCCAAATTTGACGGATCCTTAACAGAGAGTTTAACTACATCATCTACAGACTCCACTAGGTAGATACCTTCTCTCACCTGCCCCATGGTCCCTTCGACCTCCGGGTGTCCCATATGACCGATCATTACGACTTCTCGACCCCTGTTACGATTCCTCACAACTTCAGCATGGACCTTCGAGACAAGTGGGCAAGTTGCGTCATAAATGATGAGCCCTCTTTCCTCTGCATCGCGTCTAACCTGCTGTGATACCCCGTGGGCGCTATATACAATCGTGGATCCAACAGGAACGGATTGAATATCCTCAATAAACTTAACACCTCTCGACTCAAAATCCTGTACGACGAACTTGTTGTGTACAACTTCGTGTTTTACGTAGATTGGCGCTTTATGTTTAACAAGCGCCTGCTCCACGATCTCAATCGCGCGGTCAACTCCCGCACAAAATCCTCGGGGATTTGCCAATAAAACTCTTTTTCCCGAACTAACCGCCGTATTATCCATGCTCTTTTTCCCGAACCCGGTTTCGGAATAAACCATCAATGATTAGCATCGCAGCGCCGATGGAAATATAGGAATCTGCAAAGTTAAAAGCAGGCCAATGGAAATCACCCCAGAAGAGCGAGATAAAGTCAATAACCGCCCCCAAGGTTAACCGGTCAACTAAATTACCTAACGCTCCTGCCAGGATCAATGACAATGCTAGAGAAACAAACCTATCATTTCTTCTCGATCGCAGCATCCATATCAACACGACAGCAGCAATTATTGAGATCAAAATAAAAAACCATCGCTGCCAACCAGACGCATCAGCCAAAAAACTGAACGCAGCTCCTGGATTAAGAACATAAACTACGGAGAAAAATGGCAAAACAACAATCTCCGTAAAGGGGTCTAGCACGTTAATGAC
This sequence comes from Burkholderiales bacterium, assembly GCA_030834275.1. GTDB lineage: Bacteria > Pseudomonadota > Gammaproteobacteria > Burkholderiales > Eutrophovitaceae > Eutrophomonas. The sequence goes on along the minus strand of JAURFP010000006.1, from coordinate 17,259 downwards.
CAAGCGCTTACTCGCCTGATCCAAGATCACCAGAAAAACAGCAAGAAGCAGCCAACGAACTACTGATGCTTCGAAAAAACCTACACGCGAGTCACTACGCATATTTTCGTGGCTCATCTTTTCCAGCTAGACTTGCCACGCATCGCAAGCAAATATTTTCATGTTCCTTATCGACCCCTACATCCTCTGCATAGTGCCAACAGCGCTCACACTTTTCATGCTCACTCTTTTGCACTAAAACACCAAATCCATCGTGGTCGCCATCTTTTACCGAAACTTTCGAGGTGAGAAAAATGAAACGTAAATCCTCCCCTACCTCTTTGAGAAGATCCAAATTATCGCCAGATGCTGTAATAACTAAATTAGCCTGCAACGATGAGCCAATTTCGCCATTCCCTCTTTTCTCCTCTATTGCCTTCTGGGAGAGGGATCGCAAATTTCTGATCTGGTCCCATTTTTCTAAGACACTATCTCCGGTATCAGGAAACTGATAGGTCGTGTGCAAGAGAACCGAATCGTTCTCATTATTATTAAATATTCTCCAAGCCTCATCAGAGGTGAAAGATAAAATTGGCGCCATTAATCGCAGAAGAGAGTGGGTGATATGCCAAAGCGCATTCTGGGCGGAACGTCGATTTCGTGAACCCTCACTCGACGTGTAAAGTCGATCTTTCAGGATATCGAGGTAAAAACCACCCAAGTCCTCAGAGCAAAAATTTTGTAATCTTTGTACGACGTTGTGGAAATCATATTCTGAATAATCAAGCTCAATACGCTCTTGAATACGCTCCGTCATTTGTACTGCGTATCTGTCAATCTCTAACCAGTCCTTCGAATCCAGATAATGATCTTCTGCATCAAAGTCGCTCACGTTAGAGAGAAGAAAGCGCAACGTATTACGAATACGACGATAACTTTCTACGACTCTTTTTAAAATTTCATCCGATATAGTCAACTCCCCAGAGTAATCGGTGGAGGCAACCCACAATCTCAAGACATCAGCTCCAAGGGTGTCTACCACTTTTTGAGGAGCGATCACGTTACCCATTGATTTCGACATCTTCCGGCCGCCCCCATCCACAACAAACCCATGGGTTAGCAACCCCTTGTATGGCGCAGCACCATCTATCGCGCAACCGGTGAGCATACTCGACTGGAACCAACCTCTATGTTGATCCGACCCCTCGAGGTAAAGATCTGCAGGCTTTGTAAGATCTTTCCGTCGTTCTAAAACACCCACATGGGTCGACCCCGAGTCGAACCACACATCAAGCGTATCTGTAACCTTCTTCCAATCCTCTGGGTGGTCCTTTATCAAATCGGAAACTTCGAGCTTAAACCAAGCCTCTATTCCATCGACCTCTATTTTTTGTGCAACCTCTTCGATCAACTCATCCATTCTGGGGTGAATGACTCCAGTTTCAACGTGCACCAATAGAACAAGTGGTGTACCCCAGCTTCGCTGCCTAGACACACACCAGTCAGGTCTCTTAGCGATCATCCCCTCTAAGCGTGCGCGCCCCCAACTGGGGTAGAAAGACGTTTTTGAAACAGCCTCTTTCGCTAAAGCCCGAACAGTTCGTTGGCCAACATCAAGGCCGATAAACCACTGCTTCGTCGCACGAAAGATGATCGGCGTTTTATGCCGCCAACAAACTGGATAGCTGTGTTCAATCGTGCTTTGATTTAAAAGCTTATGGCGCTCCCTCAAGATATCGATAATCTTTTTATTTGCCTCCCAAACAAGCATTCCACCGACCAATGGAACTGAATCAAAAAATTTTCCCGCGTCGTTGACAGGATTATCGACTTCCAACTGATACTTCTGACCCGCCAAGAAATCATCATGACCGTGCGCAGGAGCCGTATGCACTAATCCGGTCCCCGCCTCGAGCGTTACATGGTCGCCCAAAATAACTAGGGAAGTTCGGTCATAAAAAGGATGCTGCAACACGAGGCCTTCAAACTTTTCCCCCGAGAAACTCCCAAGGACCTCAAAACTTGAGATCCCATACGCATCCATACATTTTTGGACTAAGTCCTCTGCAATTACTAATAAACCATCTTCTATTCTTACCAATGAGTAGGAAATATCAGGTCCGAAGGCGACCGCGCGATTAGCCGGTAGGGTCCAGGGGGTGGTCGTCCATATGACTGCGAAGACTGGTTCATAGATATGACTAAAACCCAAAGCTTTCGCCAAGGCTTTATTATCATCAAACATAAATCCAACATCCACCGCAGGCGATTTGCGATCTTGATATTCAACTTCAGCATCCGCCAGAGCAGACTCGCAATCAAGACACCAATGGACAGGCTTAGCGCCAGCCTGGAGGTACCCGTTTTTTAAAATTTTCCCGAGTGAGCGAACAATATCAGCTTCAGTTCTAAACTCCATGGTCTTGTAGGGATTTTTCCAATCACCGAGCACACCGAGCCGAATAAAATCTTTCTTCTGCCGCTCAACCTGCTCCTCAGCAAATTCGCGGCAGAGCTGCCTAAATTTAGCAGGCGCTAACCCCTTACCGTGAGCTTTTTCAACTTGATGCTCAATTGGAAGACCATGACAATCCCAACCCGGCACGTAAGGCGCATCAAAACCAGCGATTGTTTTGGATTTAACAATGATATCTTTCAGAATCTTATTAACAGCGTGCCCTATATGGATATCGCCGTTGGCATAAGGCGGGCCATCGTGGAGAATAAATTTAGCCCGCCCCTCCGAGACCTCCCTAATGCGCGAATATAAGTCTGTGCCTTGCCAATCTTTTATCCAGTCCGGCTCACGGTTAGCAAGATTTGCTCGCATTGGGAATGGAGTATCTGGGAGGTTTAACGTTTTCTTGTATTCCATCAGTCAGTCGATTATCGTTACTTAAATAATTCAATTAAAAAATTTGATCTAAAAAGCACCTTCCGCGATTAATTTCCTCGCGCGAGCTTCATCCATTTTCATGGCAGTAATCATTTCATCCACGCTTGCAAATTGCTTTTCGTCCCGAAGTTTGCTTAAAACTGTCACCGTAATCTTTTTGCCATAAAGATCTCCATCAAAATCCAGAATAAAGATCTCCACCTTGATCGATCCGTTCAACTCTATCGTGGGACGGGATCCTATGCTCGCCAACCCATATCTCTCATCAATTTCGTCGCCGACCACACGAACTAGATAAATTCCAGAAAGAGGTGAGCTGAGATTTTTAAGTCCGAGATTGGCAGTGGGAAAACCAAAGGTTCTACCAAGCGCATTACCTCTGACTACTCGCGCAGTGATATTGTAACTTCTACCAAGAAATTCTTGGGATTTCTGAAAATCTCCACTTTTCAATGCTTCTCTTACAACCGAACTCGATACTCGGACCCCAGAAATTGTAATAGAGTCGGTCGCCTCAACCTCAAAGCCCCGCTCTTTGCCCCGCTCGCGCAAAACCCGAAAATCTCCAACCCTTCCCTTACCAAATCGAAAATCGTCCCCAACGAGCAACCACTCCACTGGAAGCAGCTCAACTAAATATCGATCTATGAATGCGTCAGCAGAAAGAGATGAAAACTCTGAATCAAAGGGAATAACAAACACCGCATCCACTCCGATTTCTTGGAATCGCTCAAGCTTTTTACGCAAAGTAGAAAGTCTTGGGGGTGCCGAGTCAGCAGAAAAATACTCGAGCGGCTGAGGTTCGAAAATCATTACTGCTGCCAATAATTTTCTGTCCTTCGCTACCGAAACTAACTTCTCGAGGATGTGAGCATGACCGACGTGTACACCATCAAAATTACCGATGGTGGCAGCATATTTTCCCTCGATACGGCTAATCGGCCTTCTATGAATACGCATTCAATTAGATTTGGTGTTGAAGACTGGCATCGAAGATTCTAACTTTTTTTACTTCGTTTTTTAGAGCGATCTAAAAGTTGCCCTGCAACGTGCATTATATTCCAGTTGCATTACAATCTGGAGCTATAAAGCTAATATCTTTTATAAGCCACAAGAATATTGAAAGGCTAAGGAAAATGAAATTACAGCAATTGAGATACGTATGCGAAGTCGCGAAGCAGAATCTCAACCTTTCTAAAGCTGCAACGGAGCTTTTTACCTCTCAGCCGGGTGTCAGTAAGCAAATCAAAGCACTCGAGGAGGAATTAGGCGTAGAAATATTTGTTCGGCACGGGAAACGATTAATAGCCATTACGGAACCTGGACGAGCTATTATAGAAAAAGCTCAGGCAGCACTCACTGATTTGAATAGTCTTAAAACTATCGGTGACGAATTCTCCCGCGAAGCCAGAGGGAGCCTCACAATAGCCACTACGCACACTCAAGCACGCTACGCGTTACCACAAACGATACGTATGTTTCGCGAAAAATATCCCGGCGTGAAACTCTCCCTCTACCAGGGCAGTCCTGAGCAAATCGCCAAAATGACATCATCGGGGGAGGCCGATATTGCTATTGCGACTGAGGCGATAGAGCTTTTCAAAGATTTGGCGATGCTGCCATGCTACCAATGGAATCGATGCATTCTGACTCCGCCCCGTCATCCATTACTTAAGTCGAAACGCTTATCGCTCGAAGAAATATGCGAATTTCCAATCATCACTTACGACTTTGCATTCACGGGTAGAACGAAAATCAATCAAGCTTTCGCTGACAAGAACTTAGAACCAGATGTTGTACTCACCGCAATTGATGCAGATGTTATTAAAACTTACGTGGAGCTAGGCCTGGGAATAGGCATCGTAGCAATGATGGCTTACGATCCGGAACGAGATCAACGCCTGCGCGCACTAGATGCCAGCCATCTTTTTGAGCCAAGCACCACCAGAATAGGCATACGCAAAAATAGCTACCTTCGCGGTTACGTCTACGAATTTATTTCCATGTTTGCGCCTCACCTAAACCGCTCAGTCGTTGACAAAATTATAAGTGGGGGAACAGGCTAGGGTTAACAATTACTGAATTCTTTTAAATTTTATTATTGACTTTAAATTTACGCCCATTATCTGAGCACTAGCAAAGTAGATAATCGCACCTAACAGAACTATCAGAAAGAGTAGTGCGAGGCCTTCGATACCTGCACGGTTTATTAAACCGAAGTAATCACTCGACCAAATTATAAAAGCCGCCATCGGAATAGTGGCGAGCAGCCCCCGAATCATATCGGGGCGCCAAAGACTACTACTAATAAATAGCGAACGCCTTCTTAAACTGAATATGAGCAGTATCATATTTATCCACGCACCAAAAGATATCGCTAAAGCTAAACCAGCATGCTTCAAGGAATGTGGAAAAGTAATCAAAAAAATAAAATTTAAAATTTGGGTTGATATAAGCGCGACCACTGCAATTTTTACTGGGGTTTTTGTATCTTGATTCGCATAAAAAACTGGCGCAAACAATTTGATCATAACGATAGGCAACAAACCCACCCCGTAACCCCAAAAAGCATAGTTCGTCATCAACGCGTCGTCAGCACCGAACTGACCTCTCACAAAGAGTAAGGAAATAATTGGAGGTGACAACAAAACCAAACCAACGACGCTGGGAAGTAATACGATCAGCAGCAGACGAATACCCCAACTTAAGAGTAATTCATAGTCCCTTCGGTCAGGCTGCGCCACCGCGGAAGACAAACTGGGCAGCATAATAGTCGCCATCGCCACCCCAAGTAAGCCGACCGGAAACTCCATCAGGCGATCGGCGACACTCAACCAACTCACACTTCCGGGTTGGAGATAAGTCGCAATACTGGTATTGATCAAAAGGGATACTTGCGCAACAGAAACACCAAATATCGCTGGGCCCATTTTGCGCAGAATTTGGAGTACCCCAGAATCCTTTGGGCTCCAATTAAATTTGGGGATTAATCCTAATTTCCACAAACTCGGAACTTGAAAGATAAGTTGTGCCACGCCCCCTAGCAGAACGCCAATCGCCAGACTCAAAATAGGCTGATCAAAAAGCGGCGATAAGTAGAGGGCCGAAAAAATGAAACAGACATTAAGCAGCGCAGGCGTTATCGCAGGAACCACAAAATTGCCCCAAGTATTTAATACCGAGCTCGCTAAGCTCGTGAGCGAGATGAACAAGATATACGGAAATGTGAGCCGAACAAGCTGAACCGTCAAATCGCCAGTTTCCGACTGGTAGTCATATCCCGAGGCGATCAAATAGACAAGGTAAGGAGACAACATCACCCCAAGCACACTAACAAATAAAAGCACGACAGCCATTAGTGTGGCCACCTTGCCAACCAACTGCCTCGCCTGGCCGTCACCCTCAACCTCGCGCATTCTGGCCAGTATAGGCACAAAAGCTTGAGCAAACGCCCCCTCAGCGAATAGCCGACGCAGCATGTTTGGCAAGCGAAAAGCAACAAAAAAGGCATCCATCGCAGGGCTAGCACCGAATTTCGCCATGAGCACTACGTCTCGTAGCAAACCGAGTATTCGGGAGATCAGCGTGAGCCCGCTTACGGAGCTAAATGATCGAAATAACCTCATGTTTATTAATAGTTTTTTTATATTTTAGGTCAATTCTTCGAACAAGTCATGCTCTGAAATAAAAAGCCAAAAAAACGAGACATTCAGAAGAGCTTATCCCCTCGTATACTTGATCGAAACCCGGATCGCTAGTAATATACGCACCTTTTTTAGGGGAAGTCCAACAGGACACTAAATCCCGCGAAGATCACTTAGGAAAGTAAAAAATGGCAAACATAGCGTCGGCAAAGAAGAGAGCCAAGCAATCGGAAGTTCGTAGAGCACACAACGCTTCGCTTCGATCCGAACTAAGGACCGCGATCAAAAAGGTGCGCAAAGCTGTTGCATCGGGGGACAAAGAATCAGCAAAGACTGACTTTTTGAGCGCGCAGAGCACGATTGACTCAATAGCGGATAAGAAAATAATTCATAAGAATGCAGCGTCCCGTCACAAGAGCAAACTCTCCAACGCTATTAAAGCAATGGCATAAACTAGTCGGAAATCAAATAAGATAGGAACCCGCAGTTATGCTGCGGGTTTTTTGTTTACGGGAAACGATTTGGTCAATATTAGCGGGGCAACAATACTAAGCTTACACAGGCGACAAAATATGCGACACGTGATGAAAACGTACGGTAGAAAAGAAATTTCCTTCGTCAGAGGCGAAGGAATTTGGTTATTCGATTCTAACGGAAAAAAATATCTCGACGCCCTTTGCGGAATCGCTGTGACTGGTCTGGGACACTGCCACCCGAGTGTGGTGGAAGCGGTTAGCGAACAATCAAAAACCTTAATGCATGCGTCAAACCTGTATAACATACCAGAACAAGAGAAGCTGGCAACCGAGCTCGCGAAGATTTCCCAGATGGACGCGATGTTTTTTTGTAACTCTGGGGCAGAGGCAAACGAGGTAGCCATTAAGCTAGCGAGACTTTATGGGCATAAACGAGGTGCAGAGAAACCCAACATCATCGTTATGGAACAGTCTTTCCATGGCAGAACAATGGCCACATTGTCTGCCACCGGCAATCGAAAGGTACAAGCTGGATTTGAACCACTTCTTGGGGGATTTTCCAGGGTGCCTTTTGATGATATCGATGCAGTGCGAGCAGTTGGAGAAAATAACCCAGACACGGTAGCGATTTTAGTAGAGCCAGTTCAAGGCGAAGGCGGTATCAGAATTCCTCGACCCACTTACCTCGAAGAGCTGCGAGACGTCTGTGTGAAGAATAACTGGCTTTTGATGGTTGACGAGGTGCAATCAGGCATGGGGAGAACAGGAAGCTGGTTTGCACATCAGCAAACCGGAATCATCCCAGACGTAATGACGCTAGCAAAAGGACTAGGTAACGGTATCCCAATCGGCGCTTGCTTAGCAAAAGGGGAAGCCGCGGAAATTCTTACCCCTGGAACGCACGGATCCACCTTTGGAGGGAACCCGGTCGCCAGCCGAGCAGCTTTAGCAACCATTCAAGCCATTGCGAAAGAATCGCTCCTAGAGAATGCTAAGCGGCAGGGAGATTTAATTACCAAACGATTAAAAGAAGCCTTTGACGGAAATCGCAGCGTTGTTAATATAAGAAACAAGGGATTGATGATTGGCGTTGAGTTAAATGAATCATGTGGTCAGATCGTCGATTTAGCTCTTGAATCTGGCCTGTTATTGAATGTAACTGCCGATAAAGTGGTTCGCCTTCTCCCTCCTCTCATACTCACCGATAATGACTCAGAGGTGATGGCTGGCATGGTAGCAACTGTGATCAAGAAGTTTCTTAGCAAATGACAACAAAAAATCGTTATGGCTAAACCAAGACACTTTCTTAAATTAAAAGATCTATCTCCAGAGGAAATTCAATACCTCTTTGATAGAACTCGAGTCTTGAAAAGGAGATTCAAGTCCTACGAAAAAAATACGAGCCTCCAAGATCGAACGCTCGTAATGATTTTCGAAAAGAATAGTACTCGAACCCGACTTTCATTTGAGGCTGGAATTAATCAAATGGGTGGCAACTCGGTATATCTGAATACAAAGGACTCTCAACTTGGTCGAGGAGAACCAGTAGAGGATTCCGCGCGAGTAATTTCACGAATGTGTGACCTCGTTATGATCAGAACGTATGAGCAATCGATGATTGAGAAATTCGCGCAGTAATCAACAGTTCCGGTGATCAATGGATTGACCGATGATTACCATCCCTGTCAAATTCTTGCTGACATTTTCACGTTCATAGAGCACGTCGGACCGATCAAAGGAAAAACAGTTTCCTGGATCGGAGATGCGAATAACATGTGCAATAGTTGGATACAAGCGGCAGAGCTTCTTGACTTCACTCTACAGATTTCTTCGCCCCCAGATTTCAGCCTGAAGAACAGAGAGTCTCTCGCTAAGAATGTTCATGTCTTTGAGGCACCAACCGAAGCGGTATCAAATTCGAACCTTGTCACCACTGACGTGTGGACCAGCATGGGGTTTGAGGAGGAGCAACGGGAGCGCAAAGCGGCATTCGAAGATTGGCAAGTGAATGAAAAACTCATGGGACTGGCAGCTCCTAACGCGCTTTTTATGCATTGCCTTCCAGCTCACCGTGGGGAAGAGGTTACCAGTGAAGTCATTGATGGCCCTCAAAGCGTTGTATGGGATGAAGCGGAAAATAGATTACACACACAAAAAGCATTGATGGAATTTCTTCTATTTGGAGAGGTCAGAGACTGATAAGTCACTAGGATGTAATCATCCAACGTAGTCAAAATCGTTAAAAAAGGATCCAAAATGTTCAGAAAAATATATATCTCAATCGTTGCCATGTTGATTTCATCCTCCGCGATTGCGGACCATCATGAAACCGCTACGGTTGAAGACGAGAAGGGTTGCAAAGTTTATAACCCAGCTCCACAGCAAAACGAGTCCATTTCATGGGATGGTCAATGTAAAAATGGATTCGCGCACGGTAAGGGTACGCTTAACTGGTTTATAAACGGAGAGCTCAAGGAACGATATGTTGGTGAGTTGGCTGACGGTTGGGCGGAGGGAGAAGGTACTTATATTTCGGATAACGGCACACGATATCGAGGGTATTGGGTTCGAAGTAAACAAACTGGACAAGGACAAATTGTTAACCCGGATGGAAGTAGCTACCAAGGCGAGTGGCTCAACGGTAGACCTCATGGTGCCGGAACTTACAGAGCACCCAATGGGGAAATAACCGAAGGGGAGTGGGAAAACGGGAATCTCAAATACGAAACTGATGGTCGTAGAATTTAATTTTAGAACACGATGGGAACTATGAAGAAAATAAAAAAAGTCGTACTCGCCTACTCTGGCGGCCTTGACACCTCGGTAATTTTGAAATGGCTGCAAGAAAAGTACGACTGCGAGGTTGTTACCTTCACCGCAGATCTTGGCCAGCGTGAGGAGGTTGAGCCCGCTCGCAAAAAAGCCAAAATGGCTGGGGTTAAACAGATCTTTATAGAAGACTTAAAGGAAGAATTTGTTAGGGATTACGTATTTCCCATGTTTCGAGCCAATGCGGTTTACGAGGGTGAGTATCTTCTCGGAACCTCCATTGCGAGACCACTCATAGCCAAAAGATTGATAGAGATCGCGAAAAAGACTGGAGCCGATGCGATATCTCATGGCGCAACGGGTAAGGGAAACGACCAAGTTCGCTTTGAATTAGGTGCGTATGCATTGATGCCTAACGTAAAAATCATCGCTCCTTGGCGCGAGTGGGATCTGCTTTCTCGAGAAAAACTTATAGGCTTTGCAGAAAGTCATGGGATACCCGTAGACTTTAAGAAGAAAAAAGGTGGCGCGCCCTACTCCATGGACGCGAACCTATTGCACATTTCGTACGAAGGTGGAGTATTAGAGGACCCCGACTTTTCTCCAGAAGAAAGCATGTGGAGAATGACCAAGTCACCGGAGGCGGCACCCAATAAAGGCCAAATCATCGAGTTAACCTACAAGCGTGGCGACATCGTAGCCATCAATGGCAAAAAAATGTCAGCGGCGAAAATACTGGACACGCTGAACAAGCTTGGTGGCAAACATGGAATTGGCCGCCTCGATTTAGTCGAGAATCGATATGTGGGAATGAAATCTAGAGGTTGCTATGAAACACCCGGTGGGACGATCATGCTCAAAGCTCACAGAGCGATCGAATCACTCACCCTAGATAGAGAGGTGGTCGCCCTCAAAGACGACTTGATGCCTCGATACGCAAGATTGATATACAACGGATATTGGTTTAGTCCTGAGAGAGTGCTGCTGCAAAACCTCATCGATGAATCTCAGTTGAGAGTAAATGGTTCAGTTAAAGTAAAACTGTTTAAGGGCAACGTGCAAGTTCTGGGCAGAAAGGCCGCAGGAGATTCTTTATTCGATGGTCGCATCGCTAGCTTCGAAGATGACCAAGGCGCTTACAATCAAGCCGATGCAGAAGGATTCATTAAACTCAACGCGCTCCGCCTCAGAATCGGCGCTAAACAGCGAAAGTTTAAGTAGCAATGACGACCATTACTGTTGTTAGGAAATCTAACGAAATTGCCATCGCTGCGGATACCCTTACAAAATGGGGGAGCGGTAAGGAGAGTGCGAAGTACGTGGTGAATTCTGGAAAAATATTAAATTTCGCTGATAATTATTTAGCAGTAACGGGAAACGCCACGTTCAAATTAATATTGAGGGATTATTTTTCAGGAGAAGGACAAAATGCGACGCTCTCATCCTCCGAAGAAATCTTCAAAACGTGGAATAAATTACACCACAAATTGAAAGAGTCATACTTCTTAATGCCGGAGGAAGATAAAGACGACTCGCTAGAGTCATCCAGGATGGATGTTTTGATCGCCAATCGCCACGGAATTTTTGGGGTGTCGGGTCATAGAACGGTACAAGAATTTTCACGGTTTTACGCTTATGGAAGTGGCAGCGACTACGCGTTGGGGTCGATGTACGCCAACTATGACCTGCTAGACATTACAGCTGAACAGATAGCAAAAAAAGCCATAGAGGCAGCAGCCGAATTCGACGATGGGACAAGTACCCCGATTGATTCGTATTCAATCACTCTTTAGTACCGACTTGAGGAGCTAAACATTGCCTACTTTCGATGCCGTTTGCGAAGTGGATAAAGTAGAACTAAGAAACGCAGTCGATCAGACCAACAAGGAGATAGCAAACCGGTTTGACTTTAAAGGTTCAGACTCCAAAGTCGAACTGACTGAGGAGCTAAACATCAATGTTTATGCTGACGACAAATTCAAGCTTGAACAAGTCTACGATGTGCTTGCATCTAAACTATCAAAGCGCGGTGTGGACCTGAGATCTCTCTCTCGTGGACCAATTCAAAGTATCGGAGGAGATAAGGTTAAGCAAGAGGAAAAAGTAATCGCAGGGATTGATAAAGATCTTGGGAAAAAAATTATTAAATTGCTAAAAGACAGCAAACTAAAAGTCCAAGGATCAATTCAAGGAGACATCGTTCGCGTCAGTGGCTTAAAAAGAGATGCCTTGCAAGAAGCCATTGCGCTCCTAAAGAAGGAAGTGCAAGGAACGCCGATTCAATTCAAAAATTTCAGAGATTAATCTTACCCTTGCTTCACGATCATCGCGTACGCCGAGTGATTGTGAATGGATTCAAAATTTTCAGACTCAACGACGTAAGAACTAATCCGATCAATCGCGTTTAACGATGTTGCTATATCACGCACCATATCCTCAACGAATTTCGGGTTGTCGTAGGCACGTTCCGTCACATACTTCTCATCGGGTCGCTTAAGCAAACCAAACAGTTCGCAAGATGCCTCCTTCTCAGCCACTTCGATAATCTCTTCAATCCAAACGTGTTCTTTTGTTTTAGCAGCAATCGTTACATGAGATCTTTGATTGTGAGCGCCGTAATCTGATATTTTTTTGGAGCATGGGCAAAGGCTCGTAACTGGAATAACGACCTTCATCTCCAGGGCGTACTTTCCATCCTTAATCTCACCTTTAAACGTAACTTCGTAATCGGAAAGACTCTTCACTCCAGATACCGGAGCACTTTTTTCCATGAAATACGGAAACGACATCTCTATGTATCCCGAATCAGATTCGAGTTTCTCAACCATCTCTCGGAGAATGGATTCAAACGACTCCACTGAAATCTCGCGCTCGTGGGTATTGAGTATTTCCACAAAACGTGACATGTGAGTTCCCTTGAAGTTATGCGGAAGCTCAACGTACATGTTAAACGTTGCGATCGTGTGTTGAACGCCAGCAGACTTATCAGCCACCTTAATCGGATGCCGAATGGATTTTATCCCGACCTTATCAATCGCTAGATGCCGCTTGTCCGGACTACTCTGTACGTCAGGTATGTTCACTATTTCTGGAGAATTCATTTATCTACCCTACTCGTTAGCTTCGAAACCAATTATACACTGGGCGCTACGTAACCCGACTGAATTAGTCGGATATCCACTTGGATATGGAATTCAAGATTCCAGACTCATCTAGACCAGTCTCTTTGACTAATGTTCCAGGGTCGCCGTGGGTAATAAATTGATCGGGATAACCCAAGCTTAGAACCTTTGTCGAATGCTGAGCGACAACTTGGGCGACCGCCGACCCCCCACCCCCGGCAATAACTCCATCCTCCAAGGTAACGAACCACTCATTACTTTTAGCTAACTCTAGGATGAGATTTTCGTCGATTGGTTTCACATATCGCATATTTACTAGCGTCGCAGACAAACAAGCCGCCACCTTCTTTGCGACATCTAGCATCGTTCCAAACACCAGTATTGCGATACCGCTATCCCCTTTGAGAACAATCTCAGCTTTTCCGATTTCTAACGCAGACAATTGAGTCTCAGTCACCACTCCAGAACCACTTCCACGCGGATAGCGAACAACAGCCGGTCCCGGATGGCGGTAAGCCGTGTGCAACATCTGCCTACATTCATTTTCATCAGAAGGAGTCATGATGACTATGTTCGGTATACACCGCAAGAATGCCAAATCAAACGCCCCGTGGTGCGTCGGACCATCTGCCCCAACGAGTCCTCCCCGATCGACTGCAAACGTGACATCCAAGTTTTGTAAGCATATATCGTGGATTAGCTGATCGTATGCGCGCTGCAGAAAAGTCGAATAAATAGCGACAACGGGCTTATAGCCGCTAACCGCAAGTCCCCCCGCAAATGTCACCGCGTGCTGCTCCGCGATTCCCACATCGAAGTATCTGTCTGGATACTCCTGAGAAAAACGTACTAAACCCGACCCCTCACGCATGGCTGGAGTAATTCCTACGAGGAGATCATCTGTTCTTGCCTCATCACAAATCCAATCACCAAAAACTTGAGTAAAGGTTTTTTGAGTTGCTCCAGATTTCGAAATCCCCGATGGAGGATCGAACTTACCAACCCCGTGGTAGAGAATCGCATCGTCTTCAGCTGGTTCGTAGCCTTTTCCCTTACGCGTTACAACATGCAAAAATTGAGGACCATCCAATTGTCTTAAATTTTTTAGCGTTGAACACAGAACATCAAGATCGTGTCCATCGATAGGCCCTATGTAATTAAATCCGAACTCCTCGAACAGCGTTCCAGGCATGACCATGCCCTTCATATGCTCTTCAGCACGTCTCGCCAACTCAATAACCGGCGGTATTTTCTTAAAAACCTTCTCGCCGGCCTTTCTAGCAGCCGAGTAGAATCTCCCCGACAACAGCCTAGCCAAGTAGTTATTAAGCGCACCAACGTTCTCGGATATCGACATGTCGTTATCGTTCAAAACAACAAGTAAATTTGCGTCCATCGCGCCAGCATTATTCAGAGCCTCAAACGCCATCCCGGCCGTCATTGCGCCATCACCGATGATTGCGACTACTCGCGTATCTTCGGCCCGAGATTTTGCCGCTACGGCCATCCCTAGAGCCGCACTAATCGACGTGCTTGAGTGCGCAGTACCAAAACAATCGTACTCACTTTCGTCTCTAAGTGGAAACCCTGCAATTCCTCCGAATTGCCGCAAGGAACCCATTCGCTCTCGCCTACCCGTGAGAATTTTGTGAGCGTAAGTTTGGTGCCCAACATCCCAAATCAACTTATCTTTCGGTGTATCAAAAATGTAGTGAAGGGCGATCGTCAACTCAACGGTCCCCAAGTTAGAAGATAAATGTCCACCAGTTTTCGCTACACTTTCAATAATGAATTGACGTAATTCGTCTGCAAGCGGTTTTAATTGTTTTCGCTCTAACTCTCGAAGCTCAGAGGGGTAATTTATTTGCTCTAGGATACTAGACATACTTCCGTAAAATTTAATCTAAAAATCTCGATTGAAGACAACATCGACCAAATCGATCAGGTAACCACCCTCTCGCGGTAACTCTTTTGCCGCAGCTCTAGCCTGCCGCTCCAAATCATCGGCGATTTCCCTTGATGCCTCCATTCCGAGAACAGTCACAAAAGTAGGTTTGGAATTCTTTGCATCTTTCCCGGCGGTTTTCCCCAGCGTATCAGTAGTAGCCGTAGCATCAAGAATATCATCAACAACTTGAAAACCAAGCCCCAAAGCACTGGAGTATCGACGCAACGGTTCAGCATACTCTTCTTGAGTAGCGGATCCAGTGGCGGCACCCATTTGCACACAAGCAGCAAGTAGCGCACCAGTCTTCATAGAATGCATTTCTTCTAACTCTGCCCTACTAGCATTTCGGCCAACAAATTCCAAGTCTAAAAATTGCCCACCTGCCATTCCATTAATGCCAGAAGCATTCGACAATTCGCACACCAGCTTGAGTTTTACATGATCGGATAATCCATTGTATTCATCGGCGAGCAAACCAAATGCCAATGACTGTAAAGCATCTCCAACTAGCAGCGCAGTTGCATCGTTATATTTTTTGTGGACGGTTTTACGACCTCTCCGCAAATCATCATCATCCATACATGGCATATCGTCGTGCACTAAGGAGTAGCAGTGTATTAACTCGACTGCTGAGGCCACATAAACCAAACCATTCTTTGACGCGTCGAATACGCCACCGGCAGCCATAACTAAAAGTGGTCTGATACGTTTACCGCCATCGAGAACAGCATAGGACATTGCCTCACTTAGCTTATTCAGCCTATTCCTAGGGTTAGCTAGGTGCTTTGTCAAAAATTTTTCGATTTCCTCTAACTGCTGATCTCGCCAAATATCGAAGGAATTACTTGTCATCAAATTGATCAAAGTCCTTCAAATTTGAGTCCTCTAGTATCTTCACTTGCTGTTGCGCAACCTCAAGTTTCTTTTTGCAGTGCTGAATAAGTTCGACACCTCGCTTGTACGCCACCAGAGAGTCTTCAAGGCTCGCCTCATCACTCTCCATTTTTTCGACAATTGACTCAATTTCTGCCATTGCCTCCTCGAAATTTAGAGTATCGGTAGATTTATTTTTTGGCATGATTTTTATATGATCAGAATTTCTGTATTATCGCATTTCACACACTTTCCCGCTTGATACCAAAGTAACCAGCATCGCAAAATAACCATCTCGCTATGTACGCAAACCTAATTGAGTGCGACCAACTGCAGACTATTCTTTCTGGCTCCGAAAGAGGAGATAACATCGTTATTTTTGATTGTCGGCACGACTTAATAAATCCCGATTATGGCAAGAACGCCTTTTCAGAAAAACATATTGTCGGTGCGCTGTTTGCATCAATTGACGATGACTTATCCACCGCTCGAAATGGAAACAACGGCCGACATCCACTTCCAACCAGAGAGAAATTCTGTGCGTGGCTTGGAGAAAATGGAGTGGACAATAATACTCAAGTAATAGCATACGACGACGCAGGGGGAGTCTATGGGTCGCGTCTCTGGTGGATGCTTCGCTGGGTTGGACATGACGCGTGTGCAGTGCTTCACGGCGGAATAAAAGCCTGGGAAGCTTCAAACGGTAATTTAACTAGCATCCCAAGCGGCCCAAGAAAAACCTCGATATTCGATTGCAATCCACGTGACATAGCCGTGGACGTCGCCAGTGTGATTAAAAATATCCAAACAAAAGAAATGTTAGTTGTCGATGCGAGAGCGAATGACAGATTTCATGGAAAGAACGAAATGATCGATCCGGTCGGAGGTCATATCCCAGGGGCCGTTAATCGATTTTTCAAAAACAACTTGGATGAGCAAGGTAGATTTTTACCTGCTGACGAACTGAGAAAAGCTTTTTTAGATCTAGCGGGGACGATGGACACTTCTTCGTTGATTCATCAATGTGGCTCGGGCATCTCCGCTTGCCACAACATACTGGCGATGGATATAGCCGGCCTCGCACCAGGAAAACTTTACCCCGGTTCATGGAGTGAGTGGGTATCGGACGACCAGAGACCAGTCGCTACTGATTGAAAAAGCCGGGGCTTGGTTTGTAGGGAACTTTAAGGACAAGCAACAGACTGTCGATTGTGCTGCCGCTACACCGTGGCCTCATCCTCTACCGCACTCTGAGCCTGTTCAAAGTCCAGAATCACTGAGCCCGCATCGTCAAGACCAACCCGAACATCTCCACCGTTCGCGAGCCGCCCAAACAGCAATTCATCAGCCAATGCTTTTCTAATCGTATCTTGGATTAAGCGAGACATCGGACGCGCCCCCATCAATGGATCAAAGCCCTTTTCAGCCAAATATTTTCTTAGATCATCTGAGAATTGAATTTCGACTTTTTTCTCTTGTAGCTGGGTTTCAAGCTCCATCAAAAACTTGTCAACGACCCGTAAAATTACGTCCTTCGAAAGCGGAGCGAACG
>JAURFP010000069.1 GCA_030834275.1 Burkholderiales bacterium | reverse complement strand
CAAGGATTTTCAGACGACAAATTCCAATGACTCTGAAGCGATGCTAGAAAAACTCAAAGCAGCAGTCATTGCGGACTCAAATGTTTTTGAAGTCTTAATGGAGGCGGTTCGAGTCTGCTCACTCGGACAAATCACGCACACGCTTTTTGAGGTCGGCGGGCAGTACCGTCGGTCAATGTAACGTCACCGACTAGCAAATCGGGCGCAACCCCTAAGCGGGTAGCGCCCCGTGAAATTTCCTAAGCTGTGGACTTCGCTGGGCAGAAAAAATAAGTGCCCTATGAACCCTTTCCCAATACTCGGGGCCTTAAGATCCAGTTCTCAAATGTAGAAATTAGTATTCGGTATACAATATTAGGTACCTAAAACTTTGTTTAATAATTAATAAAAAAATTAATATTTATTAAATTAATATTTTAAATAAATACATTTATAGATAGTGTTTACTCACTACATATAAGTTTTCTGGCTATCAGGAGAGGTACATGAGCTCACCAATTCGAGTTTTATTGGCAAAAGTCGGCTTAGATGGACACGATCGAGGCGTAAAAGTGGTTGCGAGAACATTGCGCGATGCGGGCATGGATGTGATCTACACGGGTCTACATCGCACTCCTCTAGAAGTCGTGAATGCTGCAATCCAAGAGGACGTAGATGTTCTCGGAATTAGTCTCCTATCCGGCGCACACATGACGATTTGCCCAAAAATCATGGATCTTCTGAAAGAAAAAGACGCGGAAGACACCATTGTTGTGGTTGGCGGTGTCGTCCCAGATGAGGATGTAGCTTTTCTCAAAGAAATAGGTGTCAAAGAACTACTATTGCAAGACACCCCACCTGCCAAAATTGTTGAGACGTTAACGCGTTTAGTGGAAGAAAGAGGTCCGCGTTAAACACCGCAAGTCTTTATGCCAACACCTTCAGCAGAATTATTCTCGAGACTAAAAACGGGCGACCTTCGGGCTGCCAGTCGACTAATGTCTCGGGCGGAATCCCATGATCCAGCGACGATCGCGACGCTTGGAGAAATCTATAAATCTGCAGGTCGAGCCCATATCGTCGGGCTAACTGGCGTACCTGGTAGCGGAAAATCAACACTCGTGAGCCGGCTCGTATCTGAAATCCGAAAAAGCGGCAGAAAAGTAGGTGTGATAGCGATCGATCCATCAAGCCCCTTCTCTGGGGGGTCGATATTGGGAGATCGCATTCGGATGACAAACCTTGTTTTGGATGAGGGGGTCTATATTCGAAGCATGGCAACACGAGGATCGACGGGTGGTTTAGCAAAATCCGCACTCACTGCAGTTGACATACTCGATACCGCTGGATTTGATGTGATTATTATCGAAACGGTAGGGGTTGGACAAGACGAAGTGGAAATCGCGAGAGCCTCACACACCACTATGGTGGTGTCCGCTCCTGGTTTAGGAGATGACGTGCAGGCGATTAAGGCTGGAATCCTGGAGATCGCAGATATACACGTTGTCAGTAAATGTGACCGGCCTGATTCAAACCGCACCATCACAGACTTGAAAACTATGCTCGCGATGGGAATCAATATTTCTATAAAAGATCAATCGAATAAACCAGTCTGGCAAGTCCCAGTGGTTGGAACAAGCTCGGAGACAGGCGAGGGGATTGATAAGTTAATCACAACGATGGATAAACATCGTGAGGCGCACCTAACGAGCGAGCTTGGCGAAGAACGATTAAAACGAATCGCGGAATACAGAACATTTAAAACTGCGGAAGACCTATTAAGGAATAGATTTTTCGACTCAACGAGTGAGAGAATTTCAGCACTCGTGGAAAAAATCAGCAAGCGGGAACTAGATCCGTTTACCGCCTCAGATGAACTGCTTGGAAATATCGCTTTTTAAAGGGCCGATAGATATGACAACTCTTAACAATATCAATGCCGCACAACTCGAGGAACAACTTGAGCTTTGGGAAAAAGAAGAAGTATCAACTTTTTTAAGTAAACAGCCTGAGCGTGAAGAAGAATTTTTCACGCTTGGCGGTTTTCCAGTGAAGCGATCTTACACAGCGCTCGATACAAAAGATATTCCTTTAGAAGATATAGGGCTCCCTGGTCAATATCCATTTACACGCGGCCCATATCCAACCATGTACAGAAGTCGCTACTGGACGATGCGACAGATCGCCGGATTTGGAACGGGAGAGGATACGAACAAGCGATTCAAATATCTAATCTCCCAGGGGCAGACTGGCCTATCAACTGACTTTGATATGCCAACGCTCATGGGTTACGACTCCGACAATGAGATGAGTGATGGTGAGGTTGGCCGTGAGGGCGTCGCAGTAGACACACTTGCTGATATGGAAGCGTTATTTGACGGCATTGATCTGGAAAAAATATCCGTGTCGATGACGATCAATCCGACCGCTTGGATTCTTCTTGCAATGTATGTGGCGCTTGCCAAACGAAAAGGGTATGACCTGAATAAACTCTCCGGGACGATTCAAGCAGATATCTTAAAAGAATACATGGCACAAAAAGAGTACATCTACCCGATTGCGCCATCCGTTAGAATCGTCCGTGACTGCATCACGTACTGCGCGGATCATATGAAACGCTATAACCCGATCAACATTTCGGGTTATCACACGAGCGAAGCAGGATCATCACCACTGCATGAGATTGCTTTCACGATGGCAAACGCAGTGACGTACGTAGAAGAAGTCACGAAAACTGGAATGGACGTCGATAAGTTTGCACCAAGGCTTGCATTCTTCTTTGTGTGCCAAGCAGATTTCTTTGAAGAGATTGCGAAATTCCGTGCAGCACGTCGTGTGTGGGCCAAAATAATGAAAAACCAATTTGGCGCAAAGAAACCGGAGTCAATGCGACTTCGCTTCCACTGCCAGACGGCTGCGGCGTCCCTTACGAAACCCCAGTACAAAGTAAACATCATTCGGACGACAGTTCAGGCTTTGGCGGCAGTTCTGGGTGGAGCTCAAAGTCTTCACACAAACGGAATGGATGAGGCATTCGCAATCCCAACTGAAGAGGCAATGAAAATTGCACTTCGAACACAGCAGGTGATCGCAGATGAAACGAATGTAGCAAACGTTATCGATCCGATGGGAGGTTCGTACTTCCTAGAAAATTTAACTTCAGAGTACGAGAAAAAGATTTTTGAAATCCTCGATGAGGTCAAACAAAATGGCGGTACGGTCAAGCTGATCGAAGAGGGATGGTTCCAAAAACATATCGCTGATTTTGCATACGAAACGGCTCTCAGAAAACAAAGTGGTCAAAAACCAGTAATCGGTGTGAATAAGTATGTCGAGGAAGATGAGAAAGTCGACATAGAAACACACCCCTATGACCCAACAACTGCTGATCGACAAATCGCACGACTTCAAAATGTTCGGGCAACTCGGGATAATCAAAAACTAAATATCTTGCTAGAACAACTTGTCGAGGTTGCAAAAGATGAGGCCCAAAACATCATGCCAATCACGATTGAGCTTGTTGAAGCTGGAGCAACGATGGGAGATATCGTAGAAAAATTGCGTACCCTTTGGGGCACCTACCGCGAAAATCCTGTCTTTTAGCAAGTTAAAACAGATATAATCGTGGCGCTTCTTGAGAGAGAAGCGCCATATTTTTTACCTTTTTTCATGAACATGAATATTCTTCCGTATCTCAATTTCGAACCAAAACTTGGAAATAACATCACCGCTGGGGAATGGGTATCCATTATCGGACGCACTACCGTCGGCGATAACTGTCACTTTGGAAATATTGTTACGCTCCGAGCAGACGGGGAATCAATCGCCGTTGGGGATGACTGCTGGTTCGCAGAATCGAGCACCGTACATATTGCAGATAGTATGTTTGGAACCACGATCAAGAATAATGTAACTATCGGGCGCTATGCTTTAGTGCATGCATGTGAGATTGGTGATAATTGCGTTCTTGGAGAGCATGCAGTTGTGATGGATAACGCGGTGGTTGGTAGTGATGCTGTCATATGCGCCAATAGTGTCGTCCCACCAGGTAAAAAACTCGAGGGCGGATGGGTGTACTCAGGAGTACCTGCGAAACCACGCCGACAACTTGAAGTGGCTGAGCTTGAGAAACTACGACAAATCGTCAAAAGCCGTGAAAAGCTCGATGGCTCAGAACTGGTGCTGGCGGATAACCCCGTGAAAAAACTACTGCTAACTCCAGGCGAAGGTGTAGTGGAAAACACAAATAATCATTCCTACGTTGCGCCCACTGCCAGTATTACTGGGGATCTCACGCTTGAGAAAGATTCCAGTATCTGGTTTGGTGTAGAGATTAATGCAAGCGGTGGGAGTGTGGTCCTAGGCGAAGCAAGTAACATTCAAGATAACTCGCGGCTTTACGTGAAAGCGGGTGAACAAATAAAGATCGGCAAACGCGTGACAATCGGACACAACGTGCAATTGCATGCCTGCGAAATAGAAGATGGCTGCATCATTGGAATGGGCTCTACCCTTTCGAAAGGTACGATTGTGAAAAAGGGAGGCGTGGTCGCCGCTGGTGCCGTCACTGAACCAGACACGATTGTGGCGGAAGGAATGATTTGGTCGGGTAATCCCGCGAGACAATCGCGAGCGCTATCTGAGGAAAATGCTCGTTTATTCTCGATCGGGGTCGACGTTTACAAAACCTATACGCAAAATTACAACAAACTAAATTCCTCTTCGTAATTTTGCGAGACTGAGTGGTAATGTGTCTAACATGATCACTCATCGTTCCATATTTTCCATCGCCGTTCCGGTGATGATTTCCAACATGTCTACCCCATTGATTGGCGTGGTAGACACTGCAATCATGGGTCGTATTCCTGAGCCGAGCCTCATTGGTTCCGTGGCGCTCTCGTCACTAATCTTTACGTTTGTATTTTGGGCGTTTGGTTTCTTACGCATGGGAACCACTGGCTTAACCGCCCAAGCGGTTGGAGCAAAAGATGATGGGGAAATTAGTGCAACGTTGACACGAGCTCTCCTTTTAGCGCTCAGCATTGGTGTTGTATTGATAATCCTTCAAATTCCGATTCGGTCGGCTGCCTTTGCAATAAGCGATGCAAGCCCCCAAGTCGAGACTCTCGCGATGAGTTACTTTAACATCCGAATATGGTCTGCTCCAGCAGCCCTTCTAAACTACGCACTACTGGGTTGGCTAATCGCAATCGGCAAACCAAAAGCTGCGCTAGCGCAACAGCTCGCTCTCAATA
>JAURFP010000068.1 GCA_030834275.1 Burkholderiales bacterium | reverse complement strand
CATTAATTTTTTCGAAAGTTAACTTTTGATATTTTGACATGCGATTCCTTGATACTGACTTTATGTAATACTCTGATTGTAACTCATGAAAGTTACAAAAATAATTCAACCTAAAGGATTTCAAATGAAATTTATATCTTTTCTAGTATTCTTTTTTTCAACAGCAGCGCTAGCGGATCACCATGGCCATAATGCCGGGAAAATGTCGTTTGTTTCGAATGGCCAATTCGAAATCACGAAAATTAAATCTGGGGACATTTCATTTACAGCTGCTGGATTAAAGGGGTTGACCAACGTTGGTACGTCTACTTACGAAAGTATTCCCACGGGTACCGTCCTGTCATTCTCCTGCGCAGCCAGCAGCTTAGATAAAGATGGACAGTCGACTCTGTATGCATTGTGCTCGGTGAAAGACAAAGACGGTAATGAGTTCTCCATGGAAAACAACCGGGTAGGAATTATTGGCCAGGGCGGCCCTGGGGAAAGTGTATTGCGTGGGGTGTCTGGAAAATACGCTAACTTAATGGGCACTTGTAAATACGTTCCTACTTATATGATGAATGATGGGGTGTTTGTCTCAGTTGCATTTGATTGTGATATGAAGCACTAAACAAAATCGTGTACAAAAAAAGAAAACCAAGGAGGTTTTCTTTTTTTTCGTCTTGAATAACCCTGCTCTCTAAATTAAATATGTTTACGCGAAAAATTATCGATATTCGGCATAGCAAATGGTTCGAGATCACAATGATATTCATCATTGTCGTATCTGCACTTAATGTCGGAGCGCACACCTACCATATACTGGACCCCTATCAGCACATCCTTGCTTATTTAGATCTTGCTATCACAGGCATATTTACTGTCGAGCTAGCGATTCGCATCGTGGCTGAGGGAAGCCTAAAGAGATTCTTGAAGGACCCATGGAATATATTCGACACGATGATTGTTGTTGGTAGCTTAGTACCATTGGAGAGTTCAAATCTGGTTTTTGTTGGCCGACTTCTGAGGATTTTTAGAGTCTTACGACTTATTTCATTCGTTCCAGAGTTGCGCGTTCTGCTAAATGCTCTTATCACTTCGCTTCCAAGGCTCGGATACCTGGTGCTCTTGATGTTCATCTTTTTTTATATTTATGGTGCTGTTGGAGCAACGCTATTTTCTAAAATTAACCCTTTCCTCTGGGGGGATATTTTGCGAGCGATGTTGACGCTGTTTCGAGTGATGACCTTTGAGGATTGGACAGATGTCATGTATGAGGTTATGGAAGTGTATCCATTGGCCTGGATATATTTTTTGACCTTTATCTTTTTTTCGGCATTCGCGTTTCTAAATATGCTAATTGCTATTGTTGTTGACGTGGTGAACAAAGAGAGCAAGTCGCTGAACCTGGAGGGAGATGCCGAAGAGCGACATAAGCAGGAATTAGTTGAAGGTATACAGAAAATATCGGGAGAGCTCGAGCGACTGAGAAATCGCTTAGACCGCAGTTAAGCGTTCAGAAATAAACGATGGAAATTTTCTGTTGTTTTTTGAGCGACGGTATCTATTGGAATACCCTTGACGCGTGAAACCTCTTCGAGCACAAATCGCACGTATGACGGTTCGTTAGTTTTGCCGCGGTTGGGAACTGGCGCGAGATATGGCGAGTCCGTTTCAATTAGAATCGACTCTATTGGAATGGCTTTTGCAACATCTCTGATTTCCTGCGCATTCTTGAATGTGATAATTCCCGAAAAAGAAATTAAAAATCCTAACTCTATCGATGCAAGAGCAAATGGCAAAGTCTCTGTAAAGCAATGCATCACTCCTCGAGCCTCACCCTTCCCTGCTTCTCTCAAAATATCTAAAGTATCGGATCCTGCCTCGCGTGTATGAATAATTAGAGGTTTTTCTGCCTTGAGTGATGCCGCAATATGTGTACGAAATCGCTCACGCTGCCATTCGGTGTCACCTTCCACTCTGAAGTAATCCAGCCCAGTCTCGCCAATTGCAACAACTTTGTCATGATTGGAAAGAGTGACTAACCCCTCAATGGTTGGCTCTTCCCCTTCTTCGCTATCTGGATGTACGCCAACCGATGCATATATATGATCGTGGGCTTCAGCTAACGCTAGAACTTCTGGAAATTTTTCCAGCGTAACTGACACACAAAGTGCTTTGGATACCGAATGCTCTGCCATCCGAGCCAAAATGCCATCCATGTCATCTAAGAGGCCTGGAAAGTTAATATGGCAGTGTGAATCGATGATTTCCATTGATATTGATTTTTATGACTTGGGGGTCTTTAAAAAAATAGCTTCAAGTGTCAGGCGTTTGTTGAGTGGATGATTCGCTGAACGAGAAAACTCAACCCAATCGTCCGACCAGTGTACGAGGTCTTTCCCAGTTTTTGAGTTTGCCCAGCGCTCTACAATCTCGGTCTGATCGATATTGTGTTGAATGCCTCCGCCCTCTTGCACACACATCACATCAAGGAGCAACGTATTGAATATCGCGCTCGTTTGCGCCGGTTCTAATTTTTCGCAGAGTTCAGCGAGTCGAAAGGTATCTAGAACTCGTTGATCGAGCTCTCCAAAAATATCCTCTCTTATAACAAAGAATTGCTCATCTTCGCACAGCTCGACAGCTCTCATAGGTGCGCCGCCAGATAGCCTAAGTGCTAACTGTAGATAGCGATCATGTTTGCTATCCGCGTGAACTTTAAGCCATTGAATGGCGGCACTCTCAGAAGGGGTGTTGATCTTGAGTTTTAAGCAACGACTTGCGATCGTTGGAAGCACCATTTGAGGACTCCGAGTAATCAATATCAAGTGGGCGTAAATCGGTGGTTCTTCTAGTACTTTTAGAAGCGCATTTGCTGAACTCGCGTTCATTGAGTCAGCAGGGTCAATAACAATTACTTTTGCTCGATCTCTTAGCGGTTTAATCGTCACGTATTCCGACAGACCACGAATCATCGCTATTGAAATATTCTTTTGGCCGGACTTTTTAGTCGATGCGGCGGTATCGATTTCATTCGCCTCTTCGTCCGCCTCATCGGTAATCAAGCGAAAATCGGGATGCGTTTCCGCTAGAAATAGATCACAATCCGAACATTTTCCACATGGAGTCCCTAGATTTTGATTTTCTGAACAGAGAATTGACTGAGCAATTAGTTTTGATGCTGCTCTCTTCCCGATACCCGATTGACCGTAAATTAAAAGGGAATTCGGTAAGGTGTTTCCTAAATCGGAAATTGACTGAGCGGCCCAAGGCAGATCGTTTAGCTGCATAACATCGCTAGCTCATTCAATAAGTCGCCCTTGATTTCGTCTGCCGGACGATCTGAGTTGATGATTGAGAAACGCTGTGAGTGTGCTTTCGCTCGGGTTAGATACCCTTCCCTAACTCTTTGATGAAAATCAATGGCTTCAGACTCAAACCTATCCAATTCGCGACCTGCTATACGCGCGTTCGCGGTTTGCGTATCCAAATCAAAAAAGAAAGTTCTGTCGGGCTGTAAACCGTTATGAACAATACGTTCGAGGTTTTCTATTAAGCTTAGGTCAACTCCAGAACCAAAACCTTGATAAGCGTAGGTTGCGTCAGTAAACCGATCACACAATATGATTTTTCCGTCATCTAGTGCAGGTTTGATAACGCTGTTTAAGTGCTCGAGTCGAGCCGAAAACATCATCATCGTCTCGGCTTCCGCGCTGATCTTATTTTTCCCGTCAAGAATTAAAGAGCGAATTCTCTCTCCAAGCTCAGTACCGCCTGGTTCTCGGGTCTCTATAAACGGTCGCCCGAGTCCTTTCACGTAATCAATGGCATTGGATAGCTGCGTGCTTTTCCCAGCGCCATCGATGCCTTCAAAGGTAATAAATAGTCCGGTTTTCACAGGTAAATTTTACCGCTGATACGCTTGGACTGCCTTGTTGTGATCAGCAAGGTTATCCGAGAAGTGGTGAGAGCCATCTCCTTTGGCAACAAAGTAAAGAGCCGTATCGGATATCGGATTAATTGCAGCCTTAATGGAAGACCTAGTA
Source organism: Burkholderiales bacterium (assembly GCA_030834275.1). Classification (GTDB taxonomy): domain Bacteria; phylum Pseudomonadota; class Gammaproteobacteria; order Burkholderiales; family Eutrophovitaceae; genus Eutrophomonas. The sequence goes on along the minus strand of JAURFP010000068.1, from coordinate 1,376 downwards.
ACCATCGCGATTGGAGTTGGCGGGAGACCATCTCTCGTATAAGTATTGTACGGTGTGTCTTCGCGAAGATCGTTACGCGTTATATTTCCGTTAAATTCAGGACCAATTCCGTAAATAACGGTCGGGTCAGCTTGTAGCCGCATTCGTTTTCGGAGTCTGTTATGAAAGACTGCTGAGATCAGAGTCTTCTCACTCTCGAGCGATGTTTCTTTTTCAATAATCGATGCAAGAACCAATGCTTCATAAGGAGTTTTTAGAAGAGTTTTCTCAGGCTTATTTTCCCACTCGGATGCCAACGTTTTTTTCAATTTTTCATTTGCAATTCGAAGAATTTCAAGATCACTGTCTCCACCAGAAAATGTATAGGTGTCTGGATAGAAAAGTCCCTCTGGATGCTCCTCCTCAATATTTAGCAATCTTAAAATTTGGGAATCAGACAGGGTTTTAGTGTCATGTCGCAGAGCTTGCGCATTATCGAGCGCTTCACGAACCTGCCAAAACGTCCACCCTTCTTGAAGACGTATTCTATTTTTTGCGAAGTAGCCACGTATGAGTTTTTGAAGAACCTGGAAAGACGTCGATCCGTTTTCAAATTCGTACACTCCAGCTTTGATGCGTTCTCCCGCATTAAATATCGAAGCTAGAATTTGAAAAGACTTTGCATCGGGAACGATAGACTCCTTTTCGAGTGATTTTGCAGCTGAGTGAAGCGTTTGTCCTCGCTCAACAGTAAACCTCACCGAATCCTCGACTGCCACTGGACGCAGTCCTGTCCAAATAATCCATATCAGACCGAGTGCAACAACTCCCGTGATGGCTAGCACTAGTCTTAAGAATATTTTACGAAATTTGTCCACGATGGTATCGAGCCATTTAATTGCCAGCTCAGACGGTTAAAACTAGATTTTTGTAAAGACCAAGCTACCGTTTGTGCCACCAAAACCAAACGAATTCGATATCGCCCCGTTGATCTCCATCTTCCTAGCATGGTTCGGAACATAATCTAGATCGCAGGCTGGATCTTGGTCGTGCAAATTAATTGTTGGAGGAGCGATCTGATCTCGGATAGCCAAAGTAGTGAAAACTGCCTCAACTCCTCCCGCAGCTCCTAGCAGATGGCCAATGCTCGACTTAGTGGAGCTAACAGCGATGTTTTTTGATTGCTCGGAGAACATCCTTTTAATCGCTACAGTCTCAGCAATATCCCCAAGAGGGGTCGACGTGCCATGCGCATTTATGTAGTTGATGTCATTCGGTGAAATACCCGCATTTTTAATTGCATTATTCATACATCGCGCAGCTCCCTCACCATCTTCGCAAGGTGCAGTGATGTGATTTGCGTCTGCGCTCATACCAAAGCCAGGTAGCTCACAATA
>JAURFP010000067.1 GCA_030834275.1 Burkholderiales bacterium | reverse complement strand
TGCCATTAATCGAATCGAATTTATACAAATAACCCCCAGGGAACCCAGCGACCAGGTTTCCGTCTGGACCAACAAGAATTCCGACTTGACCCCTCAAAACTAAAGGCGACGGTGGCGCAGAAAATTCCCAGATTTTTTTGCCATCCAGCTTGCTGTAGGCGTGGATTGTCCCTGTTACAGTTCGAATATAAAGGCTGTCGGAACCGACTGCTGGCGCAGATACAACCTCGTCGTTTACGTTCACTTCCCATTCGCTGTCGAAATTCTCATTCAGCGCTCGCAAAAAACCAGAATTCGAGACTACATATGAGGTCGATTCGGTGTTCACTAACGCACTGGAGAAATGGTCTTTAGCTTCTTTCTGGCGAATTATCTTTCCATCTGACCCGGAAAAACAAACCAGTTTAGTGTTTGACGCGCTGCATACAGAATCGCCAGCCATTCGAATATCCACATTGATACTTTGAGCCTCACCAATGGATTCCTTCCAATCCTTAACGAAGGTGATCTCATCTTTAAACTTCGGTATCTCGAAGGGCTCATGGCCTTTCCCAGCACAACCGAGTAGAGCCACCAAGGCCAAAATTATCCAAACGGATCTCACTGCTACTTACCGCCCAGGCTATCGATCTTGATCTGTACGATGTCCCTCCATGGGTCTTGTTCTCCAAGTAACGAAAGCGCCTGAGAGTATCCCTCGCGCGCCTTTAAAAGATCACCTTTTGCATACTCAATATCTCCTCTCATATCAGCAAACTGCGCAGCAAAGGACGAGGAAACGTCACTCGAGACGTAATTTAGAGCATTTTCGTAATCCTCTTTCTCTAGGTACGCAGCAGCCAATCGAAGCTTCATCAATTCCTCGAGAGCCGGATCCTTTGAACCATCAAGCGCATCACTCAAGCTTTTGATTACCTCATCAAGATTACCAGCCTCGAACTCCGTTTTCGCGAGTATCAAATTTGCGAGCGCAGCGTAATGAGTACCACCGTGCGCGTCCAAAAGTTTTGCAGCATTTTCACGGATCGCCTCGACGTCACCCGATGCTTGCGCTTCCTCAATTTTTGCGAAGATCACAGACGCATCTTGTGATTCTTGTTTTTTGAAGTGCTCGACCCCCTTAAACGTTCCGAGTCCGACGATAACCGCCACAACGACCATCAAGATCAATTTCCCGTATGACCGCCAGAACTGTTTCAGTTCATCAATTTGTTCCTGCTCTTCTAAATCGAACGTTGCCATAAATTTCTCTATAAATTAGTGAATAACATTAACTATCACGAGCGTCCTTGATTAACGCGATTGCAGCGTCGTATTTTACCGTTTGTTGAAGATCTCCTGTTCGAAGAGGTTTTACCGTTAAACCGCCTTGGCTTAACTCCTCTTCGCCAACTATCACGGCAAAATTCGCACCACTGCTGTCCGCCCTCTTCATCTGTGACTTGAAACTACCTCCACCACAATGCAATACACAAGAGATCCCATCCGCACGAAACCTCTGAGCAGTCTCCCACGCAATTACATCCGTCCCCTGGCCTGAGTAAATCAGATAAGCGTCTGGAGATTTCACACTAAAACGACGCGAATTTAGGTCCACGAGCGCTAATATTCGTTCGATACCCATCGCAAATCCACAAGCTGGGATCGCCTTACCACCTATTTGCTCAGACAGACCGTCGTAGCGACCCCCAGCGCAAATTGTGCCCTGAGAGCCCAATTTTTCGGTCTTCCACTCATAAACAATATCGTTGTAATAATCTAAACCTCTAACTAGCGTTGGATTAACCCGGCAATCAATTCGATTAATGTCAAGCACACGTTTGAATTCATCAAATATCTTCTGAGACTTATCGCTCAGAAAATTAATCAATTTAGGCGCACCCTCAATCACGCTTTGCATGTCTGGGTTTTTACTATCCAGAATACGAAGAGGATTCTTGGTTAAGCGCCTAATGGAGTCCTCATCCAATTCATCGCGTCTAGCGGTCAAATACTCAACTAACGCTTCTTTAAAAGTGGCTCGATCCTCCGATGACCCTAGCGAGTTAACCTCGAGGGAGATTTCCTCGAGACCTAACTCCCTCCAAAGACTTGCCCCCATTAAGATGTGCTCGGCGTCAATATCGGAGCCGGGAATTCCCATAGACTCAACTCCAACTTGGTGAAACTGCCGATATCTTCCTTTCTGAGGACGTTCATGCCGAAACATGGGCCCCATGTAGTAGACCCGTTGTGGAGCTGAATAAGTTAGGTTGTGCTCAATCACCGCTCTCACAGCGGAGGCAGTACCCTCGGGCCGAAGTGTGAGCTCCTCACCATTTAACCTGTCCGAAAAGCTGTACATCTCCTTCTCGACAATATCTGTGACCTCACCGATAGAACGAACGAACAGATTAGTGGACTCGAGGATGGGAGTTCTAAGATTCTTGTACCCGAAGCTCGCAGCCCACTCTCTGATGACGTGCTCGAATGCTTCCCATTTGAAACTTTCATCAGGAAGTATGTCGTTCATCCCGCGAATTGCCTTTAGTTTTTCCATTCAAGCGTCCCGTTGTTTTCCATTAACCAAGAAAGTAAGGTTGATAATCTCAGATCGAGTCAAGAGTTAGCCTCCCGACGATATCGTCTCTCTACATAACTCGATATCAACTCCTTAAAGTCCTGAGCAATATGATCGCCCTTCAAGGTAACAGTCTTTTCGCCATCAATGAACACGGGAGCTACTGGAATCTCGCCAGCACCAGGTAGGCTAATTCCTATGTTTGCCCCCTTGCTTTCTCCTGGGCCGTTTACAACGCATCCCATCACGGCGATAGACATCTCCTCCACCCCGACGTACTCACGCTTCCATCCTGGCATCTTGCTATTTACAAAAGTTTGAACTTCCTCAGTTAGAACGCGAAAAAAATTACTGGATGTACGACCACAACCGGGACAAGAAATTACGAGCGGTTTAAAGGAACGAAACCCCATCGTTTGTAGTATTTGCTGTGCAACAGTTACCTCATCGGTTCGTTTACCATTCGGGGTCGGCGTTAGGGAAATCCTAATGGTATCTCCGATACCTTGCTGCAAAAGGACGCTCAACGCTGCGGAAGATGCGACGATCCCTTTACTACCCATTCCAGCTTCCGTGAGTCCCAGATGAAGTGGGTAGGAGACCTCGTCACTTAAGATCTCATACACTTTGATCAGCTCCTGCACGTCACTAACCTTGCACGATACGATTATCTTGTTTTGTGGCAACCCAATTTTTTCAGCCGCGCGACCACTCTCAATCACTGAGGCGATCAACGCATCTCTCACCAATTCTGAATTGGTTTTTTTATGGGACGACTTGCCGTTTTCGTCCATTAACCGCGCAAGAAGGGCTTGGTCTAGGCTGCCCCAATTCACACCTATCCTCACAGGTTTATTCAGTCGACATGCAATTTCAATGATTTCCGTAAACTGCGCGTCGCGCTTGCTACCCCTACCAACATTTCCAGGATTGATTCTAAATTTATCAAGACTCTCAGCACATCCGGGGTAATCTCTCAATAGTTTGTGCCCATTAAAATGAAAGTCACCCACGATAGGATTTGTAATGTTCGAGGCGAGCAGCTTTTCTTTGATAGCTGGGACCGCTCTCGCCGCCTCTGGCGAGTTGACCGTCACTCTAACAATTTCAGAACCCGCTTCCGTAAGTTCGGAAATCTGACGAACCGTATCCTCAACTGAAGCGGTATCTGTGTCAGTCATTGACTGAATCACAATTGGAGCATCTCCTCCAACGGGGACGCTACCGACTACGACTTGGTTTGTTTTTCTCCGAATAACATCCGGCATCTAAGATTTCCCCCGCATTACATACCGGTTAGAACTTACACCTTCGCGCTGACTTCTTGATCTCCTAGGGGTCCTTTTATCCTTAACTTCACCAGCAAGTTGGCCACATGCTCCAGATACATCATCTCCGCGAGTTTTTCTCACGGTTGCGATTCTCCCCCCTGACATCAAAATTCTCTGAAACGCTTGAACTCGCTCCGAGTGGCTCGTTTTGTAACCACTACCTGGAAATGGATTAAAAGGAATCAGATTAAATTTGCAGGATATACCTTCAGTCAATTTAAGGAGCTCTCGAGCTTGACTATTACTGTCGTTTATACCGTGGAGCATCACGTACTCGAAAGTCACAAAATCACGCGGGGATCCACTCCTAATCCACTTTTCGCTAGAGACGTCTGAGCTAATATTTGGGTCGATATACCGACGACACGCATCGAGCAATTGCTCAATTGGATATTTTTTATTGATCGGAACTAATTCATCACGAAGTTCGTTAGTCGGAGCATGCAACGAAACTGCCAACGACACCGGACAATCCTCTCGGAGTCGGTCAATATTCGGGACGATGCCAGATGTCGATACTGTTAATTTGCGCCTAGAGAGACCATATGCATTGTCATCCAGCATAACTCGCAGAGCAGTAATTAAGCTGTCATAGTTCGTCAGCGGTTCGCCCATCCCCATCATCACTACATTACTAACAGGACGATCCGCACTCACATTACCAAGCCTATTCGGCGTTCCATCTAAAGTCGGCGAGTGCATGAACCACCAGAGCTGGCCAACAATCTCAGATACAGATAAGTTACGGTTGAAACCCTGCCGACCAGTCGAGCAGAACGTACACGCGAGCGCACATCCGACTTGAGACGAAATACAAAGAGTTCCTCGATCAATTTCGGGAATGAACACCGATTCGACAGCATTTTGCGAATCCACACCAAACAAAACCTTTCGAGTACCATCCGATGCAATATCATCTTTCTTTGGCATGGGTACTTCGACAGTGGCCACCTCGCTAAGCACTTTTCGAAGCGATTTAGAGAGATTGGTCATTTCTTCAAAATCTGCCACCCCCTTTTGATGAACCCACTTAAATAGCTGGGTTCCTCTGAAAGGGTCCTCACCAATACCAATTAGGAATTTTTTGATTCCAGCGAGATCGTAATCGAGAAGATTGACCAAATCTGCGTCCGTTATCTACTGTAAACGTTCATGCTCGGAAAGAAGTACGAAACCTCTATCGCTGCGTTCTCGGCAGAATCAGAACCGTGGACAGCATTCGCGTCGATACTGACTGCAAAGTCGGCACGTATGGTTCCCGCGTCGGCTTTTTTAGGATCCGTTGCGCCCATCAAATCACGATTCTTGAGAATAGCATTTTCTCCCTCGAGTACTTGGATACAAACTGGCCCGGATGTCATAAATTCGACAAGATCGTCAAAAAAAGGTTTTCCCTCATGCACCGAATAAAAACCCGCAGCTTCAGCCGGCGAGAGATGAGCCATTTTCATGGCAACGACTTTTAAACCAGCCCCCTCGAACCGACTTAGAATTTGACCGATAACATTTTTCTGAACTGCATCGGGTTTTATGATCGACAAGGTTCTTTCAACAGCCATTTGTACTCCAATCAGTGAATTTTTAGAAGAAAAAATGATTCTTAAATATTTTGTAAGTGCCAAGAACATTACCAACTCAACTGCAATGAAAGACTTAAATATAGGCCGAGAAAAATTTGATAGCGTCATGCAACCTCTTGCAGAAGCAGGTATT
>JAURFP010000066.1 GCA_030834275.1 Burkholderiales bacterium | reverse complement strand
AGAAATTCTCTCCCTCAGAGCACTTGATCTGTATTTCAGGTGTTGACAAAGAATTTGGTAGGGAAGTAAAAGTGTCATCAATCGATTCTCGGTTACTCAAATACTCCAGTAATCTTGCCCCTGCGTAAATTCCATCGTCGAATCCAAACCACCTTTCTTTAAAAAAGAAATGGCCGCTCATCTCGCCCCCAAGGGGCGAACCTGACTTGCGCATCTCAGCCTTAATAAGAGAGTGCCCTGTTCGCCACATTTTCGGGGTGCCACCAGCATTCGCAATCCACTTTGAAAGATTTCGCGAACACTTAACGTCAAATATGACCTCACCTGCAGGGCAGCGTGATAAGACGTCTGATGCAAAAAGCATCATCAGTCTGTCTGGGTAGATGATATCGCCATTTTTAGCAACAACACCCAAGCGATCACCATCTCCATCAAATGCCAATCCTATTTGTGATTCTGAGTTGGCAATGTGAGAAATGAGATCCTGAAGATTCTTTGGTTGCGATGGGTCCGGATGATGATTGGGGAAGCTACCATCCACCTCGCAGAAAAGCTCTTCAACAGAGCATCCTATCGAGCGATAAACTTTGGCGGCAAAGGCTCCTGCGACACCGTTCCCACAGTCCACAGAAATATTTATGGATCTAGATAATTTAATATCTGAGCTTATACGCTCGATGTAATCACTAGTAACATCCTGATAGCTGAGTTCTCCACGACCTTGCAAGAAATCTTTTCTTTCTATACGTTCGCGGATGGATTGAATCTGCTCTCCGTAAAGTGCTGCGAAATCTAATACGATCTTTAGGCCGTTATATTCTGGTGGATTATGGCTACCAGTAATGATGACTCCATTTCCTGTTTTTAGTTGGTGCGTCGAAAAGTAAAGAATAGGAGATGTGACTTGGCCAACATCAAGCACATTGGTCCCGGTTGAGAGAACGCCTTTAACGAGTGCTTCAAGCAGCATGGGTCCGCTTAAACGCCCATCTCTTCCAACACACAATGTGTTCCCGCCGCTCTCTAAAATCATACTTCCAATGGCTTTTCCAATGCTTTCGACCACATCGATCGTGAGGGATTTTCCGACGACTCCGCGTATGTCATAAGCCTTAAAGATTGATGAATCCAGTGTCATAAAAATGTTTCAAAGTAATTTATTAATTGATTTGGCAACCAATTAAGATTGCCGGGAAATGGGCCAGTCACGAATCCAGTGTGGCCGCCATGCTTGAGAAGTCGTAATTCTACATTCGAATTACCTTCACAAATATTGACTAGGTCATTTCCCGGCAAGAAGGGATCGTTTTCAGAATGTAAGATAAGTAGCGGACTTTTGACATTTTGAATCACAAGTTGCGAGCTAGATTTTGACCAATAATCTAAGACACCATTAAAGCCATGGATTGGTGCTGTGAACCTGTCGTCAAACTGCATCAATGTTCTACATTCTCGGATGGACTCAAGATTTATGTCTAATTTATAACGCTTAATTTTTTTAGACGCTTTCGTTTTAAGTGATTTTGTAAAGTGTTTACCGTAAAATTTTGTTATTCCGTTGCTAAGACGGATTCCTGATGTTACAAGATTGTAGGGGATCGAAACCGCAGCAAAAGCCTTGCATCGAGAGTTCAGGTCGATATTATTTTGACCGTTTCTGCCTAGCCAGTTGACTAATACGTTCCCGCCCAACGAGTATCCAACGAAGAATACCGAACCGGAAGTTTGTCGATTGATGATGGTTAATATGTTATCAATTTCGCTTGAATCCCCTGAGTGGTAGGCGCGAGGCAAATTATTCGCCTCTCCACTGCATCCACGGAAATGCACCACGGCCGACCTCCATCCATATTCGATTATTCGGTCGGTAAGAGATGTTACATAGTGGCTTTGGGAGTTGCCTTCCAAGCCATGCAAGATAACTACCGTAGGAGTTGTTTTTTCGCGATTTATCCAGTCAAAATCAAGAAAATCTCCATCTGGAAGGTGTTCCCGAATACGCTCAAAGTATCGTCGAGGTTTCTTTAAGAACAAATAAGGATAAAGGGTCTGTAGGTGTCCACCGGGAAGCCACCAAGGCGACTGATAGTCTTTATTATCAGTCGTCGTATTTAGTTCGTGCGTGAGTGCCATATTTCTCGATTAGTGCAACTGCTTTCTCAATGACAAGATTTGGTCGAATCTTATTAAGACAGTCTGTGTGACCGAGAGGACATGTCCTCTGAAAACAGGGTCGACACCACATTGTTTCTGTAAGAACTGTCGCTTTCTCGCTTAGAGGCGGCGTGAAGGCGGTAGAACTCGAACCGAAAATTGCAATCGTTGGAGTGTCGTGCGCAGCGGATATGTGCATAAGGCCCGAGTCATTGGTTATGACTAGATCCGAAAAGCCGATGATACTTATCGCCTCTTTTAGACTTGTAGAGCCACATAAATTTTTTATATTTTTTCCGCCATGTTTTTCTATATGTTTCCCAATACTTTCATCTTTCTTTGAGCCCAATATGATTACGGTGAAGTTCCGTTCCTCAAAATCTCTCGCAGTGGTCGAAAAATACTCTTTCGGCCACTGTTTAGCGGGACCATATTCAGCGCCAGGGCAAAGACACACAATAGGATTCTCTAGCGAGATTCCATATTTATTTTTTGTTTGCTCTTTAATTTTCTCATTTTCGTTAAATCGAGGGCGTAATGTAGGGAGTTTATTTATTTCAGTTTGCGCATTTGCCAAGAAGGCGTATCGCTCTACCATTAGTGGCAAGTGTTTTTTGTCAAGTTTTCTTCTATCGTTTAAGACGATATATCGCTGCTCTCCTAAAAACCCTATTCTTCGACGAATATCAGCAAAATAAGGGATCAGCGCGCTTTTAAAAGAATTGGGGAGAACGTAGGCCTGATCATACTTTTCTGGGGCGATTATTTTCTTCGCAAATGTTCGTCTGGCAATGATATTTAATTCGCCATGCCCAAAAGGGCTTACATGCACAACATTGATTTCTGTCATCGTCTTGTAAACCTCGGCTACCAACGGGTTTGCAAGTACGTCAATCGGTGAAGCTGGGTGTACGCTCTTAAGTCTTTGAATTAAGGAGTGTGAGATAACCGCATCGCCGACCCATGAGGGGGCAATAATCAATAGCTTATTCAATTACTCTACCCGTTTGTTTTAGTTGAGGAACGCAAACTATATAAGACAGGCCAATGAAGATAAAGCGGTTGTGTTTCTTTGCGCTAAATAGAGCTATTCTTCTAATATAAACTGCGTACCACAGTAAGGGCACTGAGCACGACCTTGATCGAATTCGAGAAAAACTCTTGGATGTGAGTCCCAGGATTCAGTGTTAGCAGGCGGGCAGGAAATTGGAAGTTCTGCTTTCAATACCTGAATAGGCTGTTCATTTCGATTGCTCATCGATTTAGACATAGGATAGCCATCCGCCGTGCTTCTCTTCTCGTCCGTTGACGAGGTTGAAGAAGAGCGTCTGAAGTTTCTCAGTTACTGGCCCACGCTGTCCAGTTCCGATCACGCGATTATCCAACTCCCGGATTGGGGTAACTTCTGCAGCGGTGCCAGTGAAGAAAGCCTCATCCGCCGTGTACACATCGTCTCTTGTAAGGCGTTTCGACTTAACATTCAATCCCAAATCGGCAGCAAGGGTCAAGATCGTGTCACGGGTGATACCCATCAAAGCAGATGTTAGCTCGGGTTCATAAATCGTATTATTTTTTACTATAAATAAATTTTCACCAGCGCCCTCTGCTACAAATCCGTCTACGTCGAGTAAAAGAGCCTCATCGTATCCGTGGTCAACTGCCTCTTGGTTCGCGAGAATCGAGTTTGCGTAAGTTCCAGAGTATTTTGCTCTACACATGGTCACGTTGACGTGGTGTCTCGAGAAGCTCGAGGTTTTCACGCGAATACCTTTTTCAATGCCTTCTGCTCCAAGGTATGCGCCCCATGGCCACGCAGCTATCGCGACGTGGACCGTCGCTCCTTTTGGAGATACTCCCATTTTTTCGGATCCATAAAACGCGATTGGTCTGATATAGCAAGAGCTGAGATTATTCTCTTTCACTACATTTAAACAGGCATCCATTAGTTCCTTTTTTGAAAAAGGAATTTTCATCATGTAGATGTGAGCGGATGCGAAAAGCCGGTCAATGTGTTCTTTCAGGCGAAAGATCGCCGCCCCTTTCTTTGTGTCGTAAGCTCGTAAACCCTCGAAAACGGCTAGACCGTAGTGCAAAGAATGAGTCAGGACATGTGTCGTGGCATCCCGCCATGGAACCATCGCTCCGTCGTACCAAATGACACCGTCTTTGTCAGCCATCGACATCTTTTTCCCCCGATATTTAAAAACAAGACCAAAAAACCCACGAATTCTATCTTAAATCCCAGTACTCGGCGATAATAGTGCCTTGTCAATTTTGCGGGCCGACAAGATTCATCATGCTTCTTGGAGACACTGACAGTACTGCTTTTTTAGGTCTAAAATCAGGTCTGGGGGTTTTTGTGAGCCGTTATTCGTTAGTTGATGCTGGGTTGATCTCAGCATGCGATGAAGAGGAAGATTGCTAGATAATGTTGAGGCGTAATCTACGGTTGCGAAACTCTCTAATACACATCGTTTGGGTAGTTCCTCTTGTGAGCTTTGTTGCCCTGACGATCGCTTTAGCATCCCTTAAGTTTTATTTTCTACCGAGAATAGATGACTTCAGAGTAAATATTGAGCAAGTCGTATCATCCGCTACGAAGAAATCGGTCCGTATCTCTCAAGTTATCGCTGGATGGGATGGAATTAAGCCAAGTGTTTTGTTAAGAGGAGTGCAAATCTCCGAACCGAGTGGAGTGCCACTCCTTCAACTCGAGGAAGTCAGAGCGAGACTAAGTTTACTGAGCTTTTTTAAAGGCGAAATCAGTTTCTCGGGTTTGGAGTTAGAAGGACCAACGATTGAGTTATCGAGAGACAGTGATGGAAGGGTGTGGTTGGCCTCGTCGCTCCTGTATCCGTCCCCAGAGAAATCTGGAGACAAGCTTCTAGATTGGGTGGTTCGTCAGGAGAGTCTAAAAATCACGGGCGCCCAGGTCACGTTCAAGGATGCTTTAGCGGACGACTTGGTTGTTAAATTAGACGGTGTGGATATTACCTCATCGTTTTTTAGAGAAAAACTAACTCTCAAGATATTTATTCGATCTGAAAGTGAGCTTCTACAAACTGGTTCGGTTGTTTTGGACACTCTCTGGCCGGGTTCAGGGCATGAGCTCTCCGGTGTATCGGGAAAAGTAATTTTTGACCTGGATGGTTTGAACGCGGAAATATTATCGAAGTATGCGACTATCCCGGATGCTTCTCTCAGTGGTGCGCTGAGTGTCAATGGCTCATTCGAATACTCCCCTTCAATACTGAAGGGTTTAATTGAGTTCAATGCGAAAAACTTGACTACGGAGATGGTAACTAACGGATTGTCGGTGTCCAGTATTACTGGTATTGCTGATTTTGCGAAGAGCTCTGACTTACTATCGGTGAATTTATCCGACATCTCGATACGTACCGAAGTCGGGGATGTGGTCGGTATCGATCTTGTTGAAATTAACAAATCAGATGACCTAGTGACTGGAAATCTGAGAGCCAAAAACCTCAATATTTCGACCGTTAAGTCGCTGGTCGGTTCTGTGATGGAAGATGATTCGCCAGTTAACGGTGCGTTTTCCGGGCTGGGGCCGACTGGTGCTGT
>JAURFP010000065.1 GCA_030834275.1 Burkholderiales bacterium | reverse complement strand
AATCGGATCGACAGGTGGGTTCGTGACCTGTGCAAATAGCTGCTTGAAGTAGTTGTATAAGGATTTGTTTTTATCTGAAAGGACAGCTAGGGGAGAGTCGTTCCCCATTGAACCCGTACCTTCTTGTCCCGTAACGGCCATAGGAGTCAATATGAATTTGATATCCTCCTGCGTAAACCCAAACGCCTGTTGAAGATCAAGTAGAGAATCTAAGTTTTCGGTCCTACTCGTACTCGACTTGGGAAGTTCGGATAACACGACTTTGGATTCTTTGAGGAGCTTCCCATAATCTCTTTGACCGATCAAGCTCTGCTTGACTTCGTCGTCTCCGATGATTCTCCCCTCTTTGGTATCGATAAGAAGCATCTTGCCAGGCTCAAGTCTCCACTTGTGCACAACATCTTTTTCTGCGATTGGTAGTACGCCAACCTCTGATGCCATTACGACAAGGTTATCTTTGGTGACTACGTAACGCGCTGGACGCAAACCATTTCGGTCCAAGGTTGCGCCGATTTGAATTCCATCTGTGAAGGCAACAGCAGCTGGGCCATCCCAAGGCTCCATAGCTGGAGCATGGTATTCGAAGAAGTTCTTGCGAGCTTCACTCATCAACGCGTTACCGGACCATGCTTCGGGTATCAGAAGCATCATCGCCTGAGCCGGGGAGTACCCCCCCAGAACAAGTAACTCCAAAGCATTATCAAAACACGCTGAATCTGACTGCCCCTCGTCTATTAGCGGCCAAAGTTTATCTAGATCGGCTCCCAATATTGGGGAGGTAAGAGCGCGCTGCCGAGCCTTCATCCAATTTAAGTTACCGCGTAACGTATTTATTTCTCCGTTATGGCCAATCATTCGAAACGGATGTGCAAGCTCCCAACTCGGAAAAGTATTTGTTGAGAATCGCTGATGTACAAGCGCCAGACAGGATGAAAACTCTGGATTAGATAGATCAGAGAAATATTCCCCAACCTGGTTGGCCAGTAGCATGCCCTTGTAAACAACTGTTCGAGCTGACATGGACGGCAGGTAAAATCCGCCAGGGCCGACGTTGACTTCAGAAGTAACTCGATGCTCAGCCTGCTTACGAATTACAAATAATTTTCTCTCGAATGCTTGGGTATCCTGACAATCTTTCCCCCGTCCAACAAACAATTGCCTGATAATTGGTTCGACATCTTTAGAAGTCTGGCTGATACCAGAGTTGTTGACCGGAACATCTCTCCAGCCGAGCACAATCTGGCCCTCCGATACAGTCAGCTCCTCAAGAATTTTTTCAGCTTTACCCCTGGAGCCCTCGTCCTGCGGAAGAAACACCATGCCGACTCCGTAGGATTCTTCTTCAGGCAAATCAAACCCGAGATCAGTTAAACCTCGGAAAAAAGCATCAGGCATCTGAACAAGAATTCCGGCACCATCGCCAAGGAGCGGATCAAAGCCCGTAGCACCCCGGTGCGTGAGGTTATCGAGAACCTGGAGTCCTTGTTGAACAATCTCATGACTCCTCTCACCCTTAATATGAGCTACAAATCCAACGCCGCAAGCGTCGTGCTCATTAGAGGGGTTATAAAGCCCTTGGGCGAGAGGTTTCTTAAACTTCGTCACGGTACAGCCTTTCTAAATACTTGATACTTAAATATAAAATTTTTTAATCTTCGATATTTTGGATATCCAAAGACACCAAATCCGGCAAAATGCCGGATTTTTGACAGAACCACCTATGGTACCGTGATCAGGGGGGATTTATCAATATTTGGGCCCCTTGTGGCTCTAGAAGGGGTCCACCATGAATATCTGATGATATTCCTTCATTGCATATCGGTCAGTCATGCCTGCGATGTAATCGGCAATCGCCCTAGGCGCATCAACCTTTGCTCTCTCTTGATGTCTGGGCGGCAAAAGCGACCGATCATTGTGAAAAGCATCAAACAAGCTTTGAATAATACGCTTTGCTTTGTCTGCCATTCGTCGAACGCGGTAGTGACGATATAGATTATCCCGTAAAAATTTCTGAAGCTCTGCCTGCTTCTGAGCTACCGGAGCGCTAAATTGGATCAGAGTTGGGAGCGAACGTACCTCTGCGATTGAATCCGGATTCGCATCTGAGATCAATCGCCCGCTCTCTTCCATTAAGTCTGTAACGAGCGTGTTAATCATCCGCCTGATTGTCTCGCTAACTAACCTTCGAGACGGCAGATCTGGATAGCGGCTCCTGACATCCGAGTAGTGCTCCCCAAAAACCTCGACATTACGGATATCATCAAGGGATAGAAGGCCGGAGCGAAGGCCGTCATCGATATCGTGATTGTTATAAGCAATTTGATCGGCTATATTCGCCAACTGAGCCTCAAGCGAAGGTCGCTGCTTATCAATAAATCTCCGCCCGAGTTCACCCAACTCTCTTGCGTTTTTTAGAGAGCAGTGTTTTAGGATACCCTCTCTCGTCTCGAAGCAAAGGTTTAGACCATCAAACTCAGCGTAACGCTGCTCAAGCTCATCAACAACTCTCAACGACTGCAAATTATGTTCAAAACCACCATGGTCTCGCATGCTTTCGTTGAGAGCATCTTGACCACTATGACCAAAAGGCGTGTGGCCCAAATCATGAGCAAGCGATATGGCCTCAACCAAATCTTCATTTAGACCAAGTCCCCTCGCCACTGATCGAGCTATTTGCGCAACCTCAAGGCTGTGAGTCAGCCGTGTCCTGAAAAGGTCACCCTCGTGGTTCACAAATACTTGAGTCTTATATTCAAGCCTTCTAAAAGCAGTCGAATGAATAACTCGGTCTCGATCTCTTTGGAAAGGCGTTCTAACCCCGGATTCTTCCTCAAGGTAAGCTCTGCCACGAGTTACATTTAAAGGAATCGCATATTGTTTTACTTCGTAAGTACCCATGAATAACGTCTAATGATCGATCTCCACCAATACTTCGTTCAGACTCACAGATGAAAACTCACTGGTAACGTAAGCACTACCAATTTCCTTCAATAGCACCAATCGCATCTTTCCATTTTGAACCTTCTTATCGTAGCCCATGAGATCTAAATATCGATCCACACCAAGGCCAGGGGCTTTCACAGGTAATCCAACCCTCTCCAAAAGCCCGACAACTCTTGCTAGATCATCTTCGGAAACATCGCCGTTGAGCGAGGACAACCGAGTAGCAAGCACCATTCCTGCCGCGACCGCCTCGCCGTGAAGCCACGCACCAAAGCCCAAACCAGCCTCGATTGCATGACCAAATGTATGCCCATAGTTAAGAAGTGCACGAACCCCAGTCTCCGTTTCATCCTTTGCCACAATATCGGCCTTACAACTACAAGATTTCCTTATCGCATATGCGATAGACTCGGGTTCGCGCGCAAGCAAAGCCTCACTATTACACTCCAACCAAGAGAAAAAATCTCGATCCATGATCAACCCGTATTTAATTACCTCAGCTAATCCTGCTATGAACTCACGCTCTGGCAGAGTGCTTAACGTCTCAGTCGCTATTACTACAAGCTTGGGCTGGTAAAACGCACCAATCATATTCTTCCCCAGCGGATGATTGATTGCAGTCTTGCCGCCAACGGATGAATCGACCTGAGAGAGCAGAGTCGTCGGGATTTGCACCAAAGATACTCCTCTTTGGTACGTCGCAGCAGCAAAACCCGCCACATCCCCCACAACCCCACCGCCAAGCGCAACTATCGTAGCCGACCTATCGACTCGATGTCCGATCAAAAAATCGTAGATCGAACTCAAGGTCTCCTGATTTTTAAATCGCTCACCATCTTCGATTACAAAACTCGAAACGGATCTACCGCTAGCGGCAATCGCATCTCTCAAACGATCTCCGTAAATTTTATCAACGGTGCGATTGGTAATGACCACACAGCGATCTGAAAAAAAACTGCGTCCCTCCAGCAAATCCCTGGGAATCAGCTCCTCACGACCGATCACAATCGGGTAAGCACGGCCTCCTAAGCCTACTGTTAAATCCTCTCTTACCATTAGAAGTCTTTCTTTTCGTGATCAATATTTGACATGCGCTCTGCGTACTCGATCAACCTAGCCTCTACATCCTGCTCCAAACTCTGAATACTTGGATTACCCGTCTCTATAATGATGTCTGCGACCGAGGAATAAATGGGGTCACGAACGGAGTAAATCTCTGCTAATTTCTGCCGAGGATTATCAGTCAACAACAGGGGTCGATTTTTATCCTTCCGTGTTCGTCTCCACAAATCTTCTACGCTTCCTCGAAGATAAACGATGATCCCCGAGGAACATAGCACCTGTCTATTATTTTCTCGGAGAACAGCACCCCCACCCGTTGCTAAAACTATGTTGCTTAGGCGGGCCAGTTCGGCTATCACCGCCTCCTCCCTATCTCGAAAAGATTGCTCACCCTCTAGATCAAATATCGTGGGGATAGTAACCCCAGTTCTTTCTTCGATGACATGATCAGAATCATAAAATCTTCTACGTGATCTCTTCGATAAAAGACGACCGATAGAAGTTTTTCCAGCCCCCATCATTCCCACCAAGTAGATATTACGGGTGATCCCACTTAAGGGTGAAAACAATTCAGCATTTTTCTCGTGTGGCTGACGCATGTCGTGATTTTAACTGTTTAGCGCCCAAGAATCCGGCTTTAAAATATTCTGACTACGAAATTGTACGCGCAGGATCTAAAATAAATGATAGCCCCCTTCACCCGAGGCTATAATGGCCGCAACCGCAACTTTGCCTGCCTCGAACCAACCAGAATCAATGTTTAAAAAAATATTATTTTCACTTTTTTTCCTAGGCATGAGCGCGGCGGCTGTGGGAATCCTAATTGGGACTCTAGTTTTTGTTGTGGCCTACCCCCAGCTCCCCTCGGTTGATGCGCTTGCAGACTACAAGCCCAAGCTTCCTCTTCGTATTTACAGCCGAGAAAATATTTTAATCGGGGAATTTGGAGAAGAGCACCGTAGCTTTATAGATATCGAAAAAGTTCCCGAAGGATTGAAACTCGCAATTATTGCAGCAGAGGATGAACGTTTCTATGACCATCACGGGATCGATTTTTTTGGTATCGGACGCGCCGCGTTGGCAAACTTCATGGCCGGTGGCGCTAGACAAGGCGCCAGCACGATCACAATGCAAGTGGCTCGGAATTTCTTTCTCTCCTCCGAAAAAACACTAGCGAGAAAATTCAACGAGGCCTTACTCGCAATAAAAATTGAGCGTAACCTGTCAAAGGAACAAATCCTCGAGCTTTATGTAAATCAAATTTATCTTGGCCAACGCGCCTACGGGTTTGGGGCAGCATCAAAGGTATATTTTGGCAAACCGTTGGAAAAAGCATCCCTTGCCGAAATGACGATGCTAGCAGGTCTACCGAAAGCACCGTCGCGGTACAACCCCATCGTAAATTTCAAACGAGCTAAACAAAGGCAGGTGTATGTTCTAAAACGAATGTTGACTCAAGGTTTCATCAGTGAAACCCAATTCGAATTAGCCTCAAAACAAAATCTAGATTTGAGCTCCAGCCGTGCAAATCCAAGCAAACATGCGGAGTTTTTTGTCGAAATGTTACGGCAAGAGCTATCTGATAAATTTGGTGACGATATCTATACACGTGGCCTAAATGTCTATACGACATTATCAGCTAAGCACCAAGAGGCCGCGTATCAAGCCGTTAAGAAAGGGTTAGAAGACCACGATCGACGACAGGGTTACCGCGGGCCAGCTCAGCATTTCCAGCTCTCCCGCCTCGCGTCCGATGAAACGCTTGAGG
>JAURFP010000064.1 GCA_030834275.1 Burkholderiales bacterium | reverse complement strand
AGAATTTAATCACTTCAATTCCTCCGGTGAAGCACACATGGTTGACGTCGGAGATAAAGCCGAAACGAAAAGATCAGCGACCGCGTCGGGACGAATCTCGATGAAAAAGGAAACTCTCCAGAAAATAATCTCCGGAGACGCAAAAAAAGGTGATGTACTGGGTATCGCAAGGATCGCGGCGATACAAGCGACAAAAAAAACTTATGAGTTAATCCCGTTATGCCATCCGCTTAGCTTAACTCATGTCTCAGTCGATTTTTCCATCGACAAAACAACAAACAGTATTAGCTGCTCGGCAACTGCCGAGACTACTGGGAAAACCGGTGTTGAAATGGAAGCGCTAACAGCAGTGACGGTTGCTTTGCTTACGATATACGACATGTGCAAAGCGGTAGATAGGGGAATGGAAATCAAAAACGTGTTGCTTGATAAAAAATCTGGAGGCAAGTCAGGGACTTGGGACAGATCTAATGACGGCGACAAATAGAGACACGTGGACGGTCCCAGCATGTTTTCTTTTCGCATAAATCGCAAGGCTATACTTGCCTACCTAGTCGTTAGTCTTTCCACACGAGCGATTGCTGGAAATGTCGACGATGGTCGGGCATTAGCTTACGATTATGAGAAGGGTAACTGTTTAGCCTGTCACGCAGCCCCGACAGACGAGCTCGCAGTCACTCGCGCAAATATTGGACCTCCATTCGTGAATGTACGCCAAAGATTTCCTGAACGCGGGCTTTTATTCGAACAGATCTGGGATGCGAGGCGCAGTAACCCTAACACCATAATGCCTCCCTTCGGGGCTCACAAGATATTATCAACTACGGAAATCAATCTAATCGTTGATTACCTTCTAAGCCTTTGACCCGGCATTGATCGGAAATAGTATGCAACTAAAGAAAGATCGAAGATCATTCATCGAAAAAGTAGGATCGTTAATTGGCCTCCTATCCCTCTCATATTTAGGGAAAATCTCAAAAATGAGCTTTGCTGCTAACAATCTCAATTCCACTTGGGATTCGGTAGCTTATAACAAGACCGCTTTTTCAGAAGCCCTTGTCGCTATCGGAGCTAATCGGATCACACCAACCGATAAGATAAACCTCAAGACTCCAGAAATCGCTGAAAACGGTGCGATCGTCCCACTAGAAATCACTTGGGAACTTGAGGCAACCGAAAGGATATTTGTTTTCGCAGAAAAAAATCCACAGCCACTCGTTTCAGACTTTATTGTTACTCCAAAGATAGAGCCATTAATTGCGACGAGAATTAAGATGGGAGAATCCGCGCTAGTCCATGTTGTCGCCCTTGCGGCTGGAAGCTTTTACTCAACCTCTAAGGAAGTAAAAGTGACAATTGGTGGGTGTGGAGAGGAGTAAACATGGATAAATCGGTTCGGTTCAGAACGAGGCTGGAAAATAGAATTGCCAACGTAAAAATATTAATCTTCCACCCCATGGAAACGGGATATCGTAAAGATAAGAAGACAAACGAAATCGTCCCGAAGCACTTCATACACACGGTCAATGTGTTTCAGAACGATGACCTCGTGATGGTTATACATTGGAGTCGATCGGTATCAAAAAATCCATATTTAAACCTTAAAATTCGAGAGTGTAGTTTGGGCGACGTGATCAGAGTCAGTTGGGAGGATAACTTTGGTGAGAGTGGATTTGGTGAAGTAAAGCTCGAATGAAAAAAATCATCATAATTTTTCTTTATCTGATTCTGTTTCCCGTAGCAACATCTAACCAAGAGGATCCAGAGGGAGTACGACAATTTTTTTTAAAAGTCTTCGAAAACAATTTGCCGGGTGTAGCAGTATCAGATTACGTGAATGGCGCTATGATTCGTAGCGCAGATGCACTGGAACAATTCGAAAGCATTATGGACTTCCCACCTTTCCAGGGCGATATCGAACTTGGCAAAGCGATTTGGGAAACACCTTTACCATCTGGCGCCACCTATGCTGACTGCTTGCCAAATCGTGGCGTTAACATAGCCGGGCACTACCCTATTTTCGACGAACAATCAAAAAAACTAATTTCATTCGAGATGTTAATTAATGATTGTTTAGAAAAAAATGGGGGCGTTGCGTACTCGTTTGATGACCGAAAAACGATGGGAGCTCTTACTGCCTACGCACGAAAACTTTCCGATGGAATGTCAATGGACATAAAAGTCGAGTCTGAGGGGGCATTGCAAAAATTTGAAGCTGGTCGAGCCTTTTATTTTAAAAGAATAGGACAACACAATCTTGCCTGCGCATCATGTCACCTTACTCATGGAGGCAAGTACTTCCGAGATGAACTTATTTCACCTGCGATCGGACAGCCTGTTCATTTTCCAGTCTTCCGTGCGGGAGAACGTCTTTACACGTTACACATGCGCTACCAACGCTGTATGGAAGCTGTTGGGGCGGTTCCCTTTGCAGCAGGCAGCGAGGAGCTCAATAGCCTTGAGTACTTCCACTCATACCTCAGCAACGGCTTGCCTCTTCGCGCCTCCGTATACAGGAGATAACCATCTATCTAAATACGGCTTCACTACTTAAACGCTGATATCAGATACGCGAGGACGACCCCGACAAACGCGACCAGTAGTAGTCGCTCAATAATCGTTAATTTTTTTCGAAACATGTCGTGATAGCCCCCAAAAAACAATACAAGATGAGTACCGATTAAGATTCATCTACGAATTTTTCATACGCGTCAGAGTCCATGAGAGCGCGCAACTCCTCCTCCGCTCCAACGCTGAGCTTAACAATCCATACCTCATGAGGCCTCTCATTGATTGACTCAGGTGCCTCTATAAGCTCTTTGTTGACATCCACCACGTGCCCAGTAACTGGGGCGTAAAAATCTGAGGCCGTCTTAACCGATTCAATTGTCCCTAGCCGATCGCCCTGATTAAAAGAAGCTCCAATCTCCGGAACATCCACGAAAACTATGTCCCCGAGAGATTCTTGCGCATAGTTTGATATTCCAACAAAAACTTCACCGTTGGTTTCTTCCGAAGCCCATTGATGTTCTTTACTGAATCTAAGTTTTCTGTTCAAAGTTTTCCCTGTTCGTTTAAAAGCGATCGCTATCCAAGATAGTTGAAGCCGGCTCTCTCATAAAAAAAGAATATCCGAAAATCAACAGCATCCGGAGCATCTAATTCAAATTGTATTTTAATTTGTTTTTCCTCTAGCCCCTCAAACCCTTGATTAATTTCCAAGGCACTGCTCAGGTAATCCCTCGGATGAATATTTTTTCGTGATTCCAAACCTTTCCCAGAAGAAATTGAAAGCTGAAGCATTGGATATGCCACTCGATGCTTCGCTCGATTACTCAAATTCACGGACAACCGATAGAAATTCTTTTTTTCCTCATCAAGCTTTAGTTCAGAGTTGAGAATATTCAACGCACTTGAGGGCGTCAATAAAAAAGATGGGCACTTTATTTCTCCGCATGCCGTATCAACAATATTTGAGACGAATGAGGATCGTGTATACAGATCCGGAAGAAGAAAGTATAGAGAATTAAAAGTGGTGATCAAAAGCAGTATGGTCAAAATAATCCCATTTTTTTTTGATTTAGGCGGCGGGATATACACAGACTCAAAGAGACTGATTCCGTCAGTTCTTTTAGCATTGAGCCGACGTTGCGCAGGGGACTGACGTTCGTCTGCTACGGTCGGGATAATAGGTGTTGAGGCGGTAAATTTCCTTTTAATTTCATTGTCATTATTTTGTGCTTGTTTTGCCTTTTTCTGCACAACTACCTCACTCCGATCAGATACTGAAATGTGAGGATAACCATCAAAGTTTGAAGCGCATTCAGGACAACTACAGCTTCCACTTTTTGCTAGTAACTCGGTCGAGTCCAGCTGGAAAACATACTCACAATTTGGGCAATTGACAAAAATAATCATGTCGATGGCCTAGCGTTTTACTCCAACGAGGCAGCACCAACCATCGTCAAAAATAACGTCATGCTTCTCGAACCAGGCTGCATACTCATTCCACACGGCCGACTCTTGCTCTGCCAGAATTCCCGATAAAACGACCCTACCCTTAGGCCTAACTAGTGAAGCGAGCAGAGGTGCCAGCGCCTTAAGTGGATTCGATAATATATTCGCCACCACGATGTCATACGTCCCGGATATACGATCTTCTGCATTAAAAAAACTAATGTCGACATTATTCCGCTCGGCGTTGTATCTACTCGCATCAATAGCATTTTCGTCGATATCTATTCCAAAAACTTCCGCCGCGCCAAGTTTCTTGGATGCAATCGCGAGTATTCCAGAACCACAACCATAGTCCATCAACACCTCTCCGCCACTAATATTTTTTTCTAGCCATGATAGGCAAAGTTTTGTGGTTGGGTGACTGCCAGTACCAAAAGCGAGACCTGGATCCAAAATAATTTCAATTCCATTCTTATCCACCGAAGCAATCCAACTCGGAACGATACGCAAGCGATTTGATATTTCAATGACTGAGAATTGACTTTGAGTTAACCGTACCCAATCTTCCTCACCAACTCGGGTAATGGTGTGTTCAACAATTCGTAATCCAGGGATTTGGTCGATTAAATTATTCAGAATTACTTCTGGCTCAAAGGTATCAGCAAACATCGAGCTGATGCGATTAAGGCCCCACGAAAGGGTATATTCCTCGCCGGGCTCCATAAAGATTGGGGCTTCGTTTGTGGTTCCGACTTCTGCATCAGAGACGTCGACAGAAATCGCACCGAGCTCGAATAAGACATCGGAGATTTGCTCGACGTAAATACCCCGAGCTTGAAATTCAATCGATAACCAAGCCACCTGTTAAACCCGTTGATTTAAGCGAGGAGGTGAAAAATTTAGGAACCCGCTAATTTTTTTTCTAGATAATGGATACTAACTCCACCGTCAATAAAGTTGCCATCAGAGACCAAGTCGCGATGCAGCGGAATATTTGTTTCTATCCCCTCAACAGCCATCTCAGACAAAGCAACCCTCATCCTCGAGAGAGCTTGCGCCCGGTCATCCCCATGAGTAATTAGCTTTCCAATCAATGAATCGTAATGCGATGGAACTACGTAATTCTGATAAGCATGCGAATCTACACGCACTCCCGGACCTCCAGGTATATGGAGCGTAGAAATTTTCCCAGGTGACGGATAGAACTTATAAGGATGCTCAGCGTTGATACGGCACTCAATGGAGTGGCCTTTAAAAGTAATATCTTTTTGCTTAAATGGAAGCTTCTGTTTCGCCGCTATCTTGATCTGGGTCTTCACAATATCAATACCAGTAATCATTTCCGTGACTGGGTGCTCAACCTGTACCCTGGTATTCATTTCGATAAAGTAGAACTTACCGTTTTCATATAAAAACTCGAACGTGCCCGCGCCTCTATAACCGATCCTTCTACATGCATCTACACACTTTTCACCGATACGGGCACGATGACGGGGCGGAATCCCTGGAGCCGGAGCTTCCTCGATTACCTTTTGATGCCTCCTTTGCAATGAGCAATCGCGATCTCCCAGATAAACCGCATTTTTAAATTCGTCTGCGAGGACTTGAATCTCGATATGTCGGGGCTGCTCAAGGTATTTTTCCATGTAAACTACGGGATTCCCAAAAGCGGTTTGAGCCTCCTGCCTAGTCATGGTCACCGCGTTTATCAACGCAGCCTCGGTGTGTACAACTCGCATCCCGCGCCCACCTCCTCCACCAGCAGCCTTGATGATCACCGGGTAGCCGATTTTTCTAGCGACAGAAACAATCTCTTTTGGATCATCAGTCAGCGGGCCATCACTTCCCGGCACAACTGGCACTCCGGCCTTGACCATGGCCTGCTTCGCGCTAACCTTATCGCCCATGAGACGAATCGTATCAGGCCGGGGTCCAATGAACACAAAACCGCTTGACTCCACTCTCTCCGCGAAATCTGCGTTCTCAGACAAGAATCCGTACCCCGGATGAATGGCCTCTGCGTCAGTAACCTCGGCTGCACTAATTATCGCGGGCACATTGAGATAAGAAAGATTACTCGGAGCAGGGCCAATGCAAACA
>JAURFP010000063.1 GCA_030834275.1 Burkholderiales bacterium | reverse complement strand
GGCGGGATGCTCGTCCAAGGGATTCCAGCATTTCGTCTGCCGCGTGAGGTGATTCATCAGGAAATAAGTCAGATCCAGAATCTCGGTGTAAACATTCAGTGTGGAGTCGAAGTGGGAGTTGATACCACCCTTGAAAAACTCGCGCGTGAAAATGACGCAGTTATTTTGGCTGCCGGCACGATGAATCCGAATATCCCGGATCTTCCTGGGGTGGGGCTTCCGGGGGTTCAACACGGCCTGGATTTCCTGCTCTCGGTTAACGAAAACGGTGGACGAGAATTTGGTAGAGAGGTGGTGGTGATCGGGGGCGGTTATACGGCAATGGATTGTGCGCGAACCGCGGTTCGATTGGGCGCAAAAACCTGCGTTGTCTACCGACGTGATCAAGAGGATATGGTCGTGTTGCCGGGCGAGCTAGATGAGTACATATCCGAGGGAGGTGATATCCAATTTCGTTTAACGCCAGTCGCAGTTTCGGGAGAGACTAGTGTGCATGGAATCAAGGTTACGAAAACCCAGGTGCATCGCTCAGATAAAGCAACAAAAGTCGAGTTACTCAATGGCACAGAAACGCACGTAGAAACCGATTACGTAGTGTTGGCAACGGGTCAAACGCAGGACGTTGGTATGCTCACGGGGCAATTTAACGGAACGCTCGTTAATGAAAAACACCTTCCGAATGTGCGGCAATCGCATCGGACAGAAGTGAGTAACGTATTTGTCGCAGGTGATTATGCCTTAGGGGCGACGACATTAATCCAGGCGATTGGACATGCGCGCAAGACTGCTCGAGTTGTCGATGAGTTTCTTATTCAAAAAAAGAAACAAGAGTTACAGGTTAGGGTAGGTGAGTCGTTTTTCTCAAAAGGAGTGAATGGAAAAACAACGGGAAGAAATATGGCTCAGAACGTCATTCCGATTCACCCGATGCCACTTTTGGCCAAACAAAGTCGGGGCTTAGTAGATGAGGTAGAAACGGGATATACAAAAGACGTTGCAACCCACGCTGCATCGCGATGTTATCTCTGCCACTACAAATTTGAGATCGATGATAAGAAATGTGTATTGTGTGATGAGTGTATTAAGGTTAAGCCGGTACCGGATTGTATTTTGCCGGTTGCCGAGGTCACGCAAGATCAAGAGGGGCGAGTGGTGGGTTACACCTTGGTCGAAAAAGGAAAAACGAGTTCGCTCTACTACAACCGACTCTGGATTGATCAGGACAAGTGTGTTCGATGCGGCCAATGTGAATCGGTTTGCCCAGTCGATGCGATTTCTATTCAAAAGGTGAGCTTCGCAATAAATTTGTAACATCCACTTGCAATCCTTGCTACGGTGAATATACTAAGTGCAACTTAACGTGGAAGGTAGCCGTCGGACCTTTGGCGGTTGTTCCGGAAGCGAACTTTGGAGCAATAACGTGGCATTCGTTTTGGCTGTTGATATGGCTGGCGTGCCCAGCCGATGGTTAGTGGTTGAGGACGCAATCACGTACCAAGCGCGTCACATGGTAGCTTGGTCACTCGGCGACGAGATCGCGAAATTTCGAGGGGGTTACTCTCGAAAGACTGGCGAGCGCTCCGAAATTTCAACGCAAAGTATCATCGCAATTAAAGGTGCGATAGATAAATCCCAAAATGAGCATCCTTGTTTGACAAACTCAGCGTTGTTTTCGCGCGACCGTCGTGTATGTGCGTATTGTGGCGATCGTTATCGGGAGAGAGAATTATCGCGAGATCATATCAAGCCCGTGCATGCAGGCGGAGTCGACCGTTGGATGAATGTTGTGACGGCGTGTCGTCCATGTAACATCCGAAAAGGAGGGCGTACGCCGGAGCAAGCGAATATGCCTTTAATCTATACACCCTACGTGCCAAATCGCTATGAGCATTTAATTTTGCAAAACCGACGAATCTTGCAAGATCAAATGGAATACTTGATGGCGAAAGTCCCTCAACATAGTCGCTTATTGGCGTAAGGTTTTTGGCTTTACGCTAAACTTGGTTGGCGTAAATCATCTGTGAGCTGGAAATCATGATTAAAAGTGTTCAAACGATTATTGTTGCCGCCGTTTTGAGTGTCTTGGTGGGTTGTCAAACCAACCAAATCTCTGGCCGTAATCAGTTCGTATTGGTTTCGGAAAAAATGGCGATTAACGAATCGCGTTCCGCTTACTCAGCGATGCTTCAGCCTCTATCCCAAGAGGGTAAAGTCAATAACGACCCAGCGATGGTGCGACGGGTTGAAACCATCACGAGTCGGTTGGTCGCACAAGCGATTCGATATCGACCGGAATCGAAAGATTGGGACTGGTCGATCCGAGTCATCAACGAACCCGATACTGTGAATGCATGGTGTATGGCAGGCGGTCGTATGGCGATCTACACCGGATTGATTAATAAACTAGACGCAACCGACGATGAAATCGCGATGGTCATGGGGCATGAAATTTCTCATGCCTTGCTCTCGCATACGCGTGAGCGTATGTCTCGAGCCATTGCGATGAATTTAGGGGTGCAAGCGCTCGCGATAGCGATTGATGGAGATAGGTATGGCGGGTATATCGTCCAGGGCACTGCGCTAGCAGCGATTGTTGCGTTGGAGTTGCCGAATAGTCGAACCGCGGAAGCGGAGTCAGACCGAATCGGTATCGAGATTGCGGCGAAGGCCGGGTATGATCCTCGCGCGGCTGCGAGTCTTTGGGAGAAAATGGCAAAGCAAAGTGGAGACAAGGACTCACGATTTGATTTTTTCTCAACGCATCCAGCACCTGTTAAGCGTATGGAAACGCTGCGCGAGTTAGCGGTACCCTTGATGCCGTTTTTCGAGGATAAATCACCCAAGCCGACGCATCCAATCAATACAGGCTTGTAAAAACCTCCGATGGAGTAGATCTTGACGGGTGTTATTTACGTCCCGTATATTGTCGTGATGTTTAAGGTACTTTCAAAAGCTTTATTAGTTGCGCTTTTATATGCGCAGCTGTTGGTATCTTTGCACGCTGCCGGTGTCGAGGTCATTCCACACAACCATGACGACAAGGCGTGTCTCTTATGGTCGAACCTAGACCTTAACAAGAACACCGTAGTTACGAGCAACACCGCTTGTGATGTGGTGATCGATCAGTCATTTGAAGTAAGTATTGCGGAACCAAAGTATGTAGCGGTTTCGAAGTATCGAGAGCAAACCCCTCGCGACCCTCCCCTCAGCATCGTCTGAAAAATAAACAGGATTAAGTTTTGTAGTCCTGCGAGGACTACTGCCGCGCGCGTGCGCGTGTTTAATGGAGGATTTATGTTTTATAAAAGATTTTTGACTAATACATTGCTCGTAGGTGTATTGGGGGTGGGAAGTATTGCTTACGCTGATGATGAGGAAAATATTTCACAGTTGCGGCAAGAGCTAGAAGAAATCAAAGCGATTTATGACGAAAAAATTCGAGAGCTTGAAATGCGATTGGAAGCTGCCGAGGAGGGACAAGTCGCAAGACAAGAACCAGTCGATCTCGGGGGAAGAACAGTGCGTGACAATACGTTTAACCCCTCGATTGGATTAATTTTGAATGGAGCCTATCGCGAGTTCTCGAGCGGCACCAGCGAAGTCGCCGGGTTTGCGGTCGGTGAGGATGGTGAACGCGATGCGGGAGGTTTGGGCACTGAACATACCGAGTTTAATTTTTCTGCCAACGTAGATGATAAATTTTTTGGAAGCACCACATTTGCGATAGCAGAACATGGAGGAACCACTGAGGTCGAGCTGGAGGAGGCGTACCTGAGT
The DNA here is from genome assembly GCA_030834275.1 of Burkholderiales bacterium. Taxonomy (GTDB): domain Bacteria; phylum Pseudomonadota; class Gammaproteobacteria; order Burkholderiales; family Eutrophovitaceae; genus Eutrophomonas. The sequence continues at coordinate 2,531 of JAURFP010000063.1, read as the reverse complement.
GCATTACCTGGGGCAGGCTTACCTGATGGAATGGGAATCAAATTCGGCCGAGCGCTCTGGGCCATTGGTTACTTGAATGAGCAGCATGCGCACACGGATGACTTTGCAGATCGTCCGCTTCCCTACCGAGTATTTATGGACCATTCGTATAACGACGATGGATTGCAGTTCACTCAATTATTGCCAACTGGAGACTTATTTACCGAAATCGGTGGAGGAGTATTCAAAGGGCAAGACTTTCCGTTTGGTAGTAGCGCAGGAACTGGCATCGGTGCTCACTCTTACTTTGTTCGAACCGGAGGGGATATCGGTCTGACTCAAACCTGGAGGGTTGGTGCTTACCGCTTGAGTGGTGAAACAGGACCGAGTGGTCGAATAAGTAATGAGACTAATCTGACTTTTGTGGGGGATGTTGATTTTGATGTATTCGATCTCAGATATACCTGGGCCCCAACCGGAAACGAGCGAGATCAAGAAGTGACATTCACAGCAGAGCACTTCTCGCGGGATGAGAGCGGGACCTATGCTGACGGTGAGAATAGTATCAGCGCAACCGATTACACGGGCTCCGCTTCCGGGTGGTACTCACAACTAACGTATAAGTTTAATCCACGCATGCGGGTAGGGGCGAGATATGGTGAGCTGGAAATTAGCGCGCCTCCGAGTGGGCTCAGTGGCAGTCTCGTCGATAGCTCGGGGCACAAACCTACATCAATATCACTGATGGCAGATTGGACCAATAGCGAATTTAGTCGAATTCGCTTGCAGTACAACAAGGAGGAATTGACTGCAGGTGCCGTCGATCATCAGTGGATGTTACAGTACGTGATGAGTCTCGGAGCACACGGTGCGCACAAGTACTAAGTTGAATAAGTTTCATATTTTTATCCTTGTGATCGCTGGGGTGGTGCTTTCGGTGGGGTCCAGCTCCACCGAGGCGAAGCCCTACGTGCTCACATGCGAACCTGAGTGGCGCTCGCTCGTTCAAGTGATTGGTGGTGATCGAGTGAAAGTCGACTCTGCCACGACTGCACAGCAAGATCCCCACTTTATTCGCGCAAAACCCAGTCTCATCGCGAAGGCGCGTCGAGCTGATTTATTGGTTTGCTCAGGTGCAGGCTTGGAGAGTGGGTGGTTGCCACTCTTGCTCGAGCGAGCAAGCAAGCAGATTCAACCTGGCCAAGTGGGGTATTTGATAGCCGCTGAGCACGTACCTTTAATTGAAATCCCAGAGCTCGTGGACCGAAGTCAAGGAGATGTGCATCCTGAAGGGAATCCACACGTACACCTAGATCCGGCAAACGTAGAGCTAATTGCGAAGCTGGTAGCCGAGCGGCTTTCGAAAATTGATCCAGGAAGTAGCGAACAATATCAGAAAAATTTAGAAATATTTAAAAATAGGTGGAAGACGTCCCAAGTAAAGTGGCTTCAGCTCGCAAAACCATTAAATAGAAAAAATGTCGTCGCGTTTCATAAGTCCTTTAGTTACTTATTTCGGTTTTTAAATATACAAGTGATCGGGTACATTGAAAAAAAACCAGGTATTGCACCTAGTGCGTCTCATCTCGCTACGGTCGTCGATACGGTGAGGTCCGGCGCAGTATTGGGGGTTGTTCGTACTCCATTTGATCCAAGCGACTCGAGTGAGTGGTTATCGCAGAAAACGGGAAAGCCATCGGTGATACTGCCATTTACCGTGGGAGGTGCGCCCGGTGTGAGCGATTTATTTTTATTGTACGAATACTCGATCAAAGCACTACTTGATTTGCTCCCTCAATCATGACTGAGTTATTCGAGATTATTATCCCGGCGCTTCTAGCTGTCCTCATGGTTAGCGCGGTACATGTGCCGCTGGGCATCGAGGTCCTACGTCGTGGCATCATTTTCATTGATTTAGCGATCGCGCAAATAGCTGGCTTGGGTCTTCTAATCACAACGCAAATTTTTCATTTGGAGGGAATGGTAGCGCGCTCCATGGGTGCGCTGCTGTTTGCTCTAGCTGCAAGTTTATTTTTTAGTTGGATTGAAAAGCGATATCGCGCGGTTCAAGAGGCCGTGATTGGCGTGAGTTTTGTGTTAGCGGCCTCAGTCTCAATTCTTGTTTTAGCTAATCTTCCGCACGGCGGTGACGAGTTGAAACATTTGCTATCTGGGCAAGTGTTATTCGTGACCTACTCTCAAGTACTCACAAACTTTCCATTGCTAGTAGGCATTCTCGCAGTTTGGTTTTTGCGCCCAGCGTCGCGTTCGGGCGTCGCGTTCTACATCCTATTTTCTTTAGCGATCACGGTGGCGGTCCAACTCGTCGGAGTTTACGTTGTGTTCTCTACCCTGATTTTACCTGCGTTGGTTGTCCTGGGATCGAGCCGACCGCATTTGCTGGGGTGGTCCGTAAGTTTTGTGGGTGTGAGCTTGGGGATTGGGTGTGCGACTTGGTTTGACCTGCCTGCTGGGCCCGTCATTGTCGTGGCATTGGCCCTCGTTGCGCTTGTAAGTCGAGGTTTGATTTCCCTCAATCACTATCCGCGATA
>JAURFP010000062.1 GCA_030834275.1 Burkholderiales bacterium | reverse complement strand
GTTGGTAATACTCCTCTGGTTCGACTCAAGCGTCTCTGTGGAAAAACTTCCAATGTGGTTTTGGCAAAGTTAGAGGGCAATAATCCAGCAGGGTCGGTGAAGGATCGACCTGCCTTATCTATGATTCTTCGGGCGGAGGCTTCGGGAAGAATTAAACCGGGAGACACGTTGATCGAAGCAACCTCGGGTAATACTGGCATCGCTCTAGCGATGGTGGCTGCGATGAGGGGTTACAAGATGATCTTGGTAATGCCTGAGAATCTCTCTATCGAGCGGCGCCAAACTATGGCAGCTTTTGGGGCGAAGTTTGTTCTGACGCCCCAGCCGCGTGGTATGGAGGGAGCGAGAGACATTGCGGAGGCGATGCAAGAAAGAGGAGAAGGTGTGATCTTAGATCAGTTTGCAAATCCTGATAATCCACTGGCGCATGTTGATATGACTGGCCCTGAGATCTGGGAGCAAACACAGGGAACGGTTACACATTTTGTGTCTAGTATGGGCACGACCGGAACGATCATGGGGGTGTCGAAATACCTAAAAGAGAAAAACCCAAATATCCAAATAATCGGATGTCAGCCTACCGATGGTTCTCAAATCCCAGGGATCAGGAAGTGGCCACAGGAGTATCTGCCAAAGATTTTTGATAGGAGCCGAGTCGATCAGATCGTTGAGGTGGCGCAGTCAGATGCTGAGGAGATGACACGCAAATTAGCGCGCGAAGAAGGGATATTTGCCGGGATATCCTCGGGAGGGGCGATGTGGGTTTCGCTAGAGATTTCGAAGAAAACTGAGAATGCCACGATAGTTTCGATTGTCTGTGATCGAGGGGATAGGTACTTGTCAACTGGTGTCTTTCCTTCTGAGTAGTCCCCTTTTATGTTACCGGTCCTAGTTTTTGATATTGAGACTATCCCCGATGTTGATGGTATCCGCTTGCTACGAGAGTTGGATGATTCTTTAAGTGATATCGAAGTAGCCGAGAAAGCGTTTAGTGAGAGATTAGAAAAAACCGGATCGGAATTTCTTCCATTACATTTGCATCGAGTTGTTGCGATTTCCTGCGTTCTTAGGAGTGGGGATGGAGTTCGAGTTTGGTCTTTAGGGGAATGTGACGCGAGTGAGAAGGATATTATTCAGCGTTTCTATGATGGTATTCAGAAGTATTCTCCACAAATAATTTCTTGGAATGGTGGCGGGTTTGATCTTCCGGTACTGCATTATCGTGGACTTATACACCAGGTTTCAGCTCCAAGATATTGGGATCAAGGCGAAGATGACCGGGATTTCAAATGGAATAACTACATCAATCGATATCACTCGAGACATTTAGATCTCATGGATGCGCTAGCTGCTTTTCAGCCGCGTGCCAACGCGCCACTCGATGAAATTGCACAGCTTCTTGGATTTCCGGGAAAAGTGGGAATGTCTGGTTCGAAGGTTTGGGATACCTTCTGCAAAGGTGGTATTCAGGATATTCGAAATTATTGTGAGACGGACGTTGCGAATACCTACTTAGTGTATCTGCGATACCAATTTATGCGTGGAGCAATCAATACTGAGGAATACTCGCTTGAAACTAATTTGTTATACGACTATCTTGCCACGCAGGAGTCTTCGCACTGGAAGGTCTTTCTGAACGCCTGGGTTCGATAATGCAGCGTTCATGTGAGCTTGGTATCGAGTCGGCGGACCACGAAGCTCGAGGTATTGGCCGGCAGGATGGCAAGGTTATTTTTGTTGATCAGGCAATGCCTGGTGAGCGAGTTGTAGCGAATATTCGAAAAATTAAAAAGAGCCACGAGCTAGGCTCGATTGATAAGTTCATAGAACGGTCGTCGGACCGAGTGACCCCAAAGTGTGAAAACTATGGTGTTTGCGGGGGTTGTAGTTTTCAGCATGCCAGTGTTAGTTCTCAGCTCGCGATAAAGCAACGAGTGCTCGAGGATGCTTTCAGGCGTATAGGAGGTGTATTCCCGGAGTGTATGTTGCCCCCGATAGGTGGGTTGCAATGGGGCTATAGAAAAAGGGCTAGATTATCCAGTCGGTATGTTCGGAAGAAAGACACAGCTCTTGTGGGTTTTAGAGAGCGTGGGAAAAGTTATGTTGTCGATATGAAATCTTGCGAAGTCTTACCTCCTAAGGTGTCAGGTGCAATCCCACACATGCGAGCGTTAGTTGAGAGCTTGTCGATCCGAGAGTCGATTCCACAAATTGAGGTGGCTTGCGGTGATAGTGTTGATGTGCTCGCTTTCAGACATCTAGAGAATTTGCCTGCTACTGACGAGCAAAAATTAATAAACTTTGGCGACGAGTATGGTTTCGTCATCTATGGTCAGCGCGGTGGGCCAGATTCGTTGCGCTGTTTGACCGCTGGGGCGGAGGATGCTGATCTCACTTATCGAATTAAAGATCTCGGGTTAATTTATGGCTTTAAATTATCCGAGTTTACTCAGGTTAATACTGACGTTAATGAGATCTTAGTTAGGAGAGCAATTAAGCTCCTCGATTTAAAACCGGGCGACAGCGTCGTCGACTTATTTTGCGGTCTGGGAAATTTCTCGCTCGCAATAGCAAAATCAGGTGTTTCTGTTCTTGGTCTCGAGGGCAGTGAGCAACTTGTTGGTCGGGCCAAAGAAAATGCAGTTAAAAATCAATTGCAGCATTTATCTGTTTTTCGCTACGCAGACTTATTCGTTGAGGGAAGCCCTGAGTTTTCCGAATTGAAGGGGTATAACAAGGTATTGATCGACCCACCCAGAGATGGCGCACTCGCGGTGGTAACGGCGCTACGTGACTGCTCCGTAAGTAAGGTTGTTTACGTATCTTGTAACCCGGCTACTCTGGCGAGAGATGCAGGAATCATGGTGCGGGATAACGGCTATACGCTAAAGTCAGCGGGGATTATCAATATGTTCCCAAATACGTCTCACGTTGAGTCGATTGCACTGTTCGTAAAATAAAAAAGGCGTGGAGACCCACGCCTTTTTTCGAATGCTAAAAGATCTTATTCTCTGTTTCCTACAAGAGCTATCAACAGATGTAAGAGGCTCGCAAAGATGTTGTAGAGGCTGATGTACACACCAGTCGCCGCCATGATGTAGTTCGTTTCTCCACCATTAACGATTCTGCTGACGTCATGAAGAAGGAACATCGAGAATACGCCAATCGCCAACGCGGAAATCGTTAGTGCCAAAGCAGGAATTTGCAGAAACATGTTAGCTATCGCGGCAATCAAAATAACCAACATTCCCACAAACAAAAACTTACCCATGAAGCTAAAATCTTTTTTGGTGGTCGTAGCAATCGTACTCATTACGACCATGATGATCCCAGTACCGGCGGCGGCTAATCCTATTAGCTGAGGTCCATTTCGGAGCGATAGCGCGACATTTAGGATCGGTCCAAGCCACCACCCAAGAATAAATGTCATCAGTAGCAAAAACACTGCGCCTAGCGCGCTATTGCGGTTTGCTGAAATTGCAAATTGCAGGCCAATAATTCCAGCCAACATGATCAACGAACTAATTATCGGGTGCTTAAAAACTATGCCACTAGTGGCGAGTCCGACAAAGGCGCCAATGATCGTAGGAACCATGGTGAGCGCAAGCAATAAGTAGGTGTTACGCAGCACCTTAAGCTGTTGTTCTCCGATGACGCCGACGTGGGTTGACGCTGGGACATTTGGTTGCATTTTGTATTCACTCCTTAAAGTTTTAACATTAGCTTTGATTCTCGGCGATTAAAGAAGTTCTTTTTGCAAAGCTCCTTCAGAACCGGCAAACCCAAGTATACTATAATGCATGAAGGGTAAGTTCAAAATTTCAGCTGGTTATCCTTGCCAATATTGTGGATAATCTCGCCTCATCGGAAGCGTGGCAGAGCGGTTGAATGCACCGGTCTTGAAAACCGGCAAGGGCGCAAGTCCTTCGTGAGTTCGAATCTCACCGCTTCCGCCATATCTAAGGCTGCTGAGCGCTCACTAATTCAGTGATTTTTTTCTGCAGGGTGGGTCGGGTCTACCCAAAGAACATTTTCCGGTTTTTCTGCAGGCTCTATATCTAAATTTACCGCTATAGCATCGCCATCGCTGCGGCACAGGACACACTCGAGAACTTCATCGCGACTAGCATTGATCTCCTGGTGGGGAACGAACGGTGGTACATAAATGAAATCTCCTGGACCAGCCTCAGCGCAAAACTCTAATTTTTCACCCCATCGCATTCGTGCCTTTCCTTTTATGACATATATCACGCTCTCAAGGTGTCCATGATGATGCGCACCTGTTTTTGCGTCAGCCTTTATCGTCACCGTCCCAGCCCAAAGTTTTTGCGCTCCAGTACGCGCGAAATTGATCGCTGCTTTTCTGTCCATTCCCGGGGTGGATGGAACGTTGCCATCTAATTGATCAGCTGGAATCACCTGAACCCCATCATGTTTCCAATTTGTTTTATGTTCGTTTTTACTCATGTCTTGCTACGTGGTAACTTCTTATCTGGTCATCATAATCGTACTACTAATGTCACAGAATTTCTGGTTGCTAGCGAAATAGTCGAAAACTTTAAAATCTAGCCATGCAATATCACCTCAATGGACATCATCCTGGGGATCCTCGTAGGCAAGGATCCGTTGATCAAAACCATCGTATTTCCAAATGGGGTGATATTGAGCGAGTGGATGTATTAATCGTTGGAGCAGGCCCAGCCGGATTGACGCTTGCAGCGTTCCTCGCAAAGTTTCCAGGACTTAATATCTGTCTCATAGAAAAACGGCCAGGTCGGTTGTTGCTCGGTCAGGCGGATGGGGTTGCATGTAGATCAATGGAAACTTTCGAAGCTCTGGGTTTTTCATGGCGTGTACTTGAGGAGGCTTATTGGGTAAATGAGACTGCTTTTTGGGAGAGCGGCCGCGAAGGTGACAATTTAATTCGCAAGCAGGTCATCCGAGATGTTGAGGAGGGAATCTCGCACCAACCTCACGTGATACTCAGTCAGGCGCGTGTTCAAGATTTTTTACTTGACGTGGTGAGCTCTGGGCGTAGTCCGACTTCTCCCTATTACTCAAAAGAGTTAATCGATATTGAGAGAACCTGCAGTGGGGATGGTGCTTCAGAAGAGTTGACTGCGACGGTAAAAGATCTGGATACGGGGTCGTTAAAAAAGATTTCCCCAAAATTTATTGTGGGTTGTGATGGAGCGCGTAGTGCGGTGCGAGCTTGTCTTAAAATTGATCAGATCGGTGACAGGGCTGATAAAGTCTGGGGCGTCATGGATGTTTTGTTGACTACTGATTTTCCCGATATTCGGCGCAAGTCTATTATTCGATCCAAAGAGCTGGGGACTTTGCTTATTATTCCGCGTGAAGGTGGTTACATGGTTCGCCTCTATATCGAACTCGATTTGGGACCGGTCAAGGGAAAAATAGGGAGAGCTGATGTTACGGCCGATTATCTAATTTCAAAGGCGAAGGCAATTCTCTCTCCCTTTGAGATTAATTGTCATGAGATTGTTTGGTGGTCAGCTTACGAAATCGGTCAGCGTATCGCCACGAAGTTTGATGATCGAGACATAGACAAAAATCTATCTCCGCGAGTATTTTTGGCAGGTGATGCTTGTCATACGCACAGTCCTAAGGCCGGTCAAGGTATGAATGTCTCAATACAGGATGGCTTTAATTTGGGCTGGAAGTTAGGCGCAGTTCTAAGCGGCGTATTAAAGAATGACATTCTAAAAACATACTCAGAAGAGCGTTGGGGAATTGCGAATGAATTAATTGAGTTTGACAAGGTTTTCTCCGAAATATTTGGCGCGCAAGATAAGAAAAAATCAGGTGAGGTAACGAACGACTTCGAAGAATATTTTATTCGTCACGGCCGCTATACGGCGGGGGTTATGACTAAATACCCGTTGGGTCTATTGACCGCAGATCGTACCCATCAAACGCTTGCTAGTGGATTTGAAATTGGAACGAGGTTGCATTCTTATCCGGTACTTCGGGTGTCTGACTCGAAGCAAATGGAGATTGGCCAGGTTCTGGAGGCTGATGGGCGTTGGAGATTACTAGTATTTTGTCCATCGCCTGATTTAGGTGGTGCGGTGCTGGCTAAGTTTTGCGAGTTTTTGGGAAGCGATAAGCTCTCCCCGCTTGTTAGATATACTAGTCCACAAAGTGACGTAGATAGCTTTATCGATGTGAGATTTATATTTCAGGGGGGGGTGCGAGACGTTGATCTTGATCCATTGCCTGAAATTATGTTGCCCAAAAAGGGAAAGTACGGCCTGGTTGATTATGAGAAGGTTTTTTGTGCTCGTGTAGATTCTGCAGAAGA
>JAURFP010000061.1 GCA_030834275.1 Burkholderiales bacterium | reverse complement strand
CTCGCCAACTCAAGGTCACCCTCCATAAAAGCATTTAGCGCGTTATTAATTTGCTCCTCTACGAGCCCGCCCATTTTTAGCACTTCGGACCGAAGGTGTTCCAATTCATTATCAAATTTTTTTACGGTATGTTCCATTCGTCTGGACAACTCTACTCAAGGGTTTTAGTCGTATCACACAGGCTACATGCCTAATATTACATAATTCCTACAGCTTTATGAAGCGGCCTAGGCTCTTTGAGTCACTCGAGCCCCACCGACTGCTCCAACGATGAGTACATCCGCAGGCCTCAAAGCGAAAAGACCATTCGTAACAACCCCCACTATCCCGTTGACCTTGTTCTCGAAAGACGCGGCATCGGTAAGACTCAAACCCTCTACATCAATAATCACATTTCCATTATCGGTAATAAAGTCTTTCCTCAGTACTGGCTTACCGCCCAGGTCCGCCAAGCATCTCGCGACATACTCTCTCGCCATGGGAATGACCTCTATCGGCAGAGGGAATTTCCCCAGCGTTTCGACGAGCTTAGTCTCATCTACGATACATACAAATTGCTTCGCCACGGCAGCAACAATTTTTTCACGGGTGAGCGCCCCGCCCCCGCCTTTGATCATCTCAAATCCACCATTTATCTCATCGGCTCCGTCAACGTACACCCGAATGCTATCTACATCGTTTAGATCATAGACCTTAATCCCGTGCTGTTTTAAGCGCGAGGCAGTCCCCTCAGAGCTGGCGACAGCGCCCTTTAAAGAGGATTTTTTATACGCCAATTCTTCAATGAAAAAATTCGCCGTAGACCCGGTACCTACTCCTACGATATCCCCATCACCAACAAACTCAATGGCAGCAACCGCTGCAGACTTTTTCATTTGATCCTGACTCATCAAATTTCTCTCTTCCTTTAGGGCAACTACGCTCAATGTTCGAATCTAAATTTTACTTAATAACAACACAGTAAGCTTCCCGCGGGGTATATGATATGTTTGAGTGTAGCCATAAACTTAATAATGGAGAATTAAATAATCAATGTTGACTGTTTGCATCCTTGGAGGCACTGGTTTTGTTGGAAGCCGATTGGCCAGTTTATTCTCGTCAGCGGGCTACCGAACTAGGATCCCCACACGAAGAAGGGAGAGACACAAAGACAGAATCATATTGTTACCAAACTGTGAGCTCATCAACGCGGATATTTCTGATCCATTAAATCTCGAAAAGATGATCCGTGGCGCCGATATCGTTATCAACTGTGTAGGCATACTTCATGAAAATCGTAAAAACGATTTTGAGAAATATCACGTGACACTCGTCAAGAATATTGTTGAGGCCTGCACAAAAAATAAAATTCCAAGATTTATTCAGGTTTCGGCACTAAAAGCGAGCCCTTCGGGTCCGAGTAAATACCTCCGGTCAAAAGGAGACGCGGAAAGAATTATTAGACAAGCAGCTAATGTTGATTTTAAATGTGGGATTATCCGGCCATCGGTCATTTTTGGGCCTGGAGATTCATTCCTTACAATGTTTCAGAAATCGACAAAGTTCGCACCACTTCTTCCGTTGGCCTCTCCTCGCGCAAAATTTCAACCGATTTTTATTGGGGAAGTTATTGAGAAAATATTTTCTCTCGCTCGGGAAACTAGTGAACCACTAACTGAGATAGATTTATGCGGCCCCCGAGTTTATACATTACTAGAATTGGTCAAATTGGCGTCCTCTTTTAACAAAACAAAAACTATCGTGATGCCATTGAACGAGACTTTATCTTACCTGCAAGCGTTCGCGATGGAGCTCTCTCCCATAAAACTGCTCACCCGAGATAACTTAAGGTCAATGAGTATCGATAACGTATGTGATAGCGCAGAGTGCTCCTCCGCAATTGGGGTGGTGACCATTGAGGAAATAGCGCCGAGCTACCTGGGATAAAATCGAGCCCAAATATTAAGGCTAGGATGGGAAAACTCTAGTGCGCGTTTTTTTGGAATAGAAACCATGAGTGAAAGTGAAGCCCTCAAAACCTATCTCGTAGGTGGGGCAGTCAGAGATCGCTTGCTTGGAATGGAAGTAAAGGACAAAGACTACGTGGTAGTCGGCGCAACCCCTGAGCAAATGATTAACTCAGGGTTTTCGCCTGTTGGTAAAGACTTCCCTGTCTTCCTACATCCTGTGACGAAAGAAGAGTACGCACTTGCCAGAACTGAGCGTAAAAATGCCAAAGGGCACAAGGGATTTGAGTTTTTTGCATCACCCACGGTAACTTTAGAAGAGGATTTAGCAAGGCGAGATTTCACAATAAATGCTATCGCGGAAGACGCTGATGGAAACTTGATCGACCCATTTAACGGTCAAGCAGACCTTAAAAAGAAAATTCTTCGTCATATTGGTCCAGCCTTTTCAGAAGACCCTCTCCGTGTTCTGAGAGCCTGTCGATTCGCGGCCCGGTTAAACTTTACAATCGCTGACGATACCTTAGCTCTTATGCAAACCATTTCACTCACGGATGAGCTGAGTCACCTCAGCGCAGAGCGAATCTGGTCCGAGCTATCGCGTGGACTAGGTGAGGCGTATCCGTCGATCATGCTCGAGTATTTAGACAAGGTTTCTGCACTTAGATTAATTGCTCCTCCTCTAGATGGAATTTTTTCGCAAGCCATATCAGGAGTTATCTTAAATTCGATAAATTCTATTTCTCCTGGCCCTCATGCGATTGAGCAAAGATTTTCTTTGATGAGCATGCTGACAGACGCTAAAGCGCTAATATCCATCCTCGAGGGAGGATCTCAAACTGAGTTTAGTGAGGCAAACTTTGAAAAATTGGCAGATGCGGTAAATGCAACCAAATCATCCAGGGATATCGCAAAACAGACTTTAAAATTACTTTCTTTGTTTAGCGACCTTAAAGGCTTACGCGCGGAAGAATATTTACAAGCTCTCATTAACGTCGATGGTATAAGGAGACCAGAACGATTCGAAGTCATTGCAAATACTATTGAGACGCTTGGTCGAGAAGCAAATAAACCAGAATTTGTCGAGGCAACTAATACTCTTCAGAGAATATTGCGGGGACTAGTCGAGCAGAACTTATCCAAGGTAATTAAACAAACCCAACCGGAGGACATAGCAAACATCGTTCATCGAAATAGGTTGGACCTGGTGCGATCGCTCCTTAACGAATGATTAGTTCGTTATGGATAGTCAAGTTAGTATCCAAAAAATCGAACTACAGAGCAAAGTGAATAAGATCGTAGATCCAAACGGGAGAAAATACTGATTCCCCCTGAAAGAAACAGTTATATCCCCAGGAATTCTGTGAACACCAAATAACCGCGCAAATAAACGTCTCACCGTTGGCGCGAAGACACTGAGCACTGTTACCGCGAGAATGAGCGTCAAAAGCCACTTCAACACTGCTCTGCCCTGGCTCTGCACATACGGCTGCTCCATAAGAAGGTAAACTCTAGGAATTCCAAAATATACGAATACATAACTTCAGGACTATTTATGATCGATCTTTACACGTGGGGCACACCGAATGGCCGTAAGGTCTCAATATTACTAGAGGAACTTGGTGTCGAATACACTGCCCACTCAATTAACATAGGAAAATCGGAACAGTTTACAAATGAGTTCGTCAGTATCAACCCGAACAGCAAGATTCCTGCAATCGTCGATCACGATACCTCAGACGGTAAGACGCTCTCCCTTTTTGAATCAGGTGCAATCCTAATTTATCTTGCAGAAAAATATGAGAAATTCTTACCAGCCTCCGGCGCGGAGCGACACAAAACCATTCAATGGCTAATGTTTCAGATGGGCGGTCCTGGGCCAATCTTCGGTCAAGTCCATCATTTTTTACGAGCTGCGCCAGAACCTGTTCCGTATGCAATAGAGCGATACGGTAAAGAGACCCAACGTCTTTACGCTGTTCTCGACAAACAACTTTCGATTAGCCAATTTCTCACTAATAAATATTCAATAGCCGATATGGCAACGTATCCTTGGGTAGCGAGACACGAGTGGCATAAGATCGATTTGAATAACTACCCAAACGTAAAGCGATGGTTTGACGAATTGGGTCAACGAGAGGCAGTACAAAAAGGAATGGCAGTACCTTTCCTAAACTAAATCATCGCCATGGATTTGGTGAAAGAGAACTCCTGCGCAGAATGTGGATCACCATTCCACTGCGGCATGGAAGATGACGATGGTTGTTGGTGCGCAACCGAAATGCCTTTATTTGCAAGTGGTACCGATGGTTCTGGTTGCCTCTGCAAAGTTTGCCTAAAAAAATTACTAGCGAGTCAGCTTAAGAATCAAAGTACCGACTGAAGCAGCGAGCCCATCTTCGAGGGATCCCTCGTAACGGCAATGCCACAACCATCCATCACGGAAAGCTTCTCTTCAGCGGTACCCTTGCCCCCAGAGATAATTGCCCCCGCATGCCCCATACGTTTACCTTCGGGAGCGGTGACACCCGCAATAAACCCTACGACAGGTTTGGTCATGTTTTCCTTAACCCACTCAGCGGCAGTCTCTTCATCCGAACCGCCGATCTCTCCAATCATAATCACGGCATCCGTTTCTGGGTCATCATTGAAAAGCTTCATAACATCGATATGCTTGAGCCCGTTGACAGGGTCACCCCCAATACCGACAGCGGTACTTTGCCCTAACCCTATCTCTGTTAGTTGAGCAACCGCCTCGTAGGTCAAAGTGCCGGATCTAGAGACGACGCCAATTCGGCCTTTCTTGTGAATATGGCCCGGCATTATCCCAATCTTGAGTTCTTCTGGAGTGATAACCCCAGGACAATTCGGACCCAGTAACTTGGTCTTGCTACCGGTCTTTTTCATCATGTGCCGAACATGGACCATATCCAATACTGGTATTCCCTCTGTGATACATATGACTAAATCAAGCTCCGCTTCCACTGCCTCTATTATTGCCGCGGCTGCTCCCGCCGGCGGAACGTAGATCACCGATACCGAAGCTCCAGTTTGGTTCTTCGCATCCTCAACACTTCCGTAAATTGGTATCCCTTGAAAATCTTGGCCAGCCTTTTTGGGATTAACGCCAGCTACATAACAAGATTTTCCATTTGCATAATCAACACAGGCACTGGTATGAAATTGACCAGTCTTACCGGTTATACCCTGAGTCATGACTCTGGTATTCGCGTCTATTAATATCGCCATCTGTTAACCCTTCACCGATTCAACAACAGACTTAGCAGCATCGGCCATTGTCTCTGCGGAGATAATTGGAAGACCAGAATCTTTTAAGATCTGCCTTCCCTGCTCTTCATTCGTTCCCTTCATTCTCACCACAAGCGGCACGCCGAGTTTCACCTGCTTGGCGGCCTCAACAACCCCCGCCGCGATAACATCACACCTCATAATTCCACCAAATATATTTACCAATATCGCCTGAACATTCGGGTTGCGAAGCATAATTTTGAAAGCCTCTGTCACTTTCTCCACAGTGGCACCTCCGCCAACATCGAGAAAATTAGCTGGCTCACCACCGAACAACTTAATCGTATCCATTGTTGCCATCGCAAGTCCTGCACCATTAACCAAGCATCCAATATTCCCATCGAGCGAGATGTAAGAAAGATCGTACTTCGAAGCCTCTATCTCATTTGGGTCTTCTTCATCGAGATCCCGATACCCTATTACCTCTTCCTGTCTAAAGAGTGCGTTACTATCAAAGTTCATCTTGGCATCTAAAGCCCATACCGCCCCATTCGCTGTAACAATGAGTGGATTAATTTCTGCAAGCGAAGCGTCTGTCTCAACGAATGCCTGGTACAGACCAATTAGAGTATCAGAGGCCTCTTCTAAACTTTTCTCTGGGATACCAATTTTAGAAGCGAGTGTCCTTGCATCATCTTTATCAAGCCCCACGTCAGGATTTACAAATAATTTGTGAATTTTCTCAGGGCTACTCGCGGCAACCTCCTCAATGTCCATCCCTCCTTCTGAGGAGGCCATCAGACAAACCTGTTGAGTAACCCGATCAATTACGAGACCAACGTAAAGTTCTTGCGCTATATCCGCGCCTTGCTCAATGAGTAAGCGGCGAACTTTTTGGCCATCAGCTCCTGTTTGGTGCGTCTTCAGCTGCATTCCAAGTATTCGAGCAGCCTCTTGCTCGAGCTCCGCTTTGGATCTCACGACCTTTACGCCACCACCCTTTCCTCTACCACCCGCGTGAATCTGCGCTTTCACTACCCACACATCACCCCCGATCTTATCAGCCGCTTCAACTGCCTCATCTACAGAGAAACATGGAATTCCGATCGGGATTGTTACGTTAAATTTCTTAAGAAT
>JAURFP010000060.1 GCA_030834275.1 Burkholderiales bacterium | reverse complement strand
TAATCGTACTGTTTGATGAGTTTTGCCACTTTTGACTTTAGATCAAAAGTTTTGGTGCTGGATAGAAAATCATTTAATTCTTTGGTCGAGTCTTGGAACGACAGCTGAATCTGTCCTAGCCCCCCACGTTTGAAGGCTGATATTCTTTCCTCAGTGAGGCCGATTCCGGAGGTCAATAAGTTAACGTAGTAACCCATAGCGCTTGACTCCGCTACCATCTCCTCCACGTCATCACGCATGAGAGGCTCTCCGCCCGAGATTCCGAGTTGCACGGCGCCCAGTTCTCGAGCCTCTTTGAAAACCTTTAACCAGTCAGCAGTGCTGAGTTCAGATTTAAGCGTCGATGCGTAATCCATCGGGTTGTAGCAGAATACACAATGCAAAGGGCATTTGTAGGTAATTTCTGCATTAACCCACATCGGGCCTTTCGGTTTTTTACTCTGCTCTGATCCAGCCTTTGTCATTCGCGTTCTCCAAGAAATCTAGTACGTCTTGCTTCAAGTCTACGCCGGGAAAATTGGTCTCGAGCTGAGCAATGATCTCGTTTACACTTAGTTTTCCATCGACAAGTTTCATAATTTCCCCGGAACTTCCGGGAAGCTTAATGAGTCCTTCTGGGTACAGCAATACATAACACTCTTGTGCGGGTTCAAATTGAAATCGAAATTGTCGTTCGAGGACGATGGGCTTAGTCACATCTAGCGTCATACCTTCTCCATTCGCGTGACGGCCCCCGCATTCGTCTCACCGATCCCATAAGTCACTTGGATCGAATCCAACATCGTCCATAAAACATCGAGCTTGAATTGTAAAATTCCTAAAGCTTTTTCTTGCTCTTCGCGCGTTTTAAAGTGCTCTAAGGTAACGCGCAATCCATGTTCAACGTCACGCCTAGCTTCGGAGAGTCTTTTTCGGAAATACTTGTATCCGTTCTCTTCAATCCACGGATAGTGCTCAGGCCAAGAATCCAGACGCTTTTGATGGATGGTCGGTGCAAACAGCTCGGTTAGCGAAGAACAAACTGCCTCTTCCCAGGGCGCCCGGCGAGCGAAGTTGACGTATGCATCAACAGCAAACTTGACTCCTGGCGTCACATGCTTAAGGGAGAGTACATCGTCACGTGTTAATCCAACTGCCTCTGCCAGAGCGATCCAGGCCTCGATTCCACCTTCATCGCCTTCGAACCCGTCATGATCAAGAATTCGTTGAATCCAAAGTCGCCTGTGGTCCTTATCAGTCATGTTTGACAAGACCGCTGAGTCTTTGATGGGAATCATGATCTGATAATAGAAGCGGTTAATGACCCAGCCATGGATTTGCTCTTTCGTGCACTTTCCGCCATTCATCGCAATGTGGAAGGGATGATAGATGTGGTAGCACTTGTCTTTCGCTCGCAAGCGTTTTTCAAACTCTTCCTTGGTCCAAGGGGCGTTACTCGATCCCATCGCTAATACTCCGCTGTGCTTAAAAAATTAAATTGTTAAATCCATCCCATCGTATGCGACATCAATTTTTTCACTAGCCAGAACTGCTCGTTCGGGCGAGTCTTCGCGAAGGATGGGGTTGGTGTTGTTGATGTGGATGAGAATTTTTTTACTCGCTTTTAAAGGTCTCAACACTTCAATCATTCCACCAGGATCGGATTGGGGTAGATGACCCATATCGAGAGACATTTTTTGAGCAATACCCAATTTCGCCATCTCGTCATTTGTCCAACAAGTACCATCGACCATTAAGCAGTCCGCTTGTTCCATGAATGGTTTGATTTGGTCTTCTATTTCGGCCAGTCCTGGTGCGTAAAATAGCTTCTTACCGCTCGTCGCATCCTCAACTTGTATGCCGATGTTGTCGCCAATGTGAGGGTTGTTGCGGTGAGGAGAGTACGGCGGGGCTTTGCTAGAGAGGGGCACCGCTGTAATTTTCAGGTTAGGAACCCCTTCAGCTTCAAAACTATCGAGCGAATCCATCGAAATCCTCTTCCAATTTATTCCGCAGTAGTGGCCAAGGATATTGAAGATTGGATTACCGGTGGTTAGGTCTTCGTACACCATATCCGTGCAGTAAATATTCAACGGTGTTTTTCCTTCGCGGAGCATGAATAGTCCAGTTGTATGGTCTATCTGGGCATCCATCAACAGCACGGATTTGACGGCGGTATCGCGTATAGATCTGGCAGGTTGCAACTCGGGAAAGCCTTGAAATTGAGTCAGGATATCTGGAGAGGCATTAAAAAGCAGCCAATTCACATTGTCACCCGTCACTGCGATCGAAGACTGCGTTCTTCGTTTGGCGTTTATTGTTCCTTTTCGGACTCCGTCACAATTCGGACAATTACAGTTCCACTGCGGAAAGCCCCCTCCAGCCGCCGATCCTAGTACTCTGACTCTCATATTTCTCGATCTCTATTACGTTGCAAGTTCTCTATATAAAGCGGAAAGCCCCGAATTGGGGCTTTCCGTATGTACTTTGCTAACAGATATTATCTGTTTGCGATGTACATGGTGACTTCGAAACCGAAACGCATTTCGGTGTACTCAGGCTTTGTCCACATAGCAAGTACCTCCTTGATTAAATTTTGAAATACCGCCTCGGCAACTCAAAAAGTTGCTTCCACGGCGCCATGTCGATACAGTTGCACATCTCGCAAAGCAAGACCTTATTACTCTATTTACATGACCGTGCGATTGTCCTCCTACCGGCTTGGTTCCCGCTGCAACATTTTCAGCAAAAGAAACTCATGATTTTCATTAGTTTAAATTTTCACAATACGAATTATTTGCTGGGTAATGTGCTATTTGGCAAATGATGAGCTTTGCTATTCGTTACAAACATCTAAATGCGTTTCAATTAGCCGTTGGGACGTCGATACTTGTACACGCGTTGGTCGTATTCTTGTTACCAGGTTTCGAGTTTTCGCAGGAGCGTGAGACCGATTTCTTGACCGTCGAGCTCGAGTCGTATGAGCCACCAACCCAAGAGCAAGTGGAAGAGCTCGAAACAGTGGATCCTCCGACCTACCGAGAGTTGGAGCTTCCCGTGAATAAAGCCGAAGTTCCAGATAAGCTCACTGAGCCACCTAAAGTTATCCCGGATCCACGAGTAATAAGTGAGCCTGAGATTTCAAAATTGGAACCACGGGTTACTCCGGTTGAGATTCCAGTGAGACGGTCGAGTGAGCAAATTTTGGCTAGACCAAAGGCAGAATTTATTCCTAGAGAGGCGGAGGTGGTTGCACCCCAAATTTCTCCGGAGATCCCAAGAAACGAAGTTGAAATTGAGCCGCTTCCCACTTTGCAGGAGCGAGTGGTGGAATTGCCCCTCAATCGCCCGAGGGTTGAGCGTCAGCGATCGTCAGCTGAATCGATTCCACCGCCTAAACCCAATATGGTGGAAAGGTCGAATCGACCATTAACATCACAGAATGCACCCTCGGTTGCGCCAATCTCGGTCAATCCGGTTGTAGCGCAGCCCCCCCCGCCCAAGCCAGAGCCCAAGCCAGAGCCCAAGCCAGAGCCCAAGCCAGAGCCCAAGCCAGAGCCCAAGCAGAGTGAAGTTGATTTGGTTAGTTTGGAGAGGGATTTCAAACGAGATGTGCATAAAATTGTTATCAACTCTGTTCGGTCGGACAGTCTCCTTCTTCGTAGAATGCCGAAGGGGGATCAATTTGATGGGGCAGTGGTACGGGTGGTAATCGACTTCACGGAACAGGGCAGTTTGATCTCGGAGAGTATCAATATTGAGGAGTCGAGTGGCTCAAAGAAATTTGATGATTTTGCGCTGCTGGCAATTAAACGGTCGCTCAAAAAATTGGAGCTTATAACACCTCCGAAGGGCATCACTCGAGTAATTTTCCCTTTTCGCCTAAAATTCGTCGAGGAGTAATATTTCATCAAGGTTAGAGCCAAATAAAAACCATATTTGAATGTATCAAAGTATCGACCCATTTTATGCAGGTAACCTGAAGGTCAGCGAACTGCACTATATTTACGTTGAGCGCAGCGGTCGAGAAGGTGGTATTCCGGTCATTTTCTTACATGGTGGACCTGGAAGTTCGACTAACCCAAATCAGCGTCGATATTTTGATCCGGCAGTTTTTGACATCATTTTGTTTGATCAGAGAGGATGTGGAAAATCCACCCCGGCGGGGTCAACGGATAGCAACACGACTTGGGATCTCGTTGATGATGTAAACGCGATTATCGAGTTCTTTTGTATCGATGAAAAAGTTATCCTTTTTGGTGGTTCGTGGGGAAGTGCTCTGGCGTTGGCTTATGCGAGTAAGCACTCGGACAAAGTTCGAGCAATGATCCTGCGAGGAATCTTTTTGGGGTCTCGCCCCGAGGTGACTTGGTTCACGGATGGCTTAGAGAAATTTATACCCGATGCGTCGAGGAAATTTAGAGCGGGTGTTGAAGGAAGTGTGGTTGACCATTATTGGGATTTAGTAAATTCCCCCAACATAGATGTGGCTTCGAGCGCGGCAGAAAATTGGGCGAACTATGAGGCAGCCGCGATGGCGATTGGAGCCACAAACGAAATTGCTACGCAAAGTTCTTCATCCAAAAGTTCAGTCGATTTGATCTCAAGAACCCTCGTTCATTTGCACTATTTGCGTAGCGATTGTTTTTTGCGAGAAAACCAATTACTGGATTCGGCGTCCAACATTAACGTTGATACGGTAATTGTGCAGGGAGCATCAGATATGATTTGTCCACCAATCACTGCGAAAAAGCTTGCGGGCGTGATGCCTAATTCACGATTGAGGCTTGTCGAGGGTGCTGGTCATAATGCGATGGGAGAGCTCTTGTCGGGGGCGCTAGTAGAAGAGTTAGACCTTATTGCAAGCGGGATTGCCTAGTTATGGGTTTACGGTTTCGAGTTAATTTGGCGATCTCGATCATTGGTCTGATATTCGTGCTGGTGACGGCGTTTATCCTGATCGATGATCGCAAAAAGTCTATCAATGAGGAGATGGAGGCCGGAACAAAGGTGACAGTACAGCTTCTCGAATCTTTTGCCCTGAACCCAAATCTCGCGAGTAGGGGTAATGACCCTTCGATGGAGTTTGCGAGTTTTCTTAGGGGTGTAGGTCGAGTCCGTGCAAATGAAATCCGGCTCTACGATTCTTCGAATGAACTTGTATATGAGTCGCCGCCATCGGAGTATAAATCTGGACGTTGGGCCCCACAGTGGTTCGCAAACTTGGTGGCCCCAGCGAGGAGGGATTTTCGTCTTAATATGCCAATTGGCACTATTGTGATTACTCCTGACTCATCTCGATCGGTCCTCGATGCCTGGGATGAATTAAGCACCTTTGGTTTAATCTTGATTGGATTCTTCATACTTTTGAATTTGACTACGTTTGGCCTCATAGGGCGATCGTTGAGGCCTCTTAACGTAATTTCGAGTGCAATGTCTTCGATGGAGCGAGGTGATTTGACGACGAGGCTCCCAAGGTTTTCGTTGCCAGAGTTTGATTCGATCGGTTACACGTTTAACCGAATGGCAAGCAATCTCGAAGATGCACTTACTCAGAATGCGAGGCTTGCTCTGGTCGCCCAACAGTCCAGCGATGCAATTATGATCCATGACTTGGAGGGAAAAATTTCATTCTGGAATCCAGCAGCCGAGCGCATCTTCGGATTTCAATCGCAAGAGATACTTGGGAAGGCTGCGCAGCTTATTGTTCCAGATGACTTGGTTTCTGAAATGGACGTGATTCAAGACGGGGTGCTGAGACGAAAGCGAATTGAATACTTAGAAACAAAAAGAAAAACCAAATCCGGGGAGTTGATCGATGTTGCATTGTCGATCGCTCCGCTTGTAGATCCTGTGCATCAGGAAATTATTGGAGAAATATGCGCGATCCGCGACATGACCGAACACAAGCAGCGGATTGCTGTGGAGACTGAGTTACTGGAGAACCGAAAGCTAACGCAACTCATTCAGGAGAAGTTAGAGGAGGAGCGAAAATCAATCGCCCGAGAACTTCATGATGAGCTAGGCCAATGTGTGACTGCGATTAAAACTATTGGCGCCGCAATAGCGAACCGCGCTAGCGATAAGGATCTGGAGACAAATAAGAATGCGAGTACGATCGTTGAGGTCGCTACGCATATTTATGATGTTGTGCATTCAATCATTCGTGAGCTTCGTCCCAGTGCGCTTGATCATCTTGGGTTGGAGGATGCGTTAATCGACATTGTCGATCGCTACAAAAAACAGAGTCCGGATCTTGATGTTGCTATTTCCTTTGATGTTGGCGCTCGAAAGTTCGGTGAGAAATTAAACATTACGGTCTACAGAGTTGTACAAGAGTGTTTGACGAATGCTGCTAAACATTCCTCCGCCACGCGTATTGATGTAGGTGTTGGTATTGTTGTCCGATCGCAAGAGGGGGATATGATCCGGGTATCAATTGAAGATAACGGGATTGGGATTCAATCTGATATCGAAAAAAGCACGAGGTTTGGTCTGTTGGGAATCAAAGAGCGGGTTCAGGCGTTTGGGGGGGAAGTGGTTATAGTTAACCCGGAAAAGGGCGGAACTAGGATTGAAGCGTATATCCCGCTACACTCCAGTTAGTATGCAACGGATACAGAACATGGTTGGAGAGCAAATTACAGTTATGCTGGTGGATGATCATGCGGTCGTTCGCATGGGTTTTAAATTATTGTTAGACGGGTCGCCCGACATAAAAGTAATCGGCGAGGCCGAGAGTGGTGAGGACGCCGTTCGTCGGTTCCAAGATATCAGTCCC
>JAURFP010000005.1 GCA_030834275.1 Burkholderiales bacterium | reverse complement strand
CTTCTTCTTGTCTATCTTTTGGTATTTAACCGCCGGCTTCAAAACCATACCCTCAGATAGTTCATCCACAATATCACGTTGGATCTCTTGCCACGGAGTTTGACTTTCCGGAATTGGGAATCCACCCTTTTTGTTCAAAGCCGCTCGACGTTTCTTTATTTCGGCGTCGGAGATCTTAATATTAGCCGTCCGTTTGTTCAGATCTATTCTCACGATATCGTTTGTTCTTAAGATCGCGAGATTGCCTCCCGTCGCCGCTTCCGGAGACGCATTGAGGATAGACGGTGAGCCCGATGTTCCAGACTGCCTTCCATCACCGATACACGGAAGTTCTCCGACTCCTGACTTAATGAGTTTCGCAGGCGGTTGCATGTTTACCACCTCCGCCGCCCCCGGATATCCAACGGGACCAACACCACGCACAAACAGCATACAAGTGTCATCAATCTTAAGTTTTGGATCATCGATTCGATGGTGATAATCCTCAGGACCCTCAAAAACGATTGCGCGCCCTTCAAAAGCATTTGGATCTTTCGGGTTCGACAAATACTTTTTCTTAAAGTGATCAGAAATCACACTCGTTTTCATGATGGCGCTATCGAACAAGTTCCCCTTGAGATTTAAGAACCCAGCTTCAGTTTTCATCGGAGTTTTACAGGACCAAATAACCGCTTCATCCATAACTTCCGCTTTTTTACAGTTATCAAATAACGTTTTGCCATTAACGGTCACGGCATCTTTTTTAATTTTTCCAATCTTGATGAGCTCATTTACAACGGCAGGAACACCTCCCGCGTGGTGGTAGTCTTCTCCAAGATATTCACCCGCTGGCTGCATGTTGACAATCAGTGGAACGTTATAGCCGACTTTCTCCCAATCATCGTTATTCAGTTTCACTCCAATATGTTTAGCAATTGCATTGAAATGAATCGGAGCATTGGTCGAACCGCCGATCGCCGAATTGACCGCAATCATGTTCTCGAACGCTGATTTCGTCATGATCTTAGAAGGACGAAGATCTTCCCAAACCATCTCCACAATTCGTTTGCCAGTCAGATAAGCATTCTCAGCACGCTCGCGGTGCGCAGCCGGAATGGCAGCACTACCGGGCAAGGACATACCGATAGCCTCAGCCAAAGAATTCATTGTCGAAGCCGTTCCCATCGTGTTGCAGTGTCCAACGGAGGGGGCCGATGAGGCGATAATCTCGATGTACTGCTCTTGGTTAATCTCGCCAGCCGCAAGTAATTTACGAGCCTCCCATACGATCGTTCCCGAGCCCGTTCGCTTGCCGCGGAACCACCCGTTTAGCATGGGGCCACCAGAGAGAACAATCGCGGGGATATCCACCGTCGCCGCTGCCATGAGTTGTGCTGGAGTGGTCTTATCACAACCCGTTGTCAGTACTACTCCATCGATAAAGTAACCGTAGAGGAGCTCAACTAACCCCAAATAACACAGGTTTCTGTCTAATGTCGCACTTGGTCTTTTTCCCGTCTCCTGGATCGGATGCACTGGAAACTCAAATGCGATTCCACCCGCCTCTCGGATCCCTTCGCGCACTCTTTTAGCTAACTCCAGATGGTGGCGATTGCAGGGTGACAAATCAGAGCCAGACTGGGCGATCCCAATAATCGGTTTTCCTGCTTGAAGCTCCTCCCTGCTAATACCCCAGTTCATATATCGCTCGATGTAGAGCGCTGTCATATCAGGGTTATCGGGGTTTTTGAACCATTGCCTCGATCTTAAAGAACTAGGATCTCCTTTTTTCGGTCTTACCACCTTCTTGCTAACTTTCGCCACGACTATCTCCCCCTGGGTCTTTATGCTACGAAATTACACGCGCCCTATTATCTTGATTTTCAGTGCAGAATTTTCTGATTGTACGGGACTTAAAAAGAAAACGCCGACCAAAAGGTCGGCGAGATATATTTCAAGGGAGGTATGTAGCTATTTGAAGCCACTATGCGCCAGAAGTTCACGGAAGGGTTACGAACAACCGCCCGAAAAACACTAGGAATTTTTCCTGATCAGATTACTCACCACTAATTACGCCATGATCTATCGCGAGACGAACAAGCTGAGCCGCGCTCGTGACATCTAACTTCTGCCTTATGTTGGACTGATAATTTGCGACTGTCTTATATGACAGGTGTAATGAATTGGAAATTTCGTTCACAGAAACCCCCTTCACAAGGAGCCGGAAAATTTCAAACTCTCTGCTAGATAAGGAATCTAATCGATGTCCCTTTCCCGGAATAGTTTGTTCAGCAATCAGCTTCGCCATGTCATTGCTGATAAAAACCTTACCCTCGGCCACTGTCCTTACCGCCTCAATTAGCGTCTCCGGAGCGGACGATTTTGTAAGGTACCCCTTAGCCCCCGCCTGAAAAGCGCGATTAGCAAACACAGCGTCCTCGTGCATGCTAAACACCAAGATCTTTTGCTGGGGTAACCGACTTATTACTCGACGAGTGACCTCTATCCCGCTCATTCCTGGCAGGCTGATATCCATAACCGCAACATCCGGTTTAAGTTCACAAATTACTTGGTACGCAGCATCACCACTATCCGCCTCACCGATCACATTGATTGAGGAATCTCGAGAGAGTAGCCGTTTGTAGCCCTCTTTCACGACTGCGTGATCATCTATTAGGACTACCGAGATTACTGTATTCATCATCGAGCTCCTACAAGCCGTCCACAACCGGGCGGCGGATAGGTATATCAGCCACCACCCTAAAACCACCAGATTCAGAGACGCCTGATTTAAAACTGCCGCCCAAGGCATCCACCCGCTCCTTTAGCCCAATCAAACCCGTACTGTCACGAGAGGAACTTTTCAACAGCTTACCATTGTCATGAACATCCAAGCGAAGGTATTGACCTTCGTCTCTTTGCTCCAAGGACAACGTCGTAGAAATATACGTCGCATCGCTGTGTTTGATCACATTGGTGTAGGACTCTTGAACAATACGATAAAGGCCAATCGACACCTCCTCACTTAATTCCTCAGGAATCTCGTCCGCTGAAAATTCCCATGCACGGTTTGGCGATCGAGTTTTCCACTCGTTCGTTAAGTGCTCTAATGCAGAAACGATACCAAGCTCATCCAAAGCAATCGGTCGCAGCTGCCTCAGTAAACTCCGGACTGAATCATAAATTCGGCTTGCCACTTCGACAATTGAAGAAGCTTGTTTATGTAGCTCACTATCCTTTGCGACATTATCTCGAACATACACCCCATCGACCATAATGGCATTAAGGCTCTGCCCAAACTCATCATGTAATTCCCGCGCCAGATTTCTCCGCTCAAGCTCTTGAATCTCCAGATAACGCAGAGCTAATCGCCTGTTTTCATCGGAGGCCACTTCCAATCTATTTTGGGTTTCAAGTTGACGAACTGTTTGTTCCTTTAGCTGCTTTGTTCTTCTCCACAAAAATCCCACCAAAAGAAGGAAAACAAGTAAAAGGGCCAGAGGTAACTCATCAAGCTGCCAATGTTCTAGAGGCCTTGCTAGCGCCGTAACTCGCTCATGCAACTCAAAAAATGAGGCTACGAAGAAAAAAAGTAACCCAAGCGACAATACACCGAGTAAGTCTTTCCAAAATGTAGACGAAATTCGCATCAGCCAAATAAAAAAATTATTTCATGAAGAGTCAAGGTACTACACGACCAAAATAAAGTAAAAAAAATCCCAGGCCAGTGCCTGGGATCATTGATACACACTTTACCACTTCCTATCCACCAAACGAGTACTTAATCCCTACAAATGCAGCTCGCGGCAAACCAATACCACGGAACTGCTCACTGCGTTTGTTCGTTTTATCGTAAGTGCCGCTCGGGAAATAGTTATCACCAAGAATACCCATCGTTTCATATTTCTCGTCGAGTAAATTAGTGATTTGCATAAAAAATTCCAGACCTGCATCCATCTTGTATGAGGTATCTAACCCGAGAACCGAATATCCAGATATTGCACCGTTACTATCTTGGTTGTTCTCGTCGCCACGCGCATAGACCTTACTAAAATAATTTGCACTCAATGCAGTAGTCCATTGGTCGTTCGCCTGATACTCCAATCGGAGCTTCACGGTATGCTCAGGAATACCAGGTATTTTATTACCCGGCCTGACCGTGATTTCATTACTAGACGCAGTTGAGTTATGGGGGCTATTCAACTGAAAAGTCGAGTCGAACTCAGCCTGTATGTAACTGTAATCCGATCTGAAGTTAAATTTAGAGCCACTCCACCCAAGACCAACCTCAGCCCCACGCCTGATCGTATCACCTACATTATCGAAGTAACCAGCTGAAGTCCCTGCACCTTTTGAAATAAACTGCAGGTCATTCTCAAGAACTGTATTGTAGAACGCCGCACTCCAGTTGAAGCTATCGCCACGAGAACCTCTGGCGCCAACTTCAATGGTTTTGCCAACAACAGCATCCAAAGGCGGATCTGCTAGAAAAGCGTTAGGTAATTTACAAGGCGCAGTAGGATCAGCACAAGTTAACTCTACCGGAGTAGGAGCTCGCATTCCCTCTGTGTAAGAAGCATAAGTAGTGTAAGCAGGTTGCGGGTTGAAACTTACACCAATCCCAGGATTGAACCGATGAAACTGATGCTTACCAGCAACAGCAGGTCGATTGCCTTCTTTGTCAGATATTTTCACGTTCGCCACGTTATAGCGGCCCGAGGTGGTAAGCGTGATGGTATCGGTCCATTCATGAACGTTTGTCACGTAATAACCAAAGTAATGCGTATCACCATACACACCAACCTCTGCCTCTGGAGCATCTCCATTTTTATACAAAGTCCGATCAGCTCCAGAGCTGAAATAAGCCCTCTCCTCGAGGTTAACGAACTTGGAGAAGGAAACATCGGTGCTCACGCCATAAGTCAGAGTATTCTCTTTACCAAGAAAATCAGCAAACGAGGTTAATTGAATAGAAGCACCATAAGCATTGGTCATTGTATTTGACCCCTCATAGGCTCCAGGACATTCCTCATCATCGTCGCCCGTCCCATCACACGACGTCCCCGTGCTACCCGTGTATTCGTCGTTCACGTTACTGTTCACGTTCTTGTTCTGGCTGTGCTTTACGTAAGCATTACCGGAGATCAAAGTAGTGTCATCGAGAAAGTGCTTAGCGACAGCGTTTAGTTGGAACAACTGATTATCGTTCGTATCTGGCCACGTATACGCCTGCTTGATATTGTTGAGCATCGAAGCGGGAAGCGCCTGTGTCCCATCAAGTTTGGTGTCGGCCCAAGAAAAACTTATATCAAAATCGGTCTCGCCGCTCTCCCAGCCCCACTTTCCAAAAAACTGCTGGACCATACTTCCTGAATGGTCTCTGTATCCATCCTCATCGAACATCGTGCCCGCAATGAAAAAATCGGCATTTTCAAACCCAGCCCCATGCTCGAACTCGACGTTTTTCCTACCCCAGGATCCACCGGAAAGCGTGGCAGTGGAACCTGGGTATTGAAATCCAGATTTAGTTGTTAGCGCAAGCACTCCACCAAGAGCGTTGAGACCAAATACAGGATTGGTGCCCGGAATAAGAGACATAGATGAGAGGGCATTCTGAGGTATCAAATCCCAGCGAACAACATCGCCGAAACCCTCATTCACCCTCAAACCATCCATATAAACGGGCAACCCCTGAGGATTCCCCAAAAGCGGAGATGCCATCTGACCTCGGAAAGAAACATCTGGCATAAAGATGTTTCCTTGGGCATCGCCAACAGTCACCGAGGGTAAATTTTTCTCGAGATATTCCGCAGCACTGTAGTTATTTGTCTTATCAATATCGGTGGCGCTAGCACCTTTAACGTTTGATGGGACTTTTTTTACAGATATGCCGATTCCAGGTACCGGCGTAGTTGATATAACCTCAATCGTTTCAGTTTCTAATTCATTTGCTCTGTTTTGCTCTGCTAAAACGTTATTCAAGTTCAAAAAAAACGGGGATACAACTAGTAGCCCCTTAACAATGGTACGGTACATCTATGACACCTTTCTCATTAATGCTGTTCACCTAGCAAATTGCTGACTAAGTTTTAGAACTATTCTAACTATTTCAATAAAACACTTCACTCGACCGATATAGGAAAATTTCCTAAAATATTTCCAAAACATCATAAAAATCAATAATTTCAAGAAAAAGGGTAACTTATGAGCAGCACTTTAGGAGTAAAAGCACTCGTTTTTGATGTATTCGGTACGGTTGTAGATTGGCGCGGAAGTATCACGCGAGAAGCAAGAACATTAGGAGCAAAAATCGGCGCAAAGTTAAATCCTGGAAAATTCGCAAATGATTGGCGTGGGGGTTACGCGCCAGCAATGGACCGCGTTCGTAAAGGAGAGTTACCTTGGATGAATATTGATCAACTACATCGACTGATTCTTGATGAGCTCTTTATTAAATACAAAATAAGTAATCTACCCGAGCTTGAAAAAGATCAATTCAATAGAGCATGGCATCGACTCAAACCGTGGCCAGACTCCGTCAGAGGGCTTAAAAAATTAAAAACTAAATATACGATCTCTACGTTATCTAACGGCAATTTTTCGCTACTCAATAACATGGCAAAGAACGCGGGTCTGCCTTGGGACTGCATTATCTCTGCGGAGCTATTCGCACATTACAAACCCGATCGAGAAACATACCTAGGAGCAGCAAATCTCCTTGGGTTAGAACCAGAAGAAGTGATGCTTTGCGCAGCACACAAGGATGACCTGCTCCACGCTCAAGCGTGCGGACTAAAAACCGCGTTTATCACAAGGCCAAAAGAATTCTCGCCTAACGTTAAGGTCGATCTCACGAACGATGGTCGTTTCGATTTTCATGCTACCGATATTTTGGATCTCGCAAATCAACTAACGCACGCATAAACAAGGAATGGAAAACGAGCACATAAAGGTTTGGGATATTCCAATACGATTGTTTCATTGGGTGTTGGTAGCACTTGTTACTTCTCAATTTTTGATTGCGTGGGTCTTCACGGAACAAATCGACCTGCATGTCACACTCGGATATCTGACTTTAGCGCTGATCGTGTTCCGAATATTCTGGGGATTTATTGGAACGGCCTACGCTCAGTTTAAAAATTTTTTAGTAAGCCCAACGAGCTTAGTCGCATACATCAAGGGGCTCTTTAACCAAACCTCGCAATCTAAGTCGGCCGGCCATAATCCGATCGGGGGATACTCTACGATTGCGATAATCGTGTGTATCCTGGCTCAGGGTTTTAGCGGTCTTTTTTGCGACGATGATGTTTTCACAGTGGGGCCGCTTCGACACCTCGTCTCGGACAATGCAACCTCAATTTTTAATCAAGTTCACGCCCTGAATGCGAAGATCCTCGTGGGTTTACTGTGTACTCATGTCGCGGCGATCTTCTGGCATCTCCTCGTCAAGAGAGAAAATCTTATTAAACCCATGATCACGGGTAAAAAAATTGCTATTAAAGACGACAAATACATGAACTGGACGGAAAAACCTTTAGCAGCTTTATTAGCTTTCGCGCTCGCGTCAATCGCAGTTTGGGTAGTTATCAATATCTAGAAAGCTACAGAACATCTCAACTGACTATAGGATTATTTATTACGGTAATCGTCATGACATCCTTTGCAGGTTGCACCAACCTCCTTGAGTTGACTCTTTGACGCATCAAAATTACCTTTTTTTGAAATTTCAGCGAGGGCGCTTACTTCTTTCTGCATTTTTTTCATTTTGGCTTCAAAGTCCTCCATGTTTAGCCATATCTCTGGCCGCGCTTTCGTGTCACCTTCATCTGACCCTTCCACGAATCCCTCAAGTGGCAGCTGACTCATAAAAGCAACAATCTCAGCATTACGCGCAAATACATTTGCATCAAAAGGAATTTTTCCTTTTACCATCGCCGCCATCGAGCCAAAATTCCAACCCATCACATTAAAAACACCACGTCTATACTTGATCGCCTTCTCAGCATCAGCAGCAATTACGAAAGAAGAACCGAAGAACGCAGAAATCAATAAACCCAATATTAAATTCTTTTTCATATCTCACTCGCCTCCTTAGTTTTTTTATATATTCACAAGAACAAGTCGTTGACACATAAAATACTACCTTCAAAAAAACCAATCAATCAACAAAAACCTACAAGAACATTCCGATTCTCGACCCTTAAAAAAAATGACACTACTGCTCTGGCTTTTGATCACACTGATAGCTTATTGTTTTGCTCTTCGAGAGCCCATTCGACATGCTCCCGAACTAAAGCAGAATCATCCAACCTTCTTGCCTCAAGCGCACTAATTACCTCTGGAGTAGCCTCTGCATTACCTAGAGCGCAAGCGATATTTCTTAACCAACGCTCATGCCCAATTCTTCGGATCGCACTTCCCTCCGTAAATTTTAAAAATTTTTCTTTACTCCATGAAAAGAACTCGACAAGCGAGGACCCATCCAGCTCTTTTCGAATTCTAAAATCTGGATCTCGCGATGATTCTGCATATTTGTTCCACGGGCACACAAGCTGACAATCGTCACACCCATAAATCCTGTTCCCTAAGGCAGAACGAAGTTCTCGAGGTATGCTCGTTTTATGCTCAATCGTTAGGTAGGAAATACACCTTCTCGCATCAACCTTGAAAGGCGCAACGATTGCTCCTGTGGGACAGATATCAATACACTTCGTACAACTTCCACAGTGCTCGCTATTTGCGCGATCAAGCGGTAGCTCAAGATCTGTGAAAATTTCCCCTAAGAAGAACCATGAACCAACGTTTTTATTGATAAGTAAAGTATGCTTTCCTCTCCAGCCAAGCCCTGCTTTTGTGGCTAACTCGACCTCCATCACGGGCGCGCTATCCGTGAAGACACGATAACCAAAAGGGCCGATTTCTTTTTTGATTCGTCGTGCTAGCAACTCCAGACGCTTTCGGAGAGTCTTGTGATAATCACGGGCGAGCGCGTAGCGCGCAACAAAACCCTTTTCTTTCTCCTCAAGAAATTGGAAATTTTCCATTTCATCAACACGATCAACAAAGTAATTCATACGAAGCGAGATGATCCGCTTAACGCCCTCAACCAAATCAGTCGGAGATTTTCGAAGTTCTGCACGGTCGCTCAGATACGACATCTCACCAGAGAAACCAGCAGCGAGCCATTCATCCAACCGCGGAGCGGCAATCGACAGATCACAATCTGCGATACGTGCCTCATCAAAACCCAACTCCAACGCCCATGCCTTGATGTCTAAAACAAGATCTTCGGGACTAGGCGTATGCGCATTCAACATAAGACAGTCAAAGATACCGTTTAAATTTGATCGTTATCGAGTCTTTTCTCGAGGTCAATTATTGTTGGGATCAGATGTTCAAGATTCGGATTGATCGCCATTGCTCTCGTGAGCATCGCGTAGGAGTTCCGCGCATCTGATCTTTCCATGTAAATTGACGCACAGCTCTGCATTACGCCATAGTGGTAGGGATTGAGCTTCAGGGCATTTTCATAGTCCACCAGCGCTCGATCCGACTCCCCAAGAGAGAGCCAAGCATCACCGCGCTTGTTCCACGCTTCAGAGAATGTAGGTTCTAAGTCAATAACTTGGTCCAACAACTCTATGGCAACCTTCCACTGACCATTTTGAATCTTCGTGATGCTGTCAATAAAAATCCTTCTCGCAGCAAGGTTGTCGACTCGTAGCCAGAGTCCCTCGATTGCCTGGTGCGCCATACCACGCACTGCGGGATCATCATCGCGTAACAGTCTTAACATATGGGGGACATCATCGTTTTTTCCGATCTCTGCGAGCCGGGCAAGCCCCTTCCGCCGCGTAGCAGGATCTCCATCCTTCAACGCAACGACTGCATCTTCACGATTCGAATTGACCCCCCATTCATTTGCACTCAATTGCCCCGACCAAAGCAACATTACGCTCAACACACTCACTAAACTAAATTTCGCCACGTCGCGGCCTCCCTCGATATTTTTCTAATTGTTCCAAGTTATGCGCTACATCCTTCATGTTTGGATTCACCAATAAGGCCTGCTCAAAATACTTTATTGCGACTCGGTAATCGCCTTGTCGACTCTTCAATAAACCGTACCCCGTCAGCGCACCAAAATGCATAGGTTCTTGCCGCAATACCTCATGGACGTCTGACATCGACTCATTATCTCTGTTCAATAAGTAATAAAGCGTCGCACGTTTATTCCACGCCTCTGTGAAATCAGGAACCCTCTCAATAATGCCAGTAAAAGTCTTAAGCGCTAAAACGAAACGCCCGGCACTCATTTGATTTAACCCTTCAGCGAACACAGCATCTATTTCGTCGTTCCCGTAACGGCCCCAGACCTTCCAGATGGCCGTCTCTGCTATCTTTCTGACGGAATAATCAGCATCGTAGAGAGCACTATAGAGATGTGGAAGATCTTGCCGCTCGCCACGCTCTCCCAATGAGAGAAAAGCACCGGCTCGCACATCTGCATCTTGATGTTTTGCTCCCTCAATCAGGAATTGGCGATCTTTTTCGTCGAGCGACTGCACCTGAAGAGGAAAGAACGTGCCGCCAACAAAAATACACATGAGAAGAGTGGTCAGCATTTGTTGACCGATACTGCCTCCACGGCGAACTAATGAATTCATATGCTTTGGACCTAAATATTTATAGCAATGGCTTTGGGTATACTAAGTCAATCAAGGGTATCAAGACGTTACCCAGAAATAACCTGAGGAGCAAGCACCATGCGTATCAAATTTTTGGCCGTAGCTGTGGGCCTAATAGTTGGGAATACGGCGTTGTCAGCACCATATCCACTGGGCACCATGACGTGCGATGATATCGGAGCGTTCGCCTCTGAGGCTATGCGATGGAGAAAAGAGCAAAAGATTCCTTACGAGGAAGCTGCTCAAAGGCTCGAAGTGCGCGATTACGGGGATCCTGTTGAGAAAAAAAACCTGTCGATCATTCTCGATTATGTTTATGGAAATTATGGCAACAATTGGTCGGTTGAAGTTGCTGGAAATGTGATGCGTAGCGATTGCAGGAACGGGCGAGACAACTAACTTTACCCACGAACCATGGTAGCCAGCCTCAAACCCGCCAACCCTGGCGATTCTATCTGCGACATCGAGACTCCTGCCCTCATATTGGACCTCGATCTTTTTGAAGAAAACCTGAGGCGGTTTGACCGATCAATCGTCGGGAATAATGTGCGCGTTAGGCCGCATGCCAAATCGCACAAATGCCCCGCGATCGCTAAGATCCAGATAGGCCGTGGCGCAGCCGGAGTGTGTTGCCAAAAAACTTCAGAAGCTGAAATCATGGTCGCCAACGGAATAACTGATGTCCTTGTCAGTAATCAAGTCGTCACCCCAAAAAAAATTCTGCGAATTGTTGAGTTAAGCAAAAAAGCCTCTGTATCCGTCCTAGTCGATAATCCAGAAAACGTTAATTTAATAAATGATATTGCGAGTAAACATAATGTTCGAGTACGAGTTTTAATCGAGCTCGATGTCGGAGCAAATCGATGTGGTGTAACGGATGACCATTCACTATTGCAACTTGCTAAATCTATTCAGAACTCACCTTTCATTACGTTTATCGGAATTCACGCGTATCAAGGTCGAGCACAACACGTTCGAAATAAGGTAGAGCGTGAGGCGTTGATAAGAACAGCGATCGAAAAAGTGCTTCATGCACGCGACTTACTGGAGAGTCTTGGGTTCAGCTGTGACTATGTGACCGGCGCAGGCACCGGTACGTACGAATTTGAAGCTGCTAGCGGCGTCTACTCTGAAATTCAACCTGGTTCGTACATCTTCATGGATGCTGATTACGGCAAAAACCTTGATGAGAATCAGAAACCTGTTTCTGAATTTCTACAAAGTCTATTTGTACTTACCACAGTGATGAGTACGGCAAATCCAAAACGTCCGATTGTAGATGCGGGACTCAAATCATTATCAGTCGACTCCGGATTACCCCTAGTCTTTGATTCAAAAACTATGTACGTTGGTGCGTCTGATGAACATGGTGTTTTGGAGTCGCCGGAAGATACCTACAAAATCGGGGACACGTTACGATTAATACCTGGACACTGCGACCCTACCGTTAACCTCTACGACTGGATTGTCTGCGTACGCGGAAATAATGTAGAAGACACTTGGCCTATTCTTGCGAGAGGCGCATCAATTTAAGGGATGCGCTATCATCGCCTCATTTCATTTTGGATGTGTCAGTTGAGTAATGTCTAAAAAAGATTTAAAGCTTGAGACGCTGAGCCTACACGCTGGCCAAACACCGGATACGCAGTTTGGTGCGAGAGCTCAACCGATTTATTTCACCTCTTCTTACGTTTTCCCGGATACCGAGTATGCCGCATCGCTTTTCAACATGGAACGTGGCGGTCATGTGTACTCACGTATCTCTAATCCCACTAACTCCGCTTTGGAGGAACGCATTGCTGCACTTGAAGGTGGAGTGGGAGCGATCGCAACCTCCAGCGGGCAAGCAGCGCTTCACCTCGCAATCGTTACACTCATGAGTTCGGGCGAACATATCGTCGCCTCGCGCGCTTTATACGGCGGTTCTCATAACTTACTTGAGTATACACTTCCACGATTTGGAATTACCACCACTTTTGTAGATATACGAGATCATCGGGCAATCAAGAAAGCAATCAAGAAAGAAACAAAACTTGTTTTTGCAGAAACACTGGGAAACCCTGGACTAGATATTCTCGATATCCCTTCAGTATCGAAGATTGCTCATGATCACGCGATTCCTTTGCTCGTGGATTCAACATTTACGACCCCATACCTTATAAAACCATTCGATCACGGAGCTGACTTAGTTTTCCATTCGGCCACGAAGTTTTTAGGCGGGCATGGCGTTGCGATCGGCGGTTTATTAGTTGATAGTGGTAAGTTTGATTGGGAGGCCTCTCAGAAATTTGAGCTGCTATCAGAGCCATATAGCGGATTCCATAACATGGTGTTTACTGAGGAGTCGACGGTAGCCGCTTTCTTACTGCGCGCAAGACGCGAAGGTATTCGAGATTTTGGTGCATGTATGAGTCCAATGAATGCGTTCCAGATCATGCAAGGAATCGAAACTCTCGATCCACGCATGCAGCGCCATATAGAAAACACGCGAGCAATTGTCACGTTCCTCGATAATCACGACGCTGTTGAATCCGTCACCTACCCTGAACTTAAAAACCATCCGGACCATGAACTCGCAAAAACAATCTTGCCCAAAGGCTGCGGTGCGGTATTTAGTTTTGAGTTAAAAGGTGGGTTGAATGCCGGAAGAAAATTCATCGAAAACCTGAATCTTTTTTCACACCTCGCGAATGTTGGAGATGCAAAATCTTTAGTTATTCACCCTGCATCTACGACGCATTTCCGTATGGATGAGGCAGCACTTCAATCAGCCGGTATCTCTTCTGGAACAATTCGCCTATCGGTCGGGATCGAAAATTCATCAGACTTAATTGATGACCTCTCGCAGGCACTTAAAATCAGTCAAAAATCCAGTTAAAGAAAAAAATCCGTGCAAGCTAAAGTTGATAATAAAACCGCCTATTTCTATACAGGTGGGAAGAAAATCGAGAAAGGTAAAAAAACGATTATTTTTATCCATGGGGCAGCCAATGACCACAGCGTTTGGGCTCTCCAGAGTAGATACTTTGCTTGGCATGGATGGAACGTACTTGCTGTTGATTTGCCAGGACATGGCAAATCCGAAGGCCCGCCGCTAAACAGTATCCAAGAGCTATCCTCATGGGTATATCGAGTCGCCAACAGTACCGAAATTTCAAACGCGTCCATAGTCGGACACAGTATGGGCTCACTCATCGCTTTAGAGCTTGCCTCGTCACAACCACAATTTGTCACAAATATATCTCTCGTGGGCACGGCAAATCCAATGCCTGTCTCTGAGACACTCCTTGAGTCTTCTCGAACAACTCCTCAAAAAGCGTATGACTTAATCGTTAACTTTGCTCATAGTAATCGCGCCAAGTTAGGGACTAATCCCGTTCCGGGAATGTGGATGACAGAGTCGAGCCGTCGCCTGATGGAAACCATGAACGACGGAGTTCTTTTCGCCGATTTCGTTGCATGTAACACTTATGATCAGGGTGAGGTTTCTGCGAAAAAAGTCACCTGTCCCGCATTACTAATTCTAGGTAGAGAAGATCGTATGACTCCGATCAAACTGGCGGAAAAATTACAGAGCGATATACAAAATACCCACACCGAGTCACTACCCGGGGCTGGGCACGCATTGATGGCGGAACAGCCTGGGTTAGTCTTAAATCACCTGAGAGATTTTCTGAAATAAAAAGACTATAAAAACAAAAAAAGGGGCTAACAGCCCCTTTTTTTAATTTTGCTCAAAATGGGTCTCAGACTTGACCAAGCATAGTTGCCGCATCACTAACTTCGTGATTGCCAGGACCCTCTTCAATATTGAGCGTCTTAACAACGCCATCGTCAATTAGCATTGAGAAGCGCTGCGCGCGAACCCCAAGCCCACGAGACGTAAGATCAATCTCTAAACCAAGCGCTTTCACAAACTCAGCACCTCCGTCAGCCATCATACGTACATGACCAATCGCTTTATTTTCGCGACCCCATGCACCCATCACAAAAGCATCGTTCACCGATAAGCACCAAATCTCATCGACTTTAGACTTCAATTCAGCCGCTTTCTCTACATAACCTGGTAAGTGAGCCGCAGAGCAAGTTGGAGTATATGCACCTGGCAATCCAAACAGCACAATTCGTTTTCCAGCGACCAAGTCTGCGACCTTAAACGCATTTGGTCCGATACTACAGCCCTCTGTTTCCTCGTCGATGTACTCGTATAGAGTACCCTCAGGAAGCTTATCGCCTACTTTAATAGACATTTCGACTCCTTTTCATTGAATGATTGGGTTAGTTACAATTGGATTTTCTTTGGATTTTATTACATTTCTAGCTTCGTAACTCACACCAGGTCAACTCAACAAACATTTATCTTTGTGTCCAAGAATTACATTACTCCAGCTGGCCTCAAAAAACTCAAAGATGAGGCCCTTTACTTGATCGACAAAGAACGGCCCGATCTCGTAAAAGTTGTTTCGTGGGCTGCCTCGAATGGCGACCGATCAGAGAATGGAGACTATATTTACGGAAAACGCCGACTCCGTGAGATTGATAAGCGCATTCGTTTCCTTACGCAACGACTCGACGCTGCAGTCGTCGTTGATCCTGCAAATCGAGAAAGCTCCGAACAGATATTTTTTGGCGCTACAGTCACGTACGTGAATGAAAATGGAACTGAGCACACCGTATCAATCGTTGGAATCGATGAAGCCAACGTATCGCGTGGCTTAATTAGCTGGATTTCTCCATTGGCAAAATCCTTACTCAAATCCAAAAAAGGAGACGTTGTACTCCATCAAAGCCCGTCCGGGACTGAAGAGCTGGAAATCACTGAGGTACGCTACGAATCGATTTCAATCGATTAATTAATGATCTCCAATCCTTCCACCACGACGACCTAGACCATCGTATAAATCCAGTAAGCGATTCTGATAATCATTAATCGGATCTTCTTTATCGAACATTTCAACCCCAGAACCACAACGGATCCATTGCATCACACCGAGAGCGATATAGTCTGAGAAGCTTGGCGTATCACCCCCCAAGAAATCAAAGCTAGCGATAACTTGTCGAACAGGCTCAAGGATTTTAAGCAACTGCTCCCTGGCCTCCGAGGAATTCCCCCCCCACTCCTCCAACGTCATTTGGAATCGTTTTTCGCGAGACTCACGAAAATACGTTTTATCTGCATCACGCTGCGCATCATAAAAGTCCATGATGCCTATCTTTGATACCAGTGGATGCCAAACGCGTTCTGACCAATGTTTAAATAACAAGCACTGGGCTTTGGCTTCTGCAGATTTAAATAATGGTCGTTCCGGATAAGCCTCATCGAGATACTCAGCAATTGACCAAGAGTCGTGAACAACTGTACTACCATCAACTAAGACTGGTACTAGCCCCACGTTCGGATCCGGAAGTCGACTCATCTCAGTAAAATGCAGCGGAGCCTCCTCCCATTCAAGCCCCTTATGCGCCAAAGCATACTTTATGCGCCACACAAACGGAGAGAACCTTACATCTGGATATTTTGTAGCTAAATCATAAATTTTTATCATCGGCGTTACCCCTTCACTGTTTTTGCATCCTGACCAAACAAAAATTTCTTCGATTCCTCGTCTACAGTCGGTTTAGTATTAATGGCCTTTCCTTTCTCGTAAGCTCGAACCACGGCGTCACGCTCTCTGATCCGGTGAAACCATCGCTTCAGATTCGGGAAGTTATTAAGGTCTTGCTGCTGACGCTCGTACAAAACAATCCATGGGTAGCATGCCATATCAGCGATCGAGTATTCGCCCACGATAAACTCCCTACCCTGAAGCTGCTTATCCAACACGGCATACAGTCTCGCAGTTTCATTCACATAACGACTGATCGCATAGGGTAGTTTTTCAGGAGCGTAAGAAACAAAGTGATGATTTTGCCCAAGCATGGGCCCCAAGCCCCCCATTTGCCAAAAAAGCCACTCTAAGGTTTGTACTCGCTTGCGAAGATCACTGGGTATAAAGCTCTGCACCTTTTCAGCAAGGTAAAGTAGTATTGCGCCAGACTCAAACACCGATATCGCACTACCTCCACTCGAGGGGTTTTGGTCAACGATCGCAGGCATTCGATTATTAGGGGCAATTTTTAGAAACGACTCTTCGAACTGCTCACCACGCCCAATATTCACGGGCTTAATTTGATAATCGAGCGAAGTCTCTTCCAGAAATATTGTTATCTTGTGACCGTTTGGCGTTGGCCAATAATATAGATCAATCATCCCACTTTACTCCTACTTCTAAGAACCACTTACGTAGAGTTTATCCCAAACCAAGGACTCGATTAGCGCCCATTAATGGCAGCAACCCTCAATCAAGACCTTTGGTTTACACTGACCAAAATGAAATTAGTTAGATATGCCCTGGTTATTCTTATCGCTCTAGCCTCCGGCGCGTATGCAGACAATCGACCCGATAAAGGTCTCAGAAGCAGTGAATCACCAAATAACTGCAGCCAAGATCTTCCTCTTGTCGAACGAATGATTTGCGAGGATGAGGAACTTTCATTTTTAGACTGGAAGCTAAACAATCACCTGAAATACATTGATCTCGCCGTAAATGACGTTCTTCAATCTAAAACCGATAACAAAAAAACTCGCTGGGTTCGATACATGCTGAGATTGAAGGAAAATCTATTATCATGGCTCGATGAACGAGCTCATTGGGCGAATAACCCTGGTTTTTTTTCAAACCACCTCGAAGATCAATCGATGTACTTAGATTTCTCGTATTACGTTTTGTACTGTCTGGCGGATAACCCACCAGACAAATGCATCGAGGGGCTCGATGAATATTACAAAGTCTGTATCAAACAAGGTTTTCTTACCGATAAAGGCATTACCAAATGTCTTTATAAAAAAGCTGAAATCTGGGACTTAGTCGGCGAAACTGAGAGAGAAATCTTTTGGGAAACATCATACTTAGTAACGGATACTAAGCGTGCGACCGCGCAAAAACAATTCAAAAAATCGGACCAAGAATGGCGAGAAGCAATTAGCGATCACTGTTCTTCGATGCTTTCTGTTGATGATCTTGATATTGATGAAAGCAGAGCAAATTGCTTTGTATCTAGATACTTTGAGCGGGCAAGGATTTTTTACGAGCTAAATACAGCACATTAATGATAAAACGAATAGGCCTTATTAATTGATACAAATAATTAACAAAAATGGCGTCGCCATTTACCATCCTGGCGTTCTGTCTATCGATACCGCCAATCAATATCTAACTGAACTCCAAAAAAGTATCTCTTGGGAGCAAGATGTGATACGCCTTTTCGGGAAAACGTTCATTACCCAACGTCGAGTTGCCTGGTTTGGGGACGAGCCATATGAATATAAATACTCGAAAATTGGCAGGGTTGCTAAGCCCTGGACAAATTCGCTTAGATACATAAAAGAAGTTGTCGAGTCTAATTGCGATGAAACCTTCAACTCTTGTCTTTTAAATCTTTACCGAGATGGAAACGAGGGCATGGGATGGCATGCAGATAATGAAAAAGAGTTAAAGCTAAACGGAACGATCGCGTCGGTATCGCTAGGTGCAGAACGAAAATTCTCATTCAAGCACAAGGTGAGTCAAGAGGTCGTAGATATAAATCTAGAGAACGGTAGTGCCCTTCTAATGAAGGGAGAAATTCAGCAATTTTGGAAGCATTGTCTTCCCAAATCAAAAAAAATCTCGAAGCCAAGAGTAAATCTAACATTTCGAAATATCGAAGCGTAATCACTTTGAATCTTAGTGGATCTTAACCCTCTCCCATTTGCTTTTATTTACTCACTCAATACCTTTGATTTTTTTAGAATCGACGTAGAGTCAGGCACACGGCGGGCGACAACCATATATAAAGTATGACGACCGCCACTTGGGATATCAAAAGGAAACTGTGTAACCAGTGTTACCTGATCCCCGCTCTCACAAACAGATGGCGCAGTTTCGGTATCAGAAAGTATTTGTGTCTCAATGACCTCGTAGCGCTTGGACCGTCCACTGCTAAAGCTAAGATCGAGGATATCTCCAATGTTTAGGAAAAAACAAATAAGTTTATCCAAGAAAAACCTCCAAGTTATAAGTTCCCTAGGGAAATAAGAAAAATGAAGACTAATGCCTCACGAACCGATTCTCGAGAGGGACGCAAGTCCAAGAACGATTATGGAGAGAACAAACGAAACCAACACACCACTACAAAACACCAATAAAAATCCCTTAAGCGCATCTGAGGTGACAGTAGAACCTTCCACCTGATCTCGACCAACCGCAATCGCCCTCGTTAAACTCATAACAATCTCCTTTCAATATTGATGTTTAAAAATTAATCATTTGCCTAGCCTCAAATAATTTTGCTATTCATTCATGCAAAAAAAATGGAAAATGCGGTGGATTTATGGCATTTTTGTGGCATTAGCGGTGCCGTGGTGCTTTTGGCGAAGTGAACCGTTATAGTCGCCATCACAAATGCAATGCCTAGAAAACAACTCACATAATTCGAGGCTTTCAGGGAGAAACGGTCAAAAATGACACATATCGCTATCGTTGAGGATGATCCGACGCTTGCCAGTAACTATGCGGACTTGTTATCGAGAGAGAAATGGGAGGTAACGAGTTTCAGCTCACGTGAAGATGCTTCGATTGGGATAGTGAGTTGTCATCCGGATCTCGCACTGATCGATGTAGGGCTGGGGGCAGAGGAAGATGGAGGTTTTCTTCTCTGCCGGGAACTACGAATGATTCCTGAAACAAAAACCTTACCCATCATCTTTCTAACATCAAGATCGGAGCAAATGGATCGCATTCAAGGACTAAATCTAGGTGCGGACGATTACTGCTCAAAAGACCAATCGATGGACGTTACAGTTGCCGTTATCAAAGCCCTCCTTCGAAGAGTGGATTTTTCCAAACTACCCGATTCAAATCCGCGGGAATCAAAAAAGGTCGGATCGCTAACACTTTTTCCAGATGATATGAGAGCCTCCTGGAAAAATATCC
This sequence comes from Burkholderiales bacterium, assembly GCA_030834275.1. GTDB lineage: Bacteria > Pseudomonadota > Gammaproteobacteria > Burkholderiales > Eutrophovitaceae > Eutrophomonas. The sequence continues at coordinate 38,615 of JAURFP010000005.1, read as the reverse complement.
AAGTTGATATCACAGTTGGTGAGTACGACATATTGGCAAAACTGGCACGACACGCGGGTATGCTTCGCACCCACGATCAGCTCACCATTAGAGATTCGGTAGTAAGCAAAAATACGGTTACATCTAACATCAAAAGATTGCGTCAAAAGTTCGAAAAGATAGATCCAAATTTCAAGGCTATCCAAACGGAACACGGTCGAGGCTATAGCTGGAAAAAAGACTAAGTCGAAAACATGACGCTACGCGCTAGATTTAACCTGCTTTCTATACTTATATTATTCATCCCTGTCGCAGGATGGCTTATCGTTGACACGACTACAGGCTATCTCTTCGATAACCAATTACAAAACCTGGAGCAGCGCACCAAGTCGATAGCAGAAACTCTTAGCAGTTTAAGTTCAACGATTTTTGAGGATAAGAATGAGCCACAACCTGTTTTTATACAAACCTCAGATCTAACTAAAGTTCCCATTATTAGGAATATGCCCCCGACGATTGATGGAGATTTGTCAGAGTGGCGCGAATTCAAGCTGCAGGAGGAGGCACTAACATCAGAACCCTCATGGCCTGAGAGCAAAACTTTCTCTGGCGCTTATCGAATTGGACGTTATGAGAACAGAATTTATATAGGAGTTCAGGTTAGATCAGCGAGTAACCGCCAGTTTTCCGATGGATCTCAAGGAGCGAACGTAGAACAAGTTTATTTATCGACTATCAACCAATATGGCACATTTAAACAATATTTGATCAGACCTCAGAAAAATGGTCAGGTGACCATAAAAGTTCGTAATGAGGATCAACAGTGGGAACAAGCCCTCTACCGCGAAATACGTGGTGAAGTTCGGCAGCTAAACTTAGTAAATAACATCGGTGAACCCCTTTCTCAAGCGTATGAGCTCGAGTTGGCAATAGGGAGACACCTAATTGGATCAGCAATGTGTTTAGTTGTTTTTAAGCCTGGTGAGCCCAATCGATTGCAGTCCTGCCAGAACCATCTTGACAAGAACGCACTCAAGCCAGTGCAAATCAATTCGCCAAATATTGAGGCAATTGTCGATAGCTTTAGAACTGCCAATTCAAGACTAATCGTAGTAAATCGTGACAGCGTCGTTCAGCAACAAAATGATAACTATGGGAGCGAAAATAATACTGAAGAAACCAACTCTTCGAGAACAATACCCCCATCAGATAACAGCGTATCTCGAAAAGTTGCATCATTTCTGGGATTTTGGCCGGAGCAGATACTACATGAATTTGAACCTTGGATAATTCGATCAGGAAAACTGGAAAACATCCAAGTAGCCGACGCTCTCGCAGAGGGGAAAAGCAGTTTAAGCACTAAGAAAACGGATGGCATAACTAGGTTTGTAACGGCGGTTGAGCCTATATTCATTGATGGTCAAATAAAGGGCGCTGTCCTGATACAAGAATCAACAGATGAAGTTTTTGCTGTTCGTTACCAGTTTATAAAAGGTCTTACCTTGGGTACGATACTTTTCATCTTCTTGTATCTCCCAATCCACTTTTTATTTCTTGGGAAAATCACAAAGCGACTCAAATTACTTGCCAAAATAACGAACGATTCGATCGATGGGAATGGGCGAGTCGTTAAAACAATTACTCCGGATAAAACTAAAGATGAAATCGGCGAGGTCTCGCAAAATCTTGCTGAAATTAGCGGTCGGCTTAAAAACTATACTAACTATCTGGAAAATTCTGCTAGGAGACTCTCGCATGAATTGAGAACCCCTCTGGCTGGGCTTCAATCGTCAATAGATCTAATTAAAAGATCTGATAACTTCGAAGAAGCAGGACCATACATTAACCGCGCTGAAGCTGGTATTGAGCGACTGAATCGAATAATAACGAACATGAGTGAAGCATCCGACCTTGAGGCTTCCTTCCAGAACGAGCGTCTAGAGCCAATTGATTTGAGCCAGTTAATTATTCTGAGCATTGAAGATTATCGGGAAATATATCGCCAACGTGAATTCGAGGTTATCGTTACCGAAAAGCAAATTATGGTGGATGGGTCCGCGGATTCACTGCGTCAAATGCTTGACAAGATTATCGATAATGCGAATGACTTTGGAATCCGCCAGACTTCAATAGTGATCTCTCTGAACGTGATAGCAAATAATGTCATCCTGCAAATTATGAACAGCGGGCCCACAATCCCAGATGAGAAACGAGAACAGATCTTTGACTCGCTTGTCTCTGACCGATCAGATGCAGTCGGCAGATCTAGCCATTTAGGCTTAGGTCTTTATGTGGCACGACTAATATGCGAATTCCACAAAGGTAATATATCGGTTAGAAATAGATCGGATGGAGGTGGAGTAACTTTTGAAATTTCTCTTCCTCGCAGTCAAAGCGAACAACATTAAATGGCAATAAGAATATTCATCACTTTCCTGTTTCTATTGCAAGCACACTTAGCGCTTGCGGTTCAATTCACCATCATGGGTGATATGCCCTATGGATCCGATTCACAAACAATGGAGAAATATAACAGCCTAATCAGATTGATTAATAGCACCAGCTCAGAGTTTGCCGTTCATGTTGGTGACATCAAAAGTGGGTCGTCAACGTGCTCAGATGAAACATTTCAGACGCAAAAAGAATTCTTTTTGAAGATTGATAAACCTTTTATTTATACTCCCGGCGATAATGAATGGACAGATTGCTCGAGGCTGAGTAATGGTAGCTTTGACCCACTAGAGCGACTCGACAAGATCAGGAAAATATTTTTTGATACCCAGTACTTCAACAATAATAAAAAGATAGACCTAGTTAACCAAAGCGAATTTGGCAAGCACCCTCTATTCGTCGAAAACCAGCAATGGACAGTCGATAATACCTTGTTCGTCACGATCCATATTGTGGGTAGTAATAATAATTTAGGAGCGAGGGGAACAAAATCATCGCAGAGCTTCCTCGCCAGAAATAAAGCAAATCAGGATTGGCTCTCAAGGTCGTTCGAGAAGCTAAAAACGGAGAGCCGTGACGCCTTAGTTATCATTTTTCATGCGGATCCATTTACCGACTGGTTTACGCCTAATCCGACTAAGTTAGGCACCGGGTTCACCGAAATTTTAGAGGACACTCTTCTCCCGCTCGGGTTAACGACCGATAAACCCATTTTTGTCTTTCATGGAGATACTCATATCTTTCGTCAGGATCATCCGTTTGTCTACCAAGGAGCTCCGGTTAAACATATCCAGCGCATCGTTGTTCCAGGAGCAGCTGACATGAGGGCACTCTTTGTAGATATCGAACCTAATCGAAATCCAATGATCAAGATTGAACCAATAAGCGCAAATTGATATTAGTCAAAGGATAACGACATTAGCTACCCTCGCAGAAAAATCGAAGTTCTGATACCTGAGGAATTGATCGCAGAACGGATGTCCGATAACCCTTGGCACGATTACGACGAACTAACAAGAAACGGTTGGGTATACCAGAACGGAGAATACGTAAAAGCTAAGCCTGCCGTCGGAGTAACTACCAAAAATCCCGAGAAAAATTAAGAGTCAGTCAAACTGACTCTTAATATTCAGATCAATCAACTACACACGTAGATTCCACTGATATCCACTGATCAGGCAACCAAGAAGCATTGTAAACGCACTGCCCTGTTATACCGGCAAACTTCCCTGTTCCACTGACCAAAGTCATCTTACCATCTCCGCCGCCGCCTTCCTGAGCCTCTCCAGCGCCTCGACGAGCAATTAGCGATATCGTGTCACCACCCGAATCTGTCATTATGCAATTACTCGTCACATCTAGACCTTGTGATGACTTATGAATTCGAATCGCACATCTCTGACGATACAACCCATTCGGTAACTTTCCGGTACTGCTGGAATGCACTTCAGCAACTCCATCAAGCATACCCACCATAATTTTCCCGCCATCATAATCCAAAGAGGAATAGTCACTCTTTACAGTCCCGGAAAGTTTTGCATTTGGGGCTGCACTGACAACTGTAGAGCCGAGAAGCAACCCAGCTAATGCGGCAATACTAAAAACTATGTTAATTTTTTTCATCTTTAGTTCTCCTAGAAACAATTTATTCAAGACTCCAGTAAACTCAAGTCGAAGCAATTAAATCAATGTTATTGCCACCTCAATATACTATTTTTTTTAATATTATTAATTACATTTTTATTACGATCCGTAACGATTTATCTTGCAAACTAATTTAACTCTCGACAAAAATCCAAACGTCCTCGCTGATGTCCAGGAGCTGGTAAAGACGTTAGATACTGAAGGATTTGCGCTACTAGATCCCACGAGCACACTTCTGCTCGCAGGCGTATCCACCTCTGATATCAAAACTCTTGAGTCCAGCTGGAATTACCTTGAAAAGGACCATTATCTCAAAGATGGAGGTAACTATAGAAGTCGGCGGCATGCGAGTGTCGTAATAAGCGGAAATGAAGTTTCTCGCGTTGCACATCGCGCCCATTGGCAACCGACCACTTACAACGCACTCCATGGCGGTATACACCGCTGGTTTGAGCCGATTGGCGAAGAGTTTTTAAACTCCGAACCTGTGAAAAAACTTCTTACCTGGATCGCAAATACGGTGTCGAAAATTGATAAAAACGAAAGATGGTTCAGCGAAGTACACCAGTTTAGGATTGATACAACTGGAGGGATTGGCCGCCCCACTCCGGAGGGAGCACATCGGGATGGGGTCGATTGGGTAGCCCTTTTTCTTATTGGCAGACACAATATTTGTGGTGGCGAAACGCACGTTTTTAAACTCAACAGCAACGAAGGTTATCGATTTTTAATGGATAAACCTTGGAGCTTAATACTCATGAACGACCGGAAGGTTATTCATGAAACCACACCCATCCAACCAATCGATACTCCGGGTTGGCGAGATACTCTAGTCATCACCCTCCGAGCAAATGGATTCCTGGATAACCCCGAGTAAAATACAAACTAACTTTCGGGAATTTTCTGCGCGAAAACGGTCCAAACTGTCCGTATCAATACACTTAGCGCTACGTAATGAATATTGTCTGGTTCAAACGGGATCTGCGGATATACGATCATGAACCGTTAAATAATGCCATCAAAAGTGGGCCAACTCTCGCCCTCTACATACTCGAACATGAGTTATGGCAACAACCAGACATGAGCAGACGTCACTATCGTTTTTTACAAGACTGTCTAAACGATCTTGAACAGGATCTCAAAACAATAAATCTCAAACTCACTATCAGGGTGGGAGATGCTATTGAGGTTTTTAAAAACTTAAGTAGCGAATTCAATATCCGGGCGATATTTTCCCATCAGGAAACGTGGAACATGTGGACTTATGATCGAGACATCCGCGTTAGCCGGTACTTAAGGGCACAAAATATTTTATGGAACGAATACCAAAACAATGGGATCTTTAGAAGATTGAAATCGAGGGATGGCTGGGCCTCTAAATGGCATCAATACATGGGCTCCGATCAAGTGCCGGCACCCAATTCTAGCCTCGGAATTAATGCTTTATCTGAACGACTTCCAACAGCTAGTCAGCTTAAATTGGATGGCTCAGTATCTGAAGATATGCAAACTGGTGGGCGTACTAATGCGCTAAAAACCATGAATAGCTTTTTTGAAGGGCGCGGGCAAAAATACAGTAAAGAGATGTCCTCTCCAGTGAGTGCTTATAACAGTTGCTCAAGAATCTCCCCGTATATCGCATTTGGATGTGTTTCGATTAGAGAGATATATCAGGATGCACAAAAATTCAAAACTAAGGTTTTCGAACGAAGCAATCAAAAGGATCCATGGAGAATGTCAATCAGATCTTTTCTCTCGCGTCTCCGATGGCATTGTCATTTCATTCAGAAGCTAGAAGATCAGCCGAATATAGAAAATGAAAACTTACATTCCGCGATGAATGGGATACGAGAACCTGAGTTTAACGAGAATTTTTTCAACGCTTGGCGAGTCGGAAGAACCGGATACCCATTCGTTGACGCTTGTATGCGAGCCCTAGACGCCACGGGATGGATAAACTTCCGTATGCGAGCGATGCTTGTAAGTTTTGCGTCGAACCATTTATGGCTCCACTGGCAGAAGCCAGCTCTGCATCTCGCTAATATGTTTATTGATTATGAACCTGGAATACATTATCCACAGATTCAAATGCAATCGGGAACAACCGGCATCAATGCAATAAGAATCTACAATCCCATCAAACAAGGTTTGGATCAAGACCCCACAGGCGTATTCATAAGAACTTGGGTCCCTGAAATTTCACATCTACCCATACCGGCACTTCATACGCCATGGGATTCCAAGAAACCCCCGACTTCCTATCCGGAACCAATAGTGGATGAAGTTACAGCGAGAAAATCAGCGAATCAAAGACTGTATGCATTGAGGAATTCTGAAGAATTCAAAGCTAAAGCTAGTGCAATAGCAAAAAAACATGCGAGCCGGAAACCAAATTCCGAGAGAGCGCGTCGTAGCAAAAAAATAAACACAAAAAAACAAATTGAGTTGTTTTAAAGGTTTAGAACATGAATAAATTATTTCTCTCGAATTTAACAGAGTTTGATATCAGCGAAATCATCGAGATGGCCCTTTCAGACCACACGAGTTTTGCCAGCATCCGAAAAACTCATGGTCTACGTGAGAAGGAAGTTAAGTATCTGATGAGAAAAAATCTGAAAAGAGGCGCCTATCAAGCCTGGCGAAGGAGAGTACGGCAATTCTCAGATCGACGTATGAACTACAAATAAACGTGAGTTTTCGAGACTAAAACATTTTTGATCGAACTGACTACCGATAAGTACCCATCGTTAAAAAAGCCACCGCTGTAGCGGTGGCTTTCCATTACACGTAGACCGAACCATTAACTTCAGTTCGGTAGCCGAGCTTTGCGCAAATAAGGAGTCAATGTCTCGAACTCACCAAATTTTGCCTTCGCGTCCGCATCACTTACAGCCGCTGGGATAACAATATCCTGTCCAACTTGCCAATTTGCTGGAGTAGCCACGCCGTTCGCAGCAGTCGTCTGCAACGCATCAAGCGCGCGCAGTACTTCCGCAAAGTTCCGACCAACTGACATTGGATAAGTCATCGTGAGCTTGAGCTGTTTATCCGGACCGATAATAAATACTGATCGCACTGTGGCACTGTGATTCGGCGTTCTCCCGTCCGGCAGATATGCCTCGGCAGGCAACATGTCAAACGCTTTTGAGACTTCCAAACCGTCATCTGCAATGATTGGAAACTCGGGTTTTGCGCCACCAACCTTTTCGATATCTTTTTTCCAGTTGCGATGATCCTCCGCGCTATCAACAGAGATACCTATCACTTTGGTCCCTCGCTTTTCCCATTCAGCTTTTAACTGCGCAACAGCACCGAATTCAGTCGTGCAAACTGGCGTGAAGTCCTTGGGGTGAGAGAACAGAATTGTCCAGCTGTTCCCAACAAACTCATGTAAGGATATCTCTCCCGTATCAGTAACGACCTTTAGGTCGGGAATGGTATCGTTAATACGTAAACCCATTTTTAATTCCTTTCATTTTCTCTGAAACAACAAAAAAATCGATGGTAAACACCACCACTGTTTATTTGGACGCAAAACACGAGAAAGATTCTCATCCTTACGACATTTAACCCATGGAATCTACACGCACAATCTCGCTAGCGACATCAATAAGATGATCGCCCACCACATCGGGTTGAGCGAAGAGTGGATTCCAAATCATACCAGCTCTCCTGATGAACCCACCTCGGATCCCAACAGACATCGCGCCCGCCACATCCCAAGAGTGACATGCTATCAACCGGCAATCTGACGGCAAACAATCCATACTTTTAGCCGCATGATGATAAACCTTCGGATCAGGTTTTACCGTTTTAACTTCTTCTACCGAAATGACTTTCTCAAAATACTGCTTGATACCAGCATTTGCTAGTTGCTCATTAGCAACCTGCGTAGGAGAGTTTGTCAGCGCAGCCATTCGATATTGGTTTTCTCGAAGATTAGCAAGACCTTCAGCTACATCCGCATGAGCGGGTAGTGTCCGCATCTTTCCAACGATCTCCCCTATGATTTCATCATTAAGAGTCACTCGATGCCTCTCGGCGACCATCCTGAGTGCCGCCTTCCCAATTTCAGCGAAGTTTGAGTAATTTCCCACAATGACACTCAACATGGCCGATTGAATCAATTGGTTGAACCATTCAGTAGTTATCTTTTCTGAACCAAGATGCACAGCAAAGGACTCGTGTAAACCAGCCAGGTCCAGTAAGGTTTCATTTACATCAAAAAGTAGGACTCGCTGCATAACTTGCTCCTTTCGCTTCATTTATCATCCCGTCCTGAGTAGACGAAAAGAAATCCGCTTATACTTACGCGCTGATAAAACTGAAGGTTAACATGTCTCAATATGATTTAATTGTGATTGGCGGCGGAAGCGGTGGAGTAGCTACTGCCAATCGTGCAGCGAGTTATGGTGCCAACGTGGCCCTTATCGAGAAAGCGGCCATGGGCGGCACGTGCGTAAATGTAGGCTGTGTTCCGAAGAAAATTATGTGGTCGGCTGCAAGCCTAATGGAAGCGGGGCACGAAGCATCGAACTACGGGTTTGATACCCAAATTGGAGCGCTTGATTGGAAAAAACTCAAGACCCAGAGAGATGACTACATCAAACGACTCAATAAAGGATATGAGAGTGGTCTCGCAAAAAACAAGGTCACCGTGTTTAATGGTAACGCCTCTGTAATCAGCCCTACGACCGTCCAAATAGATAAGCAAATCCTCGAGGGTAAAAAACTCCTAATCGCTACTGGAGGCCGTCCCACAGTTCCAGAAATTCCAGGCGCCGAATTTTGCATTACATCCGACGGCTTCTTTGAGCTTACAACACTTCCCGAACGGGTTGCGATCATTGGGTCGGGCTATATTGCAGTAGAACTCGCTGGAGTCCTTAACGCGCTGGGCAGCAAGGTAACGATTATCGTTAGAAGAAAAGGGGTACTAAATTCTTTCGATCAAACACTTAGAGAAAAACTTATGGAGGAGATGGAGAAAGCCGGCATCAATTTCATCAAGGAGACCCAAGTTACGGCCATCGAGAAAAATCACTCTCTTACAGTCGTGAGTGATAACCAGCAAGAGTTCGATGGATTTGATCAGGTGATTTGGGCCGTAGGTAGAACCCCTAATACACAGAACATCGGACTGGAAAATGTTGGAGTCGATATAGACGGTAATGGTTATGTCAAAGTTGATCAGTTCCAGGAAACGTCAGTTAAAAATATATATGCTGTCGGTGATATCGTAGGAACGTTTGAACTCACCCCCGTAGCGATCGCTGCTGGGCGGCGACTCGCGGATCGCTTGTTTGGCAACAAACCTGACCGCTATCTACCCTACTCGAATATTCCGACAGTCATTTTTAGCCACCCACCAATTGGAACTGTGGGATTGAGCGAGGAACAAGCTATCAAAGTCCATGGAATCGAGAATGTGAAAATTTACGAGACTGACTTTAAGCCAATGTATTATGCGTTTAACTCTAATTCTCCCCGCTGCTACATGAAATTGGTCGTTGCCGGCGAAGACGAAAAGGTTATTGGTTGTCACGGGATCGGATTGGGGCTAGACGAAATGATGCAGGGATTTGCCATTGCAGTGCGACTTGGTGTTAATAAGTCAGAATTTGACGATACCGTTGCAATTCATCCAACAGCCTCGGAGGAAATGGTAACGATGAAGAACTCTCGGAATGCAGTACTACCCGTTTAACAATTAATCAGAAAAGGATCTATCTCATGACTTTGAAACGTATTGACGTCAACCCTCGGATGTCTCAAGTGGTAGTACATGGAAATACGATTTACACTGCTGGAATTGTAGCTGACGACCCAAATGCAGACATTGGCGGGCAAACAGGACAAATACTAGACAAAATAGACAACTACCTTATCCAATGCGGATCAAATAAAACAAAAATCATATCTGCAACTATTTGGTTGGCTGACATGAGCGATTTCTCTGCGATGAATGAAGTTTGGGATATGTGGGTTCCAAAAGGAGAAACGCCGGCTCGCGCTTGTGTAGAGTCCACATTGGCAACACCAAAATATAAGGTGGAAATTCGCGTAATCGCTGCAGTTTAGAAATTTAACTCCCGATCCGCGATTTACTCTATTGCGGTATCGGGAACTTCTCTGGACTTTGTTTTGTGACCGAGTGCAACATACAATCCCGCCAAGACGATCACAAACATTCCAATGAAACCCGTCGTGTCTGGCAGATGGCCGAACGCAATAAACCCAAATATTGTTACCCATATCAACTGCACATAACCGAGTGGGGAAAGAAATGAGGCTTGTTCAAGCCCCATGGCTTTGATAAGCATAAAATGGCCAGCTGCGCCTGCCAAACCAAGAAACAAAAATTTTGGCAAATCAATTAATTTCGGTGGTACCCAGAAAAAAGGAATCATGAAACTTAGCACTACCGTTCCTACTAAGGCGGTGTAAAAAAGTGTCGTCACAGCATCTTCCCGATTGGAAAAATTTCGAGTCATGATCTGATATAAGCTGTAGCAGGTCGCGGCAACCAGCGGAAGTAAAAAATGCCAATCAAAATTCTGAGTTGGATTTATCACAAATAATACCCCGAGAAACCCCACAACAACAGCAATCCACCGCGATGCAGAGACGACCTCTTTCAAGATCCAACACGCAAAAACCGTTACGAGAAGTGGGGATACGAAACTTATCGATTTGGCTGTTGCAAGAGGCAAAAAACTCAAGGACGTAAAGTAGAACCCAGTCGAGCCCATCAAAAGTGTAGCTCTCAGTAACTGTTCTTTTGGATTATTGGTTCTAACCATCTTAATCCCAAACTTCGGGACAAAGACAATCAACATAATTACAAAATGCGAGATATATCGAAACCAAACAATCTCGACGACGGAATATGTCTGAGTCAGTGACTTCGCAGTGGTCTCAAGCATAGCGAACATCAGCACCATCCCCATCATATAAACGGTAGCTTGCTGGGTACGGTTAAGTGACCTGAAAAAATGACCCATCGGGTTGGTAAATTAACTAATAGAGGCCGAGGAAGAGAACACGCGATTCTATATTGTTTTGTTTAATCAAGTGAAATTGGACCCCATGAGACGACCGAGTTTTGGATATGGCGAACAATTTGTAGAGATAAAAATACCTAGTTTTCTATAGAATTACCGGTTTTAACGATCTTTTAGGAGCAACCACAATGACGCTCGCTATGCGACGCATTACCCCCCTTCTTATAGGGCTACTTTCTCTACTTAGTTCTGTTGAGACCTTTTCTGCCCCGCTCCCGCTGGCGGCTCCGGAAGAGGTGGGTATGTCCTCGAAGCGACTCAATCGAATTACGGAACGATTCCAGAAAGCGATTGACGATGGAAACCTACCGGGAGCCGTTATCAATATCGCCCGAGAGGGGAAGCTAGTTTATTCGAATGCTCTTGGTTGGCAAGACGTTGGAGCTGGTATCAAAATGGACCAAGACTCAATATTTAGGATCTACTCTATGACGAAGCCAATCGTCAGCGTAGCTGCCATGGTTTTAGTTGAGCAAGGCAAGTTGTCACTAACAGATCCGATTTCAAAGTACATTCCCGCTTTCGAAAAAATGTCAGTAGGCGTGGAGGTCAAAGATGAGCAAGGTAACCCGATGCTGACTCTTGAACCTGCAAAAAAAGCTATCACGGTTCAAGACTTACTCCGCCACACATCAGGATTAACTTACGGTGTTTTTGGGCAGATGAATCAAGTAAAAAAACAGTATGTCGAAGCTAATTTACGCTCGCAGAACTGGGTTCTCGAGGATTTTGTAAATACCCTTGCCACCCTACCCTTACAATACCAGCCGGGAACCACTTGGGAGTACGGACACTCGACTGATGTCTTGGGTCGCGTGATTGAGGTTGCCTCTGGAACGACACTAGATAAATTCTTAGAGAAGAGCATTTTCAACCGTTTAGTTATGAAAGACACTAGCTTCGGGGTTCCACATGCGAAGCATGATCGCATTGCAGAGAATACAGTTGATCGAAAAACAGGGGAAAAAATAGAATTAATCAATGTAAACATTCCAATGGTGTTCTTCGCTGGGGGACACGGACTCACGTCGACTGCAGACGATTACATACGCTTCTGTCAAATGCTGCTAAATGGAGGAGAATTGGATGGCGTGAGAATCTTATCTCCGAAGACTGTTCGCTTTCTCTCCTCCAACCATCTAAATGAGGACATCAGCAAGGGAGCGAACTACTTGCCCGGACCTGGATACGGGTTTGGGCTCGGCTTTGCGACGCGCCTTGAAAACGGACAGTCTCCTTGGCCAGGATCGACGGGTGAATATTTTTGGGCGGGTTATGCCGGCACATACTTTTGGATTGACCCTGAGGAAAGTTTAGTTGTTTCGCTAATGACTCAGGATCCTTACCGAAGGAATGAACATCGCGTATTGCTTCGTAACCTAGTCTATCAAGCTATTATCGAATAATTTTATAGGGGCAAGAAATGGAAGATAAACTTTTCTCAGTAAAAGACCAAATCGTTCTTATTCCCGGTGGAAGTCGTGGAATCGGCAGAGCTATCGCAAACGAGTTTGCCGTCAGGGATGCGCGTGTGATCTTAGCTGGCCGCGAGGAGGAGACCCTCAAAAAAACCGCCAGCGAAATTTCCGAAGGCGCTAAACCAGTAGAGTATTTTATATGCGATATTTCCAAAGAATCAGAAATTGATGCTTTGGTAACGTATGTAGTTGAGCGACACGGTCGCATCGATACGCTAATTAATGTAGCTGGGGTCAACAAGCGTATGAAAGTGGAAAATTACACTACCGAAGAATACGACTGGATCACCGATATCAATGCAAGAGGCGCATTCATGGTCGCACAGAAAGTAGGCCAACAGCTGATAAAACAAAAAGCGGGCAACATTATTAACGTAGATTCCTTGAATACGTACGCCCCACTAAGAGGAACAACGCCATATGCCATGAGCAAAGCGAGCGTGCTCATGCTCACTCGAGGCCTGGCAAACGAATGGGGGCGACACGGAATTCGTGTTAACTCGATTGCCCCGGGATTCATTATTACCGACCTGACTCGAAAGGTATGGGAGGACAAAACGATGCAGGCGTGGGGCAAGGAGAACACTCCGCTCGAGCGACTAGGTGAAGTTTCTGATCTCACAGGAGCTGCAATATTTTTAGCCTCCCAGGCCTCAAAATACATGACGGGGCAAACAATTCGAGTTGATGGCGGAATCACCTCTGGATTTAACTGGCCAATTGAGCTTTAGGCTAAAACAAGTGCATGTATCGGCGAGCGCGAAGTAACTTACAAAGGTTATATGCGCTTACCAAGTGCGGTAAGAAGCTGGTTCTAATTTTTGGGTTATGTATATGCGCCGCTCATATGCATTTGGCCTTCCCAGAAAATTTCGTACTTTCTAAAAATACCGAGAAAGGTCAAGAATTTTTTAAAACTCGCTGGGTGGTTCCTTTTATTAGTAACGGGCGCTGGGGGCGTGGCCCACATTCCAACGCGGAAACCTGCGATTCGTGTCACACAATGAGCGCACCCGAAAAAACTCGCGATAAACTGAGAGATACTCGGATACTAAAACTGGGGGTCCGAGATCTCCAATTGGAAAGAAAGACCCGACCGGATACGAGATACGGTAACGAATTGAGTCGTTTTGGGGTTATCGGGCAATTGCTGCCAGAAGGTGATTTTTCACTCACTTGGATAAACGAAACAATCGGAGAGGTAGCTTTACAAAGACCTGTTCCGAATATTACAGATCTCAATTTTGGAGATTTTGAAAAAGATACGGTATTCTCAGTTCGACAAGGAAACCCTCTCGAGGGAATTGGAGTATTGAGCGAAATCCCCGCAGAAACAATCATTCAGTTTGAAAAAGAGCAACCGAATTTAGGACTTGATGGAAGAATAAATTGGGTAGCAAGCAATAAAAGCGAAAAATTAGAGATAGGAAGATTCGGCTACAAAGCCTCCGTCCCTACCCTCTTATCACAAGTTAGCCTCGCTTTCCACGATGAGCTTGGAGTAACCTCCACCGACCACCCAAACGATCCCTGTGCTGGTACCGATTCGGTATGCTCAGAATTGATAAAAATCTCATCTCCCGAGATTAACGATGAGCGTCTAAATCAGGTCACCGCTTACCTTAAAAACCTAACAGTAAAGTCGAATCGTACTCAATTCAGCCAGGACGGATATGATGTCTTTCGGTCGATCAGATGTGGCGATTGCCACCGGACTGAAGTTCTGGTGACTTGGGATACAGATGCTACCGAAAAGCCAGAATACATAGACCCTTTCACAGATCTTCTAATCCACGATATGGGAGAGGGATTATCCGATAACTTACCAGAATGGAAAGCCCGCGGTCGCGACTGGCGCACTTCGTCACTGTGGGGGCTCGGATCTAAGGTTAACTCTAGAACATATTTTTTACACGATGGACGAGCAAAAACCATCGAAGAAGCGATTGCGTGGCACGGTGGCGAGGCGTTGCCATCAGCCAAAGCTTACTTTAGTCTTGAGCCTAAGGAAAAAGATTCCTTGCTCGTATTCTTGAAATCTCTTTAAAGACAAGAAAAATGCCAATTCAAAAAATTAAACTTGATATATTCTCCGATGTAGTTTGTCCTTGGTGCTATATTGGGAAACGACATTTGGACTCCGCTTTAAAACAAATCGAAGAATCAGCTGATCTCAATGTCGATATCCAGTTATGTTGGCGTTCGTTCCAACTTAACCCGCAACTTAGCTCGGAGGGTATGCCCCGCTCAAGTTATACCACCTCAAAATTCGGAGGGAAAGAGAATGCAATAGCCGTCTACGCTCGCGTCGAGCAGGCTGCACAGCAGGTAGGCATTAACCTCAACCTCGACAAGATCTTGGTTCAACCCAATAGTTCAAGGATCCATGAACTTATCATGGGGTCCCGCGAATTTGGACTGCAAGGTCGTGCAATCGAGAGATTCTTTGAGGCATTTTTTCTAGAGGGTAAAAACCTTTCAGAAGAAGAAATTCTAATCGAGTTGGCGATACAGATCGGCATGCCTGAAGGCCCTACTAGGAAGATCCTCGAGACAAACAAGTACACAGAGATTGTCGCAAAAGAGCAAGCATCGGCTCAGGAGATGGGGATTCAAGGTGTACCGTATTTTATTTTCAACGAGCGGGTTGGACTATCAGGAGCTCAACCATCGGACATGATCGTCAAAGCCATCGAGCATGTCACGAAAGAGAGTAATCTTCCCAGTTAGAGACCTTTAAGTACCGAGCTCATCACTTCGGCAACATAAGGGATATCTCGGCGATCAACATTCAGGTGGGTCACCAACCGCATTTTTACGCTTGGTGTCGTTAGGATATTTTTCTCGGCAAGTTTTTTTGAAAAAGCAATTGGATCTACATCTTGCAGTGACAAAAAAACCATATTTGTCTGGGCATCACTCACCTTAATCCGAGAATCATTAATCCCGGCAAGCAAGTCCGATAACATGCTTGCGTTTTCATGGTCTTCGGCGAGGCGGTCAATATGATTTTCGAGCGCGTAAATTCCTGCCGCAGCCAAAATTCCCGCCTGACGCATTCCACCCCCAAGAACCTTACGCCAACGTCGCGCTTTTTTTACGAGTTTTTCCGGACCACACAGAACAGATCCAACTGGCGCTCCTAATCCTTTCGAGAGACAAATCGAAACCGTATCAAATTGATCAGTAATCGTCGTCAGTGACTCTCCCAACGATACACACGCATTAAACAGCCGAGCACCGTCAAGGTGAAGCGCTAACCCATTTGAGCTGCAGAACGCTCGTGCCTTTTTCAAATAGTCGATGGGCAGTGCTTTACCAGCCTGCGTATTTTCTAGACACAAAAGCTTGGTTTTCGCAAAGTGGGGATCATCAGGCTTAATGTAAGACTTTACCAACGACAAATTCAGCGTCCCATCTGAATCATAATCTAATGGTTGCGGTTGAATACTACCCAGGACTGCGGCACCACCCCCTTCATATTTGTAAGTATGGCCTTGTTGCCCAACGATATACTCATCGCCCCGCTCACAATGCACGAGCAACGCCAAAAGATTGCTCTGAGTTCCACTTGGGACAAATATCGACGCCTCTTTTGCGCTTAAATCAGCCGCAAGCTCCTCCAAACGATTAACGGTGGGGTCCTCTCCGTAAACATCGTCCCCTAATTCCGCGCCAACCATCGCGGACAACATTGCCTCAGTCGGTTTGGTAACCGTATCACTACGCAAGTCAATTATATTTTCTGTCTTGGTCATTTCGCTAAGAGGTATAAGAAATTTTTGATCTAGCGTATAGAGCTTATCACTTACTAGAGTTTAACCGCGTTTCCACCAAGTCTAATGCGGCAATACTCAAACTATCTGGGAAACGTCCCCGAAACTCAACCCCAAGTTCTAACGCTTTTTTTCTAGCCTTGACTCGCATTGCTTGATCCCCCTTATGTATTGCAACACGTGCGTTCAAGATAAACCCTATAAATAACAACTCCTCATCTATGCTTTCACTAATTTGCATCCCCGTGAGTTTCTCGAAGCGCTCGGCATCCTCTTTTAGTTTTCCAGAAGGTAAACGCGTCTCTAGAAAATCTCCGTCAAATGATTGGTAAAAATTACCCTTGATTAGCTCACCTAACGCAATCGTTTTAACTCCAGAATCAAGTTCACCCCTTATTGCCTTTTCGAAGAAACTTGGGTCAAACTCATAAAAATTTTTACGTTTAGAAAATTTCAGATCAAGCCCCGAATCGTCCAATGTGGCAATAAGATATTTAGTAGCTAATCCGTTTACCTCTCCATGGGTCGCAATATCTCGATTAAAAAAAGACTTCAGCTCCACTAATAATTTTCCAATCGTCAAGTAAGCGTGACTTCTTTCGGATTCTGAGCCTGAAACTTTCGTAGTCTCGCGAGCATCTTGGATTTTTTTTACGTATCCATCAGCGATTTCCTGCGTAATAAAATCGTGTGCTAATACGGGCGTCGTGAAGAAAAAAGTTAGCGAGATCGCAATCGATATCCGCCTCATTGCTGGGACTCAAGCTCCTCACCTTTAAGGTAAGCGATTGAACCTGGATGCAGAGGAACGGCTTCTCGATCAAAGAGGGATGCTGCCTCAAATAACTTGAGATCCTCATCCGATGCGGCTGTCAATGCCGAAGTCAATAGCCACGCATGATGGGAAGGCAGCTCATCGGCAGAGATAACGACATAGTCACCGCTACGGGCAATAGCTCGAATAGCACTACCTTGTAATTCTGAGAATTCGCCCTCAGCCTTATACAATCGTTCTGCCTCATCCAAATGCAGTACCGCAATCATAGCCTGTCCAGTGGTAATCAAACTACCAATGCGCAATGGATCTCGAGCTCTCGCTACCCTTGCCTGAGCCTTTGGGAGAAGATTTTTCAATATCTCTGCAGCCTGTTCTGCCACTTGATCTGTGCCCAGATCAGCTCGGTGCGAATGGATCAGTAAAAAACGTTCCCGCATGACCTTCCATTGTCTGTATGGCGTATGCGCACGCAGAACACTGGGTGCCATAAGCCACGAACACACACCTAAGAGAAAATACCTACGATTCATATCCAATACCCTGCCCACCAATCCATTAAAAAAGGGCGGAAACATTCCGCCCTTTTCCGGAACGAACCGACCTATTTATCGAAAATCTCTAAAGGACAAATTGTAGAGACCGCGTAGTTAGGGAGATCCACTAAGTTTCCGATTCTGAGATCACACGCAACACTCGTAATTACATACGCTTGTTGCTTGCTGTACCCCTTCGTATTAACCAACCAGTTAATCATTTCAATCAAAGAGGCACGTGCAGCTGCTGTTAGATCTTCTGACAAGTTTGAAAGCGGAGTCAGCTTCTTGCTATCGATGTATGAAACATAAGGCAAATCAACTCCAGCGTCCTTGATTGGATAACCCACCGTTGCATAGAACTTGTCTGGCTCGAGCGCCTTAATCTGAGATCCGCCCTCGAAATGAGGTCCAGACTTCATCATCGAGGCCTGTCCTTTTCGAATCTCAGTTCGAACGGTTACTTTGGCTCCAATTTCAATCGCAGTACCCGCAACCTCTCCATCACCCTGCGCATAGTGAACATCACCCACGAATAATCCACAGCCATCTACATAGCAAGGCAGCAGTAGTGTTGTGCCGACAACCATTTGCTTGATGTCCATATTCCCACCGTTTTCTCGCGGCGGGATAGTCCTCAAACACTCCGCGGCATGAGATCCATCTGGCCCACATACAGCAGCGGGTCGAGCTCCAGTGGGTTGTGGAGGAAGTGCTATACCACCTGCTGCACCAAGCGCATTTTCTCGCTCGAGCCAAGCAGCAACCTCTGGCTTACCTGGTAAGGTTCCAACTGTTCCCATGAATCCATTCATCGGAATCCTAACGCCCGGCACCTGATCAGAGACCGCCTCCATGCGGTTGATCTTCCAGTTTGCAACAAACGGCTCAGTATACATATCCCTCAAGAATCCAAAACCTGGGACGATGGTTGTGTAGCCATACTCGTCTGGCTCGATATCAATTAAGGTGACTGCCAATACATCCCCACGTTTCGCACCATTGATATGGACTGGACCGGTAATCGGATGAACCAAATTAAGGTCGATCGCTAAGACATCTTTTGGCTGCGAATTTATGTTCAGATCAGAGTCCAGAGCATCTCGCGTTTCATACCGTATAAGTTGCCCAGGATTCGCATGCACAACTGCTGGAATCGCATAGTGATAGCGATTCATACAGTTCGGGTCATCAACGCAATGATCACCCTTCTTCGTAACTTCAACAATTGATTGCGTCTTGACATCACTCGTATCGGCACCGGCTAAGCCAGATAATCCGAGGAGAACCCCAAACGCGCTATAAAATAATAACCTCATAACTACCCCCAAAAGTGACACATTTTGTAAGTTATACGAGACCAAAATACCTCCCGCATAGTGGAAAACGTTTTCTTCACACGAGAGGATGTTACGACCCCTCAAGAAAGTCAACTATCAAACTTAATATTTCTGGGTGTTTTTTTGAATAAGCTTATTTAATTATTGCAAAGCAACCAAGCGCGAAAGCGTACTCGAACGCTATTTCTTTCAAAAAATCGTATCGCCCCGAAGCTCCGCCGTGGCCCGCATCCATGTTGGTTTTCAATAAAAGAACTCGATCATCTAGCTTGTTATGACGCATTTTTGCTACGTACTTAGCGGGTTCCCAATACATAACCTGGCTGTCATTTAGACTCGTCTGAACTAACATGTGTGGATAATGCTGTGGCTGAACATTATCGTAAGGGGAATAACTCAGCATATATTTAAAGTAACGCGCAATCTTTGGATTACCCCACTCCTCAAATTCTCCAATCGTGAGCGGTAATGTTTCATCCAGCATGGTATTCACCACATCAACAAATGGCACATCCGCTATTACTCCACAAAACAGCTCTGGTCGTAGATTAACCACAGCCCCCATCAGCAAGCCACCCGCACTACCTCCCTGGATGACCAACTTCGAGGCATCGGTGTAATTCGCGGAAATCAATTTTTCTGCGCAAGCAATAAAGTCCGTAAACGTGTTTCGTTTTTTTAACATCTTGCCCTCGTTATGCCACACCTGCCCCTTCTCACCGCCACCCCTTACATGCGCAATCGCATACGCAACTCCCCTATCGAGAAGCGATAGACGCGCAGAGCTAAAATAGACATCGTTCGGGTAGCCATAAGATCCATATCCCGACAACAATACCGGTTGATTTTTTTTGCTATTCTTGGGGAGTTTTTTTCTCACGAGCGAGATAGGTATTTTTTCCCCATCGTCAGCTGTAGCAGTAAGAATCTCGACTTCATAATCTTTACGTTTAAACGATCCTTTGACGTGGCCACGCTTTAATACGACTAATCTTTTAGTTTTGAGATTCAGTCGATAAATCGTATCCGGCGTTATGAAGGACTCATACTCGATATTGATATTGTCTACATCAAACTCGACATTGTGTCCTAAAGAAATCGACGCCACCTTCTCCGGAAACAAAATCTCTACTCTCCGTTTATCTTTAATCGACATCACTTCAATTCTCGGCAAACCACCGTAGCGCGTCTCCAAAACTATCCATTTCGCGAAAACATCGATGCTATCAATTACCGTATCGCGCCCGGGCTTGACCCACTCTACCCAGTGTCTTTTGTTCGTTTTATTCTCAGGAGTGGCCAGCAGTCGAAAATTTTCATATCTTTCGTTTGAAAGAATAAAGAATTGACCTACGCCATGATCAATATAGTACTCGTGCCCTTTTTTACGGCGCCTAAAAATTTTAAAAACCCCAGTCGGGTTGGCCGCAGACAGAAATCGCGCTTCAGTGGTCGTGGCACTTTGACTAGTAATGATTATGTATTGCTCACTACGCGTTCGCTCGACTGATAGTGAAAACAGCGCATCGGGTTCCTCAAAAATCAAAACATGAGAATTTGTGTCAACCTCATATCTCCAGACTTGACTCGCGCGTTTCGCATCATCTTCTTTGACATAGAAAAGATAGTTTTGATCTAACGACCAAGAAAAAGATCGAGCGTGGTCCGAGACGCGAATGTCCGCACCGGTTTTGTCTAATTTCCTCAGGTTGAGGGAATACTCCCGAAAACCAGAGAAATCGACTGAGTAGGCTAAAGTATTGTTGTCAACATTAATGTCGAAGTCCCCAAAACCCGTGAATGATTTTCCAGCCGCCAATCTGTTCACATCGATGAGCACTTGCTCACCAGTGCGACTTTTCAAACTTTTGCGACAGTAAATTGGGTAGTCTTTTCCTTTTACCGTTCGAGAATAATACTTATAGCCCCTATATCGATAAGGAACATCCGTGTCTGTCTGTTTGATCCGCGAAAGAAATTCTCTATAAAGTTTTTTTTGAAGTACCTCACTAGGAGCCATCATCCGAGTTGTATATTTATTCTCAGCGAGTAAATATTCTGTGACTCGCTTCGTACCTTTATTTTGCAACCACGCAAAATCATCGGATAACGTACAACCATGTAAATGCTTTTTTTTAGGAATACGTTTGGCAATAGGTGGATATATAGCAGTCATTCGAAGTCAGATATGAGTATGAATTTAGTTTAAAATTGAATTGAGTACTTTAAGGAAAACGCATTATGGCAAAAAAACTCTACGAGTCGGATACAACCGAGTTTTTGAAGAAGTTTCTTCAAGACAATCCTCAGGTTCGTGATAAACAGCGCGAAGCGAGATCAAAGTGGTGGGATCTTATTCAGGACGAGGATTCAAATCGAGAGTTAGACGAAACAAGGGTTCCGAAGAAGCCCTACGAGTACTATTAGCTAACAAATTCCGTTGTAGAACTGTCCCCGCTACTGGTTGACTGACTGAACACTTAAGTGCGCGCGTCCCCTCGAGGTAGTTTTTAGACCCGCATACATCTCTTGACTGTCGCCGGACTGATACCAAAATGTTCGGCGGTTTTTGCGATGGATGCTTCATTTTCGCGGCGCCATTCCTTTACGAGTTTATGGTCAACTGCCTTAGGCCTTCCCATTGACGCCTTTCCGTTGTGCGTGGCTCCGGTTCGCCTTAAAGTTCTCCTCGCAGTTTCGCGTCCAGATTTTGTCCTTTCAAAAATAACGCGTCTCTCGATCGCCGCCATCTGGGCAAGCGTTTTAAACACCAACGCACCGGATCGAGTACTGATTTCTCCGATTTTGGGAATCTCTATCGAAATATCCCTAGAGAGCAGAAATTCGATTGATCGGAGAATGTCGATTGCATCCTTGCCCAATCGATCAAGCGACGAGACCAACACTACGTCGCCTGAACGAATACTATTAAAGAGTGCGAGAAGACCAGGACGTTTTCGAGCGGGTGTTTTCGAGAAAACCTGATGATCTGAGAATGCTTTATCAATGCGCCTAATCTTTGCCAGTTCTGCGTGCTGCACATTCATCGGGTCGTCGATCTCGCTAATCTTGTAGTAGGCAATCGTAGACATTTAGCATTCAATCAATTAATCGCTTTTAGTTAATTAAACCAACAGGTTGGTTCAAAACTATATAGTACCTTTTAATCCACTATAATTCTTGCGCGCGCTATAATCAACACTCAATATACCTAGGCTCGGGCGCCGAACCAGAAATGTGAACTTTAAGATAGTGAAACAATGAGACTCTCCGTACTAGACCAATCCCCAATCATTAAAGGCTACTCTCCGAGCCAAGCTATCCAAGAAACGGTCGACCTCGCAATACGAGCAGAGGAATTAGGATTTCATCGCTACTGGTTAGCAGAACATCACAACATGCGAGGATTGGCAGACCCGTGCCCTGAAATTCTCTTAACAGCTATAGGATCGAGAACAAATCGAATTCGCATCGGAACCGGAGGGGTGCTACTCCCCTACTACAGCGCTGCAAAAGTAGCAGAAACCTTTCGGATGCAGGAAGCGCTATTCCCTGGAAGAGTAGATTTGGGAATTGGGCGAGCTCCTGGCGGAGATATGCTCACCGCGAAGGCTATTAACGCAAATGCCTTCTACTCAGCGGATCAATTTCCTTATCAAGTTGTGGATTTGGTCAACTGGCTAAACAACAGCATTCCGGAAGAGCATCCTTTTCATCGAGTGGCGGCAATGCCGACTGGACAAGGCGCTCCCGAGGTGTGGCTACTTGGCTCTTCAGACTACAGCGCTGCCTTAGCGGCTCAATTAGGGTTACGGTTTGCTTTTGCTCATTTCATTAATCCAAATGGCGGTGATATCGTCTCGCGTCACTATCGCGCTAATTTCTCTTCATCCCCAGTCGAAAAAGTACCCCAGTCGATGGTTTGTATTTTCGTGATCTGTGCCGAATCAGAAATCGAGGCGGAACGTCTTACTGCATCCATTGATCATCGCAGGGTAATGATGGCGACAGGTAGAGAGTCAGAAGTGTTGACGACCGAGGAGGCGATTGCGTGGGAGTACTCCGAGCACGAAAAAGAAATTGCCTTACGCGAAAGGAGTCGCGTTGTTATTGGAACACCAGACAGTGTTCGCGAACAACTATTATCCCTGGCACAGAGCTACGAAGTCGATGAACTCATGGCAATAACGATTACTGGAGAATACCGCACTCGCCTTAAATCTTATGAATTACTGGCCGATGCGTTTAGCTTAAACGGATAGGCCCCTCACTGTACTCATTCGGGTATGACAATCTCCTTCACGTCATCATCACCGTCGGTTTTAGTCGAATCTTCAACTCTGCCTAGCAAAAATACGAGAGGCATCGCTAAAAATGACAAGATCGATAGAATCATAAAACTGGCGTTATACCCTAGGACCGCGGACTGACGATCTATCTCTTTCTCGAGTAACTTAAGACCTTTCCACTCGTTGAGCGAGTAGCTCATTGAGGACGTTGGTAAATCAGTTATTGCTGGGTTGAATGGAGAAACATGTTCGACCAATTCTGTTCTTCCTGTAGCACTAACGTATACGAAAAGTGCGAGGATCAGAGAGATCCCAATACTACTAAACATCGTCCTCACCAAATTGAAAACCGCAGCCGCTTCATTACGCTTGATCGCATCGACTCGCGAGAAGGCCACCACTTGGGTTGGAACCATCAAAATTCCCGCACCAATTCCACTCACAAACCCTGTCCATACGATTGGCCATGCACTGACGGCAGCGGTCCAAGTCGCCATGACCCCACTCGATACACCTAGGCACAGTAAACCAAAGGATATTTGTATCTTCAAACTCACGCGTCCCGTCATCCTGCCCGCCGCAAACATCGCAAGAATCACTCCCACCCCACGGGATGATTGAAGTAAACCGACATCATCAATTTGATAACCAATGAGGTTTTCGAGGAAGGTAGGCATCAAAACCATCGGCGGGACGGTCAAAAGTCCGTAGAACGATACGAGTACCAGTGCTAAGAAAAAATTTCTCTCAAGGAATAAGCGCGGATCTAAAAACGGATTTTTTCGAGTCATCACATGGGCATTAAACATATAAAACGCAACACCGGCGAGACAGCACTCAAAGATAATCTCACCAGATTCGAACCAATCGAGCCGTTGCCCTCTATCAAGCATCATTTGAAGGGACCCTATACCCACTGCAAGAGTAAGGAATCCAAACCAATCAAGTTTGAGAGTTTTGTCTTTCTTGGTCTCTGGTAAAAATAATAAAACTCCGATTAAGGCAATAATTCCAATGGGTAGATTAATATAAAAAATGTATCTCCAAGAGAAATACTCGGTGAGATATCCGCCCAGGGTCGGACCGATTAAAGCCCCCGACCAGGAAAGTCCCCAGACAGATAACGCTAGCGGATGCTGTTTTTTAGGAAACGTATCTAAAACGATTGATAAAGACAGTGGAACCAAAAACGCACCACTCATGCCTTGAGCGATACGAGCAAAAACCTCGACTTCGAGAGAGTTAGCGGCCCCACAAAAAACTGACGAAACAGCAAACCCCACAACCGCAGAAGAGAAGATACGTTTTCTCCCGAAACGTGAACTAAGCCAGCCCGATGTTGGGAGAATAATGGCCGACGCTACGATGTAGGATGTAATCACCCAGGCGACCTGATCCTGTGTTGCAGAAAAAGCACCTTGCATGTGCGGCAACGCTACGACCGCAATCGTCCAATCAATCGAATACAGAAACGATGCCAATATGACCGAGAAAGTGATGAGCCAAGGGTGCGCGACCTTTGACTTTCCGTTCGCATTCAAGAGAGCGCCCTCTTTTTAGTGATCCCCGTTTGACGAATTACGAGGCTCTAGAAAGTCGGGCAATAAACCCATTCTTACCATTTTTCTAAGCGGACCGGGGAGCCCTCGACTGACTCCAGTTTCAACTCCCACAGTCACCGTCATTCCCGCTCGCAGGGGCGGGTAACCCTCAGGCTGATCCACATCAATCAAAACCGGTACCCGCTGTACAACTTTGACCCAATTACCTGTGGCATTTTGCGGAGGAAGGATTGCAAATTCTGCCCCAGTCGCTGGCGCTATTGTCGCAACAGTGCCTTGCCACTTAAGATGGGGGTAGGCATCCGCCTCGATGTGAACTGTTTGCCCTTCCTTCATCCAGGTCAACTGAGTTTCCTTGTAGTTCGCTTCAATCCAAACCTTGTCACTCACGATAATCGCAAAAATATTTGCGCCTTTATGAACAAATTCACCTTTTTGCAACTTCATATTGCTAACAATTCCAGACTCTGGAGCATACGTGAAAGAATCTTTGATATTGAGATCTGCACGATCAAATGTCGCTTTTGCTTCCAGATATTTTGGATGCTTCTCAGGATTCAGGCTCGCATCCCCCATCAGACCAGCTAAGATCTTTTTAATTTTTTCGTCAAGAGTGACAAGTTTTGCCCTAGCCAGCTCCAGTTGATAAAGCGCTTCATCGTATTGGTCCGCCCGGCCCATCCCTGCTTCTTGAAGACGTTGCTGTCGCTTGAACTGCTTTTCCAAAAATGCGATATGAGAAAGCACTTCTTGCCGCTCAACTTTCGCCGCTTGGTGATCAGCCTTAAGACCAGCAACCTCAACTCTCACCATATTCATTTGAGCAGTCGCCTTCTCCTGATCGACTACATGCCCTTGGTACTCGATTGCAAAAAGTAACGCACCTTTTTCAATGTACTGGTTATCAACTACTTCAACATTGGTTACCCGCCCAGGCAATTCTGGACTCACCATAATGACATCTGACTTCACATATGCATTTTCGGTCTCCACCAATTCTCCTCCATGAGAGTAAAAGTAGAGCCCAGCCAAAGCTAGCAAGATCGGCAATACAACAATAAAGAAAAGCCGTATCAAAGTCAGCACAACGCCATAGATTCTCTTCTCTGAAACGTCGATCATTTTCTTGTCACTTTCCTTTTTTAACTGATTGCGATCCGTCGGAAAAATTCTCCAAGGACGTTAGGTTTGTTTTTATGGATAACAAAAGGTCTACAAATTCCGTTTGCTGGTCATCACTCAAACCAGCTAACGCATCTCGGCGCATTTCAGCCGCAGCTCCGCGCATCGCCTTCATCGCGGACTCAATATTCTCGCCGAGATAGACCCGCTTCATTCGTCGATCTTTCGAGTCCTCTTCCCTACGGATCAACCCGCTCGCGGACATACGATCTAGCATTCTTCCGAGCGTCGGCCTCTCTATTTCGAGAAGGTCAGCAAGCTCAGACTGCGTGAGTCCCTCATTCCGGTATAGGTGAGTCAAGACCCACCACTGAGACCTGGTTAGACCAAGCGCACGCATTCTCCTGTCGTAACTAACCCTTAACAGTCTCGCCACGTCATGAAGAATAAATCCAAAATTTCTAGAGAGATCCTCTTTAAGCAAAATCCTTGATCCTCGCCAGATAGCCGTCAAAATTAATGTTGTCTAGGCAATTATAAGCTATGCAACTATTTTTTGGAACACCCTTGCTTACTCCGTTCTACGGAAAGAAACGAGTGCCTTACCTCAGCGATTACTTTGCAATTTTTGGAAAAATATCGTGTCATTCGATGGTGAGTTACCATTTACTCTGCATAACTAAACTTTCAATTAACCGGGGGGAATATGAAATTTTTTCGAGTGGCCTTATTTGTCGCCTTAGGACTTGTTTTAGCACCAGTATGGGCCGGAGAAACCCCCGCACCATCGGATGCTGAGGTGTACTTCATATCACCGCAAGATGGCGATGTTATCTCAGGCCCAGTGACAGTTAAATTTGGTCTAAAGGGAATGGGGGTAGCGCCTGCAGGTGTAGATAAACCAAACACAGGACATCATCACCTAATCATTGATACCGACCTTCCAAATTTTGATCAACCAGTCCCAGCTGACGACAATCACAAACACTTTGGAGGCGGACAAACTGAGACCGTGCTGAACTTGAAACCCGGGGCGCACACTCTTCAACTGATTCTGGGGGACAAGGTACACATTCCCCATAACCCAGCGATTACGTCCAAGAAGATAACCATAACTGTGAAGTAATTCACTTTTACGAAAGAATTAGGAAGAGATAGGACTATGGCGACTCTCGCACCATACCGAGCCGATCATGTCGGCAGCTTTTTGAGACCGCAATACCTGATCGAGGCGAGGCAATCGTATCGAGATGGGAAAATTTCTGCCGAAGCACTGCGAATCGAGGAGAATCGAGCGATATCCGAGATCGTCAAATTTCAGGAAGATATCGGTCTGAAAGGTATCACGGATGGTGAATTCAGACGCACGTATTTCCATGTAGATTTTCTAGAAAAACTTGATGGGGTTGAGACGTCAGGTGGGATTCAAGTTAGCTTTAGAAGTAAAGATGGCAACATTGATTTTTCACCCCCAGTGATGAAAGTAAAAAGTCGGTTGAAACACGCAAAGCCGATTCAACTAGAGGATTTCCAATACCTTAACTCGGTCATTTCGAGCACCTCAACGGCGAAAGTGTGTATCCCCTCACCGACAATGCTCCACTTCCGAGGCGGGCGGAGCGCCATCTCTCAAGAAGCGTATCCAGAACTTGAACCACATTTTTACGAGGATGTCGCTCAATGTTACAGAACAGAACTTCAAACGCTTGCGGAGGCGGGCTGCACCTACCTGCAAATGGATGACACGAATCTCGCTTACCTATGCGACCCAAAAATGCGTGAGGGAGTCCAGTCGCGTGGCGATAACCCAGACGAACTACCCCTCAAGTATGCACAACTGATTAATAGCGCGATATCCGAGAAGCCAAAACAAATGAGAGTTTGTATACACCTCTGCAGGGGAAACTTTAAGAGTGCCTGGGCAGCTGAAGGAGACTACGAACCAGTAGCGGAAGTGCTGTTTAACGAATTAGATGTAGACGGGTATTTTCTTGAGTACGATGATGAGCGTAGTGGTGGATTCTCCCCCCTTCGCCATGTTCCAAAAGGAAAACAAGTGGTCCTTGGCATCGTGAGTACCAAAGTTGGGGCTCTTGAAAACGAGTCCGATCTAAAGCGTCGTATTGAGGAGGCCGCATCCTATGTTCCGCTCGAGCAACTCTCCTTATCACCACAATGCGGCTTCTCTAGTACGGTTCATGGCAACGATATCGCCTATGAAAATCAACGCCAAAAGTTAGATCTAATTGTACGGGTCGCGAGAGACGTGTGGGGTGAAAACTAAATACGAGTAATCCATAACCAACCTAAAATTTTTTTTACCGCGCCTCATAACGCTTGATCAATTCAGAGGCTGATGTAAAAAGCGCATTCCCATCGCCACCGAGCTTGTCAATTTGCCGTATCCAGTTCTTTCGTATCGGAAGACTTATTTTTTTCCATTTATCTAACTCTAATTTAGAGATCACATTGATCGAATCAGCGGGTAACGTTGCTCTATTTTTATCTTCAGCATCGCCGAATATTTTGCCAATTTTTCCAGACAATCCTTCTCCACTCTCCGAATCGATTATCGCCTGCAACTTCATTGACAATTTGGCATAAGCCTGTTTACTCATAGCAAGTACAAACGTGGAAGTGTAAATCTTCGGCTCTCCAACGCTGGGCTCACTATGATAACTTGTTAATTCATTTACTTTGAGCGCTGGCATGACTTCGTACGGTAGTAATGTACCCTCTATTACCTTTTTCGCGAGCGCTTCGGGGACTTGCGGAACAGGCATGCCAACTGGGGTTGCACCCAACATCGCAAGGAACTTAGTCGTCTGACGTGTTGGCGCCCTAACTTTTTTTCTCGAAAGATCCTT
This sequence comes from Burkholderiales bacterium, assembly GCA_030834275.1. Classification (GTDB taxonomy): domain Bacteria; phylum Pseudomonadota; class Gammaproteobacteria; order Burkholderiales; family Eutrophovitaceae; genus Eutrophomonas. Next base: position 9,732 of record JAURFP010000005.1, on the reverse strand, counting down.
CTGGGTTCTAATTGGCGTATCAGTCATATGCAAGACTCCACCACCATGCACATGCAGAGCCAACAACTTCATCCCCGAGAATTCCTCCATCGCATGATCATTAATGTAGTGCCAAAGAGCAATACTTGCCCCCTCCGCATCTCTAATCATGAACGGTAGCTCAAAAACCTCTGAGCGTAGAAATCTCCCAGGCGAGTAACCGGGCAGGGTCCATATGATATCAACGACACCATCTTCAACCTGATCGATTAATTGAGGAACGGTCCCGCCCAACTGCATAGAGGGAAAGATTCGACACTTCAGATCGCCAGAGGAAAGCTCTTCGATGCGTGCACACCACGGCAATAAAACTTGTTGATGAATTGTCGAGCCCACTGGTAGCGGGTGGTGTACCCTGAGCTCATGACTCGCCGCTTGAGTAAAACTCACTGAAAACCAGAAAAGGCTCAAACCCATCAAAAAACTTTTTACATTAAACCCACTCAAGCTCACGCCCCCGGATTGAAAAGTTAACATCAATCTAACACGCTTTTTCAATGTTAGACTCAAAGTTTAAAACCCCCAACCCTACGATATTTAATATGAGTAAAAACATCGAATACTTCCTGTCCCCAGCGTCTCCCTGGGCTTATCTTGGACATCAGCGATTTTGTAAAATTGCAAAATCTGCGGGTGCCGATGTCTCTCTTAAGCCAATTGATCCAACGCGACTATTTTCCGCATCCGGTGGGTTACCTCTTGGTCAAAGACCCATACAACGTCAAAAGTATCGACTCATGGAGCTCAGGAGATGGAAATCATTCCTCAAGTCTGAAATCACCATTGAGCCAAAATTTTTTCCTTATAACCCCACCCTCGCTGCGCTCACAATCATTGCCTGTCAAGAGCACTCTGGAATAGACAGTGCCCTGACGCTAACGAACAGTCTCTTTGAAGGATGCTGGGTGTACAACAAGAATATGGCAGATGAGTCTGAACTGAACGCCACTATTGAAGAGGCCGGACTTGACTCTTACGCAATTATAAAACTCGCAAAGTCTGAAACCACTAAACAAAAGTACGAAAAGAACACAGATGAGGCGATCGAGCTCGGTCTATTTGGAGTCCCCACTTACGTTATTGAAAATGAATTGTTTTGGGGGCAAGATCGTTTGGACTTCGTCAGGGAAAAAATTAGCCGTTAGTCTTTTTCACAACAAAACCCTCTTTCTCTAAACGGTCGACCACGGCACTGATATGGTCGTGATCTCGAGTCTTAATTGCGATCTCAACCTCTGCGCTCTGTACTGGTAACGTAGTAAAAGTTCGCTGATGATGCACCTCGTCTATATTTGCATCACTCTCTCCGAGAATTTTAGATACTGCCGCGAGCGAACCAGGCAGGTCTGGCATTTGAACCGTCAATCGAGCAAGCCGACCCGACCGTGCCATACCTCTCTCAATAATGGCCGATAGGGTCAGAGGATCAACATTACCCCCGCATAAAATTAGTCCAATTTTTTTCCCTTGGAATCGCGACTTATTAAGTTTCAGCGCAGCCAATCCGGCAGCACCCGCACCCTCCACTAAGGTCTTCTCAATTTCTAATAACCAAATCATCGACTCCTCGATATCACCCTCATCTACAAGAACTATGTCATCAACGAGGTCTCTCACGACTACGGAGGTAAGCTTCCCTGGATCTTTGACCGCTATACCGTCTGCTATCGTCGTTCCACCATATTTAGAAGTTGTACCTTTTACAAGATCATGCATAGAGCTAAATCGCTTAGTTTCTACTCCAATTATCTCAATGCCCGGTTTGATCGCTTTCGCCGCTACGGCAACCCCAGAAATAAGTCCACCTCCACCAATCGGCACAATAAGGGAATCTAACTCTGGCACTGCCGAGAGCATTTCAATAGCTATCGTTCCTTGCCCGGCCATCACTAGCGGATCATCGTAGGGATGAATGAACTGCATGCCACTCTCTAACGCCAAAACCTTGGTGTACTCTCGAGCCTCGTCAAAGTTATCCCCAAAAAGAATCACCTCAGCTCCTAGCGATCTCGTGTGCGCTACCTTCACCAAAGGAGCAAAGCGAGGCATCACGATCTTCGATGGAATTTTAAAACGAGCGGCATGATAGGCGACACCCTGCGCATGGTTTCCAGCAGATGCAGCAATAACGCCTAGTGATTTTTCATTTTCGGATAAATTGAGGATTCGATTTAAGGCTCCACGCTCCTTGAACGAAGCAGTAAACTGTAGATTTTCAAACTTTAAAAATACATCTGAGGCGAGCAAACTGGAGAATGTTTCAGAGCGCAGAAAAGGCGTGTGCACGATATGCTGCTCGATCGCTTGAGCTGCCTTTTGTATATCCCCGAAATTTATCGCGAACTCAGTACTCATCGTTTTATCCTAATATTTTGTAAGCACAATTGTGGATGCCTGACACCTAATCTCGTAACTCCCCTACCGTTTAACTAACACTAGATGATCTAGCATCAATATAAACCTAATTGGTACTCAACACTATTTACCCAATGAACAATAAAGACAAGCCTCCAACCTCAAACAACCAACCAGTTATACGTAAACTTATTCCGCGTACGAGCGAAGCGTTAGCGGCGATTGGATTAGGTACCTACAGCGTCTTTGATTCACCGGTCCTCCAAAATAAGGATGGATCAATGGGACAAACACTCAAAATTTTTGTCGAGCAAGGTGGGCAAATCATAGATAGCTCGCCCATGTACGGCAACGCAGAAAATGTCGTTGGCGACCTTTTGCAGAAGCTTAACTTAACGAAAAAGATCTTTTACGCAACGAAGGTTTGGACGCGAGGTATCGAGTCTGGTCGGAGACAGATCAGCCAATCGTTCAAATACTTTAGGACTAACACCATCGATTTATTCCAAATTCATAATCTACTTGACTGGAAAACGCATCTCCCGACTATTGAAAAACTGAAGGATGAAGGAGCAATTCGCTACGTTGGTATAACCCACTACCATGAAGGCAGTTATCCAGAGCTCGAGAAACTCATAAAAACCAAGTTGTTCGATTTCGTGCAACTCAATTACTCCATTCTCGAGCGCGAGGCTGCCAACACGGTGCTGCCAACTGCCCAGTTCGAGGGAGTCGGCGTAATTGCAAATCGACCGTTCGCTAGCGGAAGTTCGTTATTTCAGATGGTAAAGGATAAACCTGTACCCGAATGGGCAACTACAATCGGCTGTCAAGAATGGGCACAATTATTTCTAAAGTACGTAATCTCCCACCCAGCCGTAACCGTCGCAATACCCGCAACCGGAAATCCAGTCCATATGTCACAGAATATGGCCGCCGGGACCGGATCACTCCTCTCCGACGATGAGCAAAAAGAATTTGAAAAATACTTCGACCACATAACAGCGAAGAAATAAGGTAGTCTGTTAAAATCTGGGGCGTCCGACTAGTCCTATATAAGAGGGGGAAATATGTCATTCCTGAGGCTGACATTCGCGATAATACTTTGTGGAATTTTGATCAATCCTGCAAAGGCTGATCATCACAAGCAAACCTTATGGAATGCAATTGTGAATGACGATCGATTCGCCACTTTTGCGGTATTAGTAGAGGACGCGGGCCTGAAGCACCTGTTTGATGAACGTAACAAAATTCCTGTTACGGTTTACATCCCAACAAACTTCGGGTTTCGCACCATGCCAGAGGCGATGAACCTGGCATTTCGTGACCCAGATAACAAGAGCGCACTAGTTAAATTGATTAGAAGTCATTATTTTCTAGGAACATACCAAAACCCTTCGGATGGGGAAAGTTTTCTCACAGTCAATATTGATGGGAATCAAATAAAAATTGCGAACAATAAAGACTTGTTCGTAAAAGATATGGTTGTGAAAAGCCCAGAAATTAATGTGGGAAAAAGTAAGATCGTTCCGGTCGATTGCGTGATGTTTGTACAACCAAGCAAAACCGACTTTCGCTTAACCGCTGAGCAACAGGAGAGTTTTGCAGTGACCTCGTGTTGCCTCAGGACTATGAAGGAAACGGCGGCGTTTTTACAAACTGTCGTCTGGTAAAAAATAATACTTAATACGTGAAAAGTACTTCATTCAACACTTGTCAGGTGACAATTTAGCCCATAAATGTCCGATCGTCGGCGCCCACATGTCGTCATCATAGGCAGTGGAATCAGCGGTTTATCTGCAGCATGGCACTTGCGCGACCATGCCACAATCACCGTACTAGAGAGAGAAGATCGACTCGGAGGACACACTCACACCCACAAAATCGAACTTCCCGACCGGTCGGTAAAATGCGACTCCGGGTTTATTGTTTTTAATAACAATACATACCCAAACTTAAGCGATTGGTTTCGAAGACTCAAGGTCGAGATTCACGAGGCAGAAATGTCGTTTTCGGTTTCTGCAAACGGTGGAAAACTCGAGTGGTCAGGTGCGAACCTTCGTTCTATCTTCACGCAACCCAAGCGAGTGTTTGATATGTCGTTTCTTAGGATGCTGTATGACATTCTAAAATTTAACAAACGCGCTCCTGCAGATTATCGAGCTTCCCAGTCACAACATCTTAGCGATCTCTCGTTAAATGATTACCTTCGCTCAAAACGATTCGGGAAGTACTTCACTGAATATTATTTATTCCCGATGGCTGGAGCGATATGGTCAACCCCGGCGAGGGATATCGGAAATATTTCATTCAATGCATTTACCGAATTCTGTGTCAACCATGGACTACTACAGATCTTCGATCGACCACAATGGTTTAGCATCGTTGGTGGGAGCAATAGTTATATTGAAAAACTAAAACAAACCATAAAAGAGCGAAACTATCCGATCAGGTGGGTCACGGAAATCGAAGCGCAAAACGTTTCTTTTGGTAGCCAGGAATTAAGTATTAAAAGTCAATCAAAAAAAGATTCTACTAGGCACCAATTTCAGGCTGACCACGTGGTTTTAGCCTGTAACGCTACACAAGCCACAAGCATCTTAGCTAACTCTAGACACCCAGCATCGAACGAGCTCAGCTTACTCAGAACTTACACCAATAAGGCTTATTTACACACCGATCCCCGCTTGATGCCGCGAAACAAAAGAGCTTGGGCCGCGTGGAATTACTTCTCCCCATCAAATGAGATGAATAGCGTTTCGGTGACCTACTACATGAACTTACTCCAAAAACTTGATACAACCCACGATGTCTTTGTATCGCTCAACCCCAGCACCTCGCCCGACCCGCAAACGATACAGAAAACACTTAGCTACGAGCATCCACAACTCGACTTACATGCTCACCGCACGGTAGCGAGACTGAATGATACTCAAGGCCTGGATAATATTTGGTTCGCGGGAGCGTGGCTAGGAAACGGATTTCATGAAAGCGGTTATACCTCTGGGAAAATCGTCGCTGAAAAAATTATCAATCGGATTAGCCATTCGGATGAAACCTGAATACAACATGACCGAAACAGCTACTAATGATCCCTACCCTCAACTTATAGAGGGAGTGGTTTATCATCGCCGCTTCTCACCAAAACACCATTTCTTAAAGTCTCGCATTTTTTACACGCTTATCCCACTACGCAATCTAAACAAACAACAACATACGACCCAACTAAAATGGGGCAGTATTATTTTTGGGATCAATCGCCCCTCGCTAGTATCACTGAAGGACCAGGATCACGGCAATGGACAACCGCTCCTGAGATGGATTGAATCAATCATCCAATCCCACGAACTCTGCGACGAGATCGATGGCGAAATTTGGCTAATGAGCATTCCAAGAGTCTTGGGTTTTCAGTTTAAGCCAGTGAGTTTTTGGTTTTGTGAAAACAAATCAGGGCAAATCAAACTAATCGTCGCAGAGGTTAATAATACGTTCGGAGAAAGACATAGCTACGCCCTCTTCCCGACTAACGCCGAGGCCGGGTATGTCGATGGAGAAACTCTGATAGCCGAAAAAGCGCTATACGTATCCCCTTTTTATAAAGTCGAGGGGAGATACCACTTTACCTTCAAAGTAAATCGAACAAAAAAACAAATTTGTGCGATCATCGATTACGTAACCGATAAGATTCAGCTAAAAACCTCATTCACTGGAGAAAAAACGGTACTCAATCAACGGTCATGTGCGATTGCTTGGCTCAAACTTCCTCTAATGAGCTTCAAGATCATTGCAAAAATTCACTGGAACGCCCTGCTTATATGGGCGAAGCGTGTTCCCCATACTTTGGGAACGCGTAAATAAACAAGATGGCGAATCCAACTTTTTTACAAAAACAAGCGCTACACCTTTTGAGGAACATCAAATACGGATCCTTGGAGTTAATCACGCCAGAAGGCCAAGTTATCAACATCGGGGCCGATACACACCCAAACAGCAATCATGACAACGAGAGACTTCCGGTAAGTCTTAAACTTATAGACTGGTCCACTCTGAGCGATGCTCTAAAAAGAGGAGATATCGGATTCGGCGAAGGATTCATGAGTGGAAAATGGACTACGAACGATTTAACCAGTCTGCTGCTGATATTAAGTAAGAACAGACGCCACATATCACAAACTATTTATGGCAATAAACTTCGCTTAGTCTTGGACCGGCTACTTCATTGGAAGCGGAGAAATACAAAAAACAACGCCGAAAAAAATATACTCGCACACTATGACTTAGGAAACGATTTCTACGAATTATGGTTAGACGATACGATGACGTACTCGAGCGCTTTATTTCGTAATCACTCCAGCGATGACGCTCATCGCCCTTTAGTAGATGCACAAATTCTCAAAATAGATACTGCCATTGAAAAACTTGGTGAACTTCAGCGAGACTCCGTTACGCTCGAAATTGGATGCGGCTGGGGAATGATGGCAGTTAGAAGACTTGAAAAACAACCTGGTCACCATGTCGGTCTGACACTCTCCCCTTCGCAACAAATTTGGGCGAAAAATCTACTACTCACTAACAAATTGGTTGATCGCTGTGACATTCGCATCGAAGACTATCGAGATACCCGAGGTCGTTACGACGGAATACTATCGATTGAGATGATTGAGGCCGTGGGTCAGAAGTACTGGCCAACTTTTTTTCAAAAGATTCATAATTGCCTCAAACCAGGGGCAAAAGCAGTTTTACAAGCGATAACCATCGATGAGCAACTTTTCGATCGCTACTCGAAGGGAACCGATTTCATTCAACGATATATCTTTCCGGGAGGAATGTTGCCATCTTTAGTCGAAATTGAGAAACACGCCAGAAAAACAAATCTACAAATTGAAAGTCGGTTTTCATTCGGCATGGACTACGCGGACACACTCAAGGAATGGAGAAACCGATTCGAATCTAAAGAGGCTGAAATACAAAGACTCGGATTTTCAGATGAATTCCAAAGAATGTGGCGGTTTTATTTGGCTTATTGCGAAGCAGGCTTCCGCTCGGGAGACTTGAATGTCTCCCAATTTACGCTGGCGACAAACTAGCGTCAGTCTAATGTCCCTGAACAACTCCCAAGTGAATTCTTTGGATTCATTACGATTTGGATTTATTGCATCCATCGTCGCGTCTGTTAGCTTGCCGTTATACATATCACTACCCATGGTATACGCGGGAGAATTTGGACTACCAGTTGCGCAGGTCGGAATCATCCTTATGCTCGTACGTCTCCTTGATGGATTCACCGACCCCCTCTTCGGAAGACTAATTGACCGCACCAAGGAGAAACGCTTCCAAAAATGGATCATTCCAGCTTGTGTCATTCTGACAATCGCCTACAGCGCAGTCCTCAATCCGCCTTCAAGCGCTTTAACCAAAACATCCCTTTTAATTTATCTTGCTGTTTTTACGCTCTTTGTCTCCTTGGCAAATGGGGTAATTAGTGTCGCTTTACACGCCTGGCCTCCGTGTTGGACCAGCGAACTACCAGAGCAGAAAAAATTGGTAAATCGTAGAGAGCAATTTACGGTGATCGGAGTTATAACAGCAACATTATTAGTGACTCAGAGCCAAAACACTCTTTTTATCTCATATCTTTTTTGCCTTACTGTGATCATTTACTTTGCGGCGAATAATCTCCCAGGGCAAGGTGGCACCTTAACCGCTAGGAACCGATTACGACTCTCGGCGTTAGCTCCACTTAGATGGACGCTCACTTATTTATTTCTGAATGCGCTAGCAAATGCAGTAGCCGCCACGTTATTTTTATTCTTTGTTACCGACTACTTGCTGTTTAGCAAAGGAGCGGGTGGGCAGTTACTTATTCTGTATTTTGTTGCCTCTTTAGTCGGCATCCCTCTCTGGTCAAAGATCATTACGTGGTTACAACCAAGAATGACATTGAGTATTTCAATGACACTTTCGATTATTGTCTTCCTAACAACCATTTCCCTGGATTCGTCAAATGCACCCTATTTTTGGGTTATTTGCTTTTTGAATGGCTTAATCGTAGGAGCCGAGCTCATCTGTCCGTCTTTGATCATATCTCTAAAACTTAGTAAAAACGGTGACTTAAAAGAAAATCCATCAACGGTATTCGGTGTTTGGAGCTTACTCACCAAACTAAGTCTGGCCGTAGCTGCGGGTCTCTCGTTACCCGCGATCGGACTCTATGGTTACAATCCTGGAGTATCAAAAGGAAGTGTCGTCTTGCTGGCTGCATATGTGGGCATTCCATGTATCTTAAAGCTCGCATCGCTTGCTTTAGTCATCTCAGAGAAACCTTATGGAAAAAATAGCCTCTAACATGAAAGTTTTAATAGCCGCACTGTTGATGCTTCTCTTACTTGCGTGTCAAAAACAGGATCCTAATATGAAATCGAGTGCAGAACCCACGCTATCTCCCGATATGTATTTTCAAGGAAATTCCTATGGAGTCGGTTTTGTTCAGGATCGATTTGGAAAGATACGCAGAAGTTTTACTGTGTCCTTAATCGGGAATTTCGATGGATCGGGTGGTACACTCGCAGAGGAATTTCATTGGTCCGATGGAGAGATAGAAAAACGAATCTGGACCTTACGTAAAATCAACGAAAGCTTATGGAAAGCAACCGCACCCGATATCATCGGCGAAGCGACGGGAGTTATCGAAGGAAATCTGCTTAAGTGGAATTATGTTTTAAAAGTTCCGATAGGCGAGCGTCGTATCGCAATGAAATTCGACGATCAAATGATGTTATTTGAAGACGGAATTCTTGTTAACCGTGCGAGTTTTAGTAAATTTGGCATTCGCCTAGGTGATGTTCTCGTTTCATTCTCGAAGGTAGCTTTGTAGGCGTGTTTAAACTTAACAACCCGATCAAAAAATGGGCGGCATGTAGGGTTTGGGTGATTGGCGCATCAGAGGGAATTGGATTAGCACTTGCGCAAGAGCTTATCAAACTTGGATCCGAAGTAACGGTGAGCGCCAGGAACGAGGCACGTCTGCGTGAGATCTATTCAGACAAAGCTCGAATCCGAGCGCTAGACGTGAGCAAACTGTCTGATTGCGAGAACTTACTAGCTGAATTTTCCAGGGATAAATCAACGCCAGATATCGTATTTTGGCTACCAGCGATGTACCAACCTCTCCCAATAGTTGAGGAAGACAGTAGCTTATCCAACCAAATTATTACTGCGAATCTAACGAGCGTGTTCCATGTATTGCCTGGCATCGTTCGAACGTGGTGCAAGAAGCGTGAGACGGATAAGAATACGCATCTCCACTGGATTTGGTTCTCGAGTCTAGCCGCCTATGGT
>JAURFP010000059.1 GCA_030834275.1 Burkholderiales bacterium | reverse complement strand
GGATAAATCAGATGTGAGAATGGTCTACTGCCTGGCAGCGAGTAGTAGTGAGCTTTGGCGTAATATGCTGAGGGGATGTACTTTTGATCAAGGCCTGCTATCGATCGCGCAATCTCTGTTGCTCTGAGTCCGCCGCAATTGATTAGGTAGTCGGTTCTAAATCTGATTGGCTCCATTCCGCCAGTTTTTAATTCAAATCCGTCCGACCTGACGGTAGCAGTTTCGAGGGGAGTTCGGTAAGCAGTTATCGTTCCGGCGTTTTCGGCATCACCGAGAAACGTTTGCATTAATGTGTGAGAGTCGATTATGCCTGTAGAGGGCGAATATACCGCCCCAACGCTCTGGACTGCGGGCTCTACTTTGGCGACCTCAGACTGGTTTAGCCAATATAAATCGGTTACACCATTTGCCTTTGCTTTATCCAAGTAATTTTTTACTAGACTTACTTCCGTCTCATCTGTTGCAACGATCAACTTTCCGAGATTCTTATGCGGTATATTTCTGTCCGCACAATATTGGTAGAGTTTGCGCTTACCCTCGACACAGAACTTTGCCTTCAGCGATCCGGTTGGATAGTAGATTCCCGCATGGATGACTTCAGAATTTCTCGAACTCGTATGAGTTCCAAATGAGTCTTCCGCCTCGAGTAAGAGTACTTCTAACCCTTCCTCCGCAAGCGTTTTTGCGATGGCGAGTCCAACAACTCCCGCGCCAACAACTGTACACTGAAACTTATCCATTCGAATATTTTGGTCAAAACAGTAATCACCGATTTTAAGTTATTTGAGTTATGAATTTTTTAAATGGTCGAACTCTGATTGGGGAGAGTCCCATTTTGGGGTTTTTGCATAGATTGCTTTCGCTGGGAGCTAACGACTGGCCCAGCTGTGAGGAGCTAAATATGCATCTCGAATCTCTCGTGCCCACAATTAAAAATAGAAAAAATATTCCTATAAAGTTTGTGACACAAACGGCGCGTCCAGAATCTTTTGAGTCTGGCTTCGAGCAGCGAACTTATCTCAAAGGAGAGGTGCAAATTCGGCAAGCTAACTGGCATGATTTGCTGAATGCTTATTCGTGGTTGTTGTTTCCGAAAAGCAAGGCTGTTTTAAACGCTATTCACTACAAAGTGCTTTGTACGGACCGGGGACGAGGTCGCTCAAGGCTTGGGGACGCGCTTACGATGTTTGACGAGGATGGGGTGCTCGTCGTCTCCTCAAATAAGGAAATTTTTGAACTCATCGCAAACTTCAACTGGAAGGAGTTGTTTTGGAGCCAGCGCTCTAGCTTGATTCATTCGACCAAGTTTGTTCCTTTTGGACATGCACTCTGTGAGAAAGCTATGAATCCTTTTGTTGGTCTAACGGCGAAGGCGGTTTTTGTTGAGGCGAATCCAGATTCGCTCGAGCTAGAGGGAGACTCTTGGCTTAACTTCTTGGACGATAGATTGGCCAATATTTTTGAAAACGGAGCTCTCAGAGATAATAAAGACCTTCACCCCTTACCAATTTTAGGTGTCCCGGGATGGTTTAGGGAAAATGAAGATGCTCGATTCTACGAAAACCGTAGTTATTTTCGTGCAGGCAGACGGCAGGTATAGGGGTAAATTGTCGGTCTTGTAAAATTTAGTCTGTCTTTGCGGAACAAAACAAAACGCCACAGTCTAAAAAACATTAGAATGAGTCTAAATCGATAGTCGGCTTCCCGTTCAAGATTGAGCGGAGGCGGAGGATCGAATTCAAACAAACGCTATCTAAGGAGTATGAAATGCCAGCTTTAAAGGGATCAAAAACCGAGCAAAGTCTTAAGGACGCGTTCGCGGGAGAATCGCAAGCCAATCGTAGATATCTCTACTTTGCGAACAAGGCTGATGTCGAAGGTCAAAACGACGTAGCTGCGGTGTTTCGTTCGACAGCGGAAGGTGAAACAGGTCACGCTCACGGCCACCTTGAGTATTTGGAGCAAGTTGGCGATCCAGCGACCGGGCTTCCTATTGGCGCTACCCGGGATAACCTGAAAGCGTCAGTGGCAGGAGAGACGCATGAATACACAGACATGTATCCAGGAATGGCAAAAACTGCCCGTGACGAGGGTTTTGATGAAATAGCTGATTGGTTTGAGACGCTCGCAAAAGCTGAGAGATCTCATGCGAATCGCTTTCAAAAAGCTCTTGACGCTTTGCAAGACTAACATTCAAGTTCTTAGTTGAATGGGCGCGAGCGACAGAAATGTGCGCTCGCGTTTTTATTGAATATCTAGAAATGAGTGAAAAAAATGCGTGAAGGTAGCTTAGAGGCGCCGACCAGGCATCCGCTTGATTGGATGTCTGAAAAGTTTTATGACGAAGAAGACCTTTTTAAAGAGCTCGAGAGGGTCTATGACATATGCCACGGGTGTCGACGATGCGTAAATTTATGCACGGCTTTCCCGACGTTATTTGATCTTGTTGATGAGTCGAGCACCATGGAAGTGGATGGGGTTGCGAAGGAAGACTATTGGAAAGTTGTCGACAAGTGCTATCTATGCGACATGTGCTACATGAGCAAGTGCCCTTACGTTCCTCCACACGAATGGAATGTAGACTTTCCTCATTTGATGCTTCGTGCCAAGGCTCAAAAATTCAAAAATGGCCAAACTAAATTGAGAGACAAGTTATTATCCAGCACTGACGCGCTTGGAAAACTCGCTTCCATACCGGTCGTGGTGCAAACCGTAAATGCGGTCAACAAAAATAAGACGACTCGTAAATTGATGGATAGCTCTTTGGGCATTCATCGTGAGAGGGAGCTACCCGAGTACACCTCCAAGACCTTCAGGTCTAATGCGAAATTAGCCACCGGAATTGTTGAAACGAAGGGTAAAAGAACTCCAGGTAAGGTAGCAATTTTCACAACATGCTATGTGAACTATAACGAACCTGACATTGGAAATGATTTACTCAAGGTGCTCGAGCACAATGAAATTCCCACCGTACTGCTGCAAAAAGAGGCCTGTTGTGGGATGCCTAAGCTTGAGCTGGGTGATCTCGATTCAGTAGAGCGATTGATGAAAATTAATATTCCATCAATGGTTGAACTGGCGCGTTCGGGCTACGCGATCATGACATCGGTTCCATCGTGCACCTTAATGTTTAAGCAGGAGCTTCCACTCATGTTTCCCGACAACGAAGACGTGAGGGCTGTTGCTGATGCCATGTTTGATCCATTTGAATATTTGTCGCTTCGCGATCGGGATGGTCTATTGAAGAAGGATTTCTCAAGAGAATTGGGGAATATCGCGTACCACGTCCCGTGTCATTTGCGTGTTCAAAATATAGGACTGAAAACAAAAGAGTGCCTAGAGAAAGTTCCCGGAACGACGGTGAAGTCTGTTGAACGATGTTCGGGTCACGACGGGACTTGGGGGGTAAAAACCGAGTATTTCGCAGATTCCATGAAAATCGGTAGGCCGGTATTTAGGCAAATGGCAGAGAGCCAGCCTGATTTTATAAGCTCCGACTGTGCCATTGCTGCGCGGCATATTGGGCAAGGGATGCGTGCGGTCGATGACGAGACGGATGTAGTACGTAAGCATCCCATCACACTTCTTCGAATCGCTTACGGATTATGAACCTAGTTTGGTGTGGAAAGTCTAGAACATAAGATACTGGAAAAGGAAGGTTAGTAATGTTGAATAAAGAAGATCTGTTTTCTCTCGAGCAGTACTCGAAGGTGCGAGGTCAGTTTCGTGCAGATGTCATAGAGCACAAAAAGAACCGTAAGGTACATCTTGGAGAGCATATAACCATGCTTTTCGAGGATAAGAAGACGATTCAATATCAAATCCAAGAAATGCTTAGAGTAGAGAAAATATTTGAGGAGGACGGGATTCTTGATGAACTGAGCGCCTATGTTCCCCTCATCCCGGATGGTAGCAATTGGAAGGCAACTCTTTTGATCGAATATTCAGATGAGATTGAAAGAAAGGCAGCACTTGGGAAGTTGATCGGAGTTGAGGATAAAGTTTGGGTGCAAATTGAAGGCTTTGAAAAAGTATTCCCAATCGCCGATGAAGACCTAGAGCGTGAGAACAGTGAGAAAACTTCGTCGGTACACTTTCTGAGGTTTGAGCTAACTTCCGATATGAAAAACTCCTTGAGAGAGGGGGCAAAATTAATGATGGGGGTTGACCACGATAATTATGCTTTTAATAGTGTGATGCCAGACCAGGTGCGACGATCCTTGTTGGAAGATCTAATTTTCTAGACATAAATATGCCCTATCAAACGTTCGCTGGAGATCATCAGAATACTTAGGTAAACTTTTCCTTAACGATTTTTCGAATATTCAATTATGAAAAATTTGATAGGAAATAAACTCAAAGGATTAAAGCTTCCTGTAAGGGTTGTTTTCTGGGATGGGGATGCCGTAGATGGTGGTATGGACGTTAAAGTCCAACTCACTGTCAAAAGCCTTCGTGCAGCACTTTTATTGCTCAGGCCGACGCTCGGAAAGATCGCGAAAGCATATGTCGAAGGTACTTTAGATATCGTTGGGGATGTGCGAGACATCCTCCGTTGTGGAGAAGATCTCGTTGCTGGGGATTCCAGTACGTATCAAAGAAGATTAAGTCTATTGAAATGGTGGAAGCATACGCGACCCGCAGATCGTCGCTCTATCCAACACCATTATGATGTGGGTAACGATTTTTATTCTTTATGGCTCGATCACAATCGGGTTTACTCGTGCGGGTACTTTGCTAAAGATAGTGATTCCTTAGATGTTGCTCAAGAGAGAAAACTCGACCATATCTGTCGAAAGTTAAATTTAAAGGCCGGTGAGAAATTTCTAGACATAGGCTGTGGTTGGGGTGGACTTGTTATTTGGGCTGCTAAAAATTATGGGGTTCATGCTACGGGGATAACACTTTCCGATGAGCAACTTGCTTTTTCTCGAAATCGGATAAAACAATTGGGTCTACAAGATAAAATTGAAGTCCGCCTAATGGACTACAGAGATTTACCGTCAGATTCCCAATATGACAAAATCGCAAGTGTAGGAATGTTCGAGCATGTCGGTAGGTTAAACCTTCCTCAGTATTTCTCGAAGATTTATTCTTTGTTGAAACCAGGTGGCGTGGTAATGAATCATGGGATAACCACAAACTCTTTGGATGATCATGCGTTGGGCAGCGACATTGGAAGATTTGTCGATGAGTATGTTTTCCCTGGCGGTGAGCTTGTACACCTGTCTTCGGTAATTCAGGAGATGGCGTCTCAGGGAATAGAAGTTTGGGATGCAGAATCGCTTCGCCCGCATTACGCCAAAACACTATGGGAATGGGTTAAACGCCTTGAGGGGGCCTCTGAGCAGGCCCGTGAATTAGTTGGAGAGAAACGCTTCAGGATTTGGAAGATTTATATGGCAGGGTCAGCGCATGCATTTGATCGTGGTTGGATATCCATATTTCAAATACTAGGAGTAAAGCCATTTCAGACTGGCGCAACTCCTTACCCTATGACGAGGGAACATGTGTATGCCTAATGCCAAGCTTTATCTACCTTTCGCGATATGCCTGACAAGATCAGTCCGCAAACTATTTTTATGGTTGATATTGCCCCTTATTTTTAGTTCCAATTATGTGGTTGCAGATGATGAAGTGGGGCAAGGTCGAACGCAGTACCTTCGGGCACAAAAGCTGAAGGAGTTTTTCGCCCCCGAAACTGCCGTCGAGGAGGCGGCATCGCCGTTACCAGAAATGCCAAAATCGGAAAACTTTATTGAGTACGAAATCTCGGGGAAAAGCAGTTCGAAATTCTATGTAGATGTGTCCTCTTTAAGTATTGGTGAGGATGGTGTGATTCGACTGGCTCTCGGTGCGAGGTCAACCTCTGGGGTGTGGAGTCTAACGTACGAAGGTTTTCGATGTGATAGTTACACATATCGAATATACGGTACGTCACGAGGTTTCGATAATGAATGGAGAAAAAACAGGCGGAGCAAGTGGACGTCTTCTAAAAACAGCAATGCGATGAACATGAGATTCGATTTGGCCAGATACTATCTGTGCAATGTTGGGCCGACGAACCAACTAACTGAGATTTCACGGCGACTCGAGAAAGGTCGTCTGGAAATAAAAACGGATAGAGGGACCTAGTAAAAATTATTCGTCAATTACAAGATTGTCACGGTGTATGAGCTCATAGTCGTTCACGTATCCAATCAGCCCCTCTATTTTTTGACTCGGATGGCCAATGATCTTAGCTGTTTCTCCTGCGCTGTAGTTGATCAATCCCGACGCGATTCTTTTGCCATTGGGGTCCACACAGACAACCACATCACCTCTGGAATAATTCCCGTTGGTTTGTCTAACACCAATTGGTAGCAAACTTTTATTTTCGCTAATTAACGCTCTTACCGCCCCTTCATCTAACGTCAGAGTTCCTTTTGATTGTAGATGACTACCTAGCCATTGCTTTCTAGACGGTAGGTTAGGTTTTGTTGGAAGCAGTGTTGTGCCAATAGATATGCCCGAGGTGATTTTTATGAGGATGTCGGTAGTCATCCCGTTAGCAATAACGGTTCTAGCGCCGCTTCTGGCCGCTTTTCTCGCTGCAAATACCTTAGTTTGCATCCCTCCGCGCCCAAATTGAGATCCTGCGCCACTCGCCATTTTGTCTAGTTTTGGATCGTCGGCGGTGATCTCTTGGACTAACTGCGCATCCTTATTTTTCCTCGGGTCAGACGTATAGAGTCCATCCTGATCTGTTAATAAGATCATTAGATTTGCCTCTGTTAGGTTAGCCACGAGTGACGCAAGGGTGTCGTTGTCACCAAATTTTATCTCCTCGGTAGCCACAGAGTCGTTTTCATTGACAATCGGAATTACGCCTAACTCCAGGAGCGTTCTCAATGTTGACCGTGCATTGAGATATCTAGCGCGTTGCGTTAAGTCGTCATGAGTCAGCAAGATCTGGGCTGCTTGTAACCCCAGTTTTTCAAAGCTATCCTGATAGGCTCTAGCCAGCCCAATTTGACCGATCGCTGCAGCCGCTTGAAGGTCGTGAATTGA
>JAURFP010000058.1 GCA_030834275.1 Burkholderiales bacterium | reverse complement strand
TTCCAGAGTTCGTCCTAGAATTTTCTCGGCACTACTATTGAATGCCTGGAGGGAAAAATCCGCGTTAAATGACAAAACGCCAGCCGACAGATTGGCTAAGATGTTTTCCAAATAAGCGTTGGCATGGGTGAGCGCAGCCTCATGCCCTTGCGCAGAGGCCTTGGCCTCTGCCAACTGTCGCGTCATAGTACTAAAAGACTCCGTCAACACCCCAAGTTCGTCTTGTCGATGTATCGGCTGCCTCTGACTAAAATCTCCCTGGGCTACGGCTCGGGTTCCCGCCTCCAGAAACCCTAGCGGAGCCGATAAACGGTTACTGAACATGACTGCCAATAAGATGACTGAAAATAAAGCAAGCCCAAGAGATAATGCCAGCGCGATATTATAAAGACGCTGTAAACCATATCTAGATAGAGACAACTCCTGATAATCGCGATACGCCTCTTGAACTAAAACCGCATCTCGCGCTAAGTTTTCCGGCACAAACTGTGAGACCTGTAAAAACACCTCGAGCTCTTCATCAAGCGTATATACCGGAAGTATCACCTTGAGAACTATGCGCGCCAGAACGTCCTCCTCGATGACAGAATAAGATTGCTGAACTCTGACATTGCGCAAAATTGTTTGGCTGGGAGCACTTGGAACCAGTTCGTCATCTTCCGCGGCGTGGGCTAACACTTCACCACCAGATGAAAATAGCGTCGCCTCGTGTATCGCTGCCTGCTCCCTTAGATTGTAGAGGGTAGCGAGTCGCGAAGCTGGAGTTTCAAGCGATAAACTAACCGCCATTGATTCTGCTTTTTGCTTTAACTCTCTTAATCCATTTTCTAAATTCGCCCGACCCAAATTTAGGCCACCCTCTAGTGCGTTATCTACCCTCACATCAAACCAAGATTGCATAGATCCAGCGAGAAATTTCACAGATATCCCGTACATCACCGCACCAGGAACAATTGCCACCAAGGTAAAAACAAGAACTAGTCGAGCGGTCAACTTAGACCCAAAAACCTTTGCCTTTAGTCGACGGCGCAGGTAGTTAAGCTGCGCCCCAACCAAAATGATCAATAACACAATCAGCAATATGCCCGCGCCTAACAACATCGGGAGCTCATCGAAGACATCGCTCGTTTGCGGCGTCTCAGTGGCCAACAGATAAAGCAGGACTAACCCCAGACTAACCGCCGAGAACACTAGTATCCTCAACGAACGACCCTTCAATAGTTTCTTGAGGGAAATTCCACTCATTTGACTAAAGTCCAGCGAAACCATCCGGAGTCTAGCTGCCAAGCGTTCGATTCCAGCGCCTCTATCTGAAGGGCGCTGGGTAGGCCCGCCGGGTCAAGACGGAAACGAACCTGGACTTCGTAATTTTTTTCCTCTACCAAATCTTTGGCATGAAAAACCACAAACGGCCGTAACGCGCCGAGCGCTATTAACGCTCTTTCCCTGAGCGGGTGGTTGATTTCCGTGGAATCATATTTATCGAAAACTTTGTACTGCTGTGTTAATGCGCTATAGCTAAGCCTCAAATCCCTTTTCACTCTTGCTATTTCTTGGTCCCAAAAAAACCATTTTCGATGCACAAGTATCAGATCGAGCGTAAAGGGTAGGGTAACTCCTCTGTCTAAAACATTTTCTAGCTCCGGCGACAATCGCACATCGAAATTAGCATCGAGCTTGTATTCCTCTTGGTTTTTAATTACTACAGCAGATCGAACAAAAATATTGTTCCCTTCAGAAAAAGCATACGAGGCAAAAAACAGCCCCATAGAGACGAGGCTAATAAATCTACTTTTTTTCCAAAAGCGCATGAAAAAAACCATCGTGATCTTTATTCGGAGTCAGGTTGTGCCCTATATCCTTGCCGTGGTATGCGGCAATTTCAGCGTCAGGGTGTTTTTTTAAAAACCATTCCACTTGATGCTCATTTTCTTCCTGAAATATTGAACACGTCACATACAACAATTTACCACCCTTAGTTAAGACCTTCCACAAACTCGACAACAGCTTTTGTTGCTGTTCGGAAAAAGAGCGCAAATCCTCTTCTCTCCGGATCCATTTAATGTCTGGGTTCCGCCTAACCACTCCAGATCCGGTGCACGGAGCGTCCACTAAAATTCTGTCGAAAGGCTCCCCATCCCACCACGCGTCTAGGTTTGCCGCATCAGCCACCCGGGTTTTAGCTCGATGCCCCAAGCGCTGAAGGTTTTCTTTTACTCTCTTCATCCTCAAATGATCTTGGTCCAAACAAAGCAAGGATACAGAAGCGCGCTCCAGGATATGCGTGGATTTTCCGCCAGGGGCAGCGCAAGCATCTAGCACCCTCTGTCCATCCTGGACATCCAAAATTTCTGCAGACAGCTGCGCCCCTACATCTTGAACGGACACCAAACCTTGAGAGAACCCGGGTATTTCTGATACGGGCACCGGTTTTTCTAAAATAATCGCTTCGGAAGCCCCTGAGATACCCGGTACTCGCCAGCTTCTGGCGCTTGATGCTAGTGTGTTTTTATAATTCTCGCGACTAATCTTCCTCGTGTTGACCCGGAGAGACAGTGGGGGGTGTATAAAACTTGCAAGCATGATTTCTTCTGCTTGTTTCTGGCCATATTGGTTAGTTAGCTTGTTGATCCACCATGTGGGGTGCCCAAGCGTAGCAACTAAGTTTTCTTTTGCCGAAGATTTTATTTCCTCGGATTTTCTCAAATACGACCGCAGCACACCGTTTACCAATTTTTTCAGGCCGCCCAGCTGCATCTTTACGGCACAATCGACTGCGGCATTCACTACGGCGTGACTAGGAGCGCCCGTAAACTCTAGCTCGTAAATTGCTACCGCCAGCAGCGCTTTGATTTGCGGGTTTTCTTGTTGCATTAAGCTCTTGATAGCAAAATCCAGGAACCCAAAATGTCTGAGTGAGCCGTATACGGCATTCTTTGCGGCGGCAGAGCTCCTGCCTTCGAGTCGCACTGAGCTCGCTCCGCCAGACATGCTCGCGCTTAGGCTTCGCCCGGATAAAACTTGACCTAATATCGCTTGAGCAGAGAGCAGAATGTCTATCATGGTGCAGTCCTACTCAAAAACTAGACCTCGTTCTATCGAGGCCCCTCGCAAAAACTCTGCCACGGGTACAGCCCTGGAGCCCTCTTTCTGAATAACGGTTACGTTAATTGCGCCCTCGCCACAAGCCACGGTCAACATTCCATTTTCAACGGCTATTATTTCCCCAGGCGCCTTCCCCAAGACTTTTATATTCGCCGGTTCCGTTTGCCATATCTTCAACTTGTTTCTACCAGTCACTGTCCAAGCTCCAGGAGCAGGATTGAGCGCTCTAACTAAGCGGTCTACATCAAGATTGCTTTTTCTCCAGTTGATTTGAGCCTCTGATTTTTGGATTTTCTTCGCATAGGTAACGCCCTCTAATGGTTGAGCTCGCGACCGAAGATTACCTTCCGATAGGGCCTCGAGGGAGCGCAAGATCAACTCTGAGCCTGCGATTGATAGCTTGTCGTGTAAAACCCCCAAGTTATCGACAGACGATATTGCAACAGGCTGCTCGCACAGTATCGGGCCAGTGTCGAGGCCCTCCTCCATCTGCATAATAGTCACGCCTGTTGTAGCGTCCCCACTCATAATTGCGCGATGAATTGGTGCAGCCCCTCGCCAGCGAGGCAGTAGCGAAGCGTGAATATTCAAGCAGCCGTATTTGAAATGGGCCAGTATGGGTGAGGGGAGCAGCTGACCATAGGCTACTACCACCATTACGTCGGCATTTTTTGAGAATAAATATTTTTGCGTATCCAAATCGGACAATGACTCTGGCTGAAATACCTCGATGCCGAACTGATTTGCCCTTATCTTGACTGGGCTAGCTGACAGTTTTTGTCCTCTTCCTGATTTTCTATCTGGCTGAGTGATAACCATCACGACATCGAAATTGCTGTTTACGATAGCCTCTAAGGGCTTTAAAGAGAAAGCTGGGGTTCCTGCAAAAATAATTCGCATTACTTACCCATCCGATAGCTTCCGTTTTTTTTCCAGTTTTTTGATGATACGCTGTCTCTTGAGCTGGGATAAATATTCTACGAAAACCTTTCCCTCTAAGTGATCCATTTCATGCTGGATACAAATTGCTAGCAAGCCATCTGCATCAATTGTGCGCTTTTCCCCTTCCAAATCCATCGCCTCTACACAAACCGTCTCTGCTCTGGCCACGGTTTCATAAATTGAAGGTACGCTGAGGCACCCTTCTTGAGAAACGACCTCACCATCTCTAGAAAGTAATAATGGATTGATGAGGATTAATAAATCGGATTGATCTTCGCTAATATCTATTGTGATAATCCGTTTATGAACGTCCACCTGAGTTGCCGCCAGCCCTATACCTTTCGAGTCATACATGGTCTCTGCCATGTCTTTAACAAAATCCCGGATGCTCTCGTCAATTTGATCTACGGGCTCGGCAATTGTGTGTAGCCGCTCATCTGGATATTCCAATATATTTAACTTCGCCAACTCAGTAACCTCGATAACATTCTCGTCTAGTATTTTACACGCACCCAACAGCAATCCCTTGTCTCGCGCAGAATGATGAGAACCAAAATAAAGTTCTTGACTCGAACGATCACATAAGAGATCCTCCTCCTGTGAAAATTACGGTGCTCGGCGAGGGAGGAGACGCGAGCATTAAGTAGGACACTTAAAAAGGTAACCATGTTCGATATACTTTTTTATCTCGTCGAAAATTTTTTTCAAAACGGCAACCTCCCTGACAATGAGACTATTTCTCGTCAACTCGCGGACGCCGGTTTTGAAAAGGATGACATATCCGAAGTTCTCGCTTGGCTTAAAGGCTTCGACTATGCTAGGCCGGCCATAGAACAGGATGCTGTGGATAAAAGCTCTGGATTCAGAGTTTTTTCTATTGAAGAACAAAAGAACCTCTCATCAAAAGCGCGTGGTTTTCTAATTTTCTTGCAAGATTCTGGAATTATTTCGCCCTACCAAAGAGAAATAATTATTGAGCAAGTCATATCTCTTGCCGAAAATCAAGTTGGAGTAGATGAGGTCAAACTTATCGTTTTGCTCGCTCTCTGGAGCCAACATAAAACCGTTGATGGTTTGGTTTTGGAGATGCTCGCAACCAACGATAACCTCACAGCCCAATAATTTTTTCTGAAATTAGATTTGGTTGTTGTTGGCGAGTGCGGCTAACTCTTGTATCATCCGCCGAAAAATTCAGTCAAAGATCACATGGCACAGAATCTGTTAATAGTTGAGTCTCCCTCAAAAGCGGGTACATTGAAAAAATATTTAGGGAAAGGCTTTGACATCCTCGCTTCGTATGGGCATGTGCGCGACCTCAGGGCAAAAGAGGGGGCGGTTAATACAGACAACGGTTTCGATCTAGACTATGACTTGGTAGCCCGCAACAAGAAACACGTGGATGCCATCGCTAAAGCCGTTAAAGCCTCTGAAAATATTTACCTCGCCACAGACCCTGATCGAGAGGGAGAAGCGATCGCCTGGCATCTTGCGGAAATACTGAAAGATAAAAAGTTATTGAAAGGCAAAGCGCTCAAGCGCGTGGTTTTCTATGAAATAACCGAGTCTGCCGTAAAAGAAGCCATAAAGTCTCCCAGAGAGATATCGATGCCACTCGTGAACGCCCAACAGGCGCGCCGAGCCCTGGATCATCTGGTAGGTTTTAACTTATCTCCGATCCTTTGGAGAAAAATAGCCAGAAACCTTTCGGCAGGAAGAGTACAAAGCCCAGCCTTGCGATTAATTGTAGAACGCGAACAAGAGATAGAGCGCTTCGACTCTCAGGAGTACTGGTCAATCCATCTACATACCCTTAAGGGAAAACAAAAATTTAGCGCGAAGCTTACAAAACTTGGTGAAAATAAAGTTGAACAGTTCAGTTTTAAAACAGAAAAAGATCAGCGCGCTGTAGTTGATAAACTAACAAAAGAGGCCAATGGAGAAATAACCGTTGGCAAAATAGAACGCAAACCCCGCTCGAGAACGGCATCGGCCCCCTTCATTACATCAACCCTACAACAAGAAGCGGTGCGCAAGCTTGGCCTTACGGCTAGGTCAACAATGAGCGGTGCGCAACAACTGTACGAGGGTGTTGATGTGGGCGGCGGGACGGTAGGCCTCATAACTTATATGAGAACGGACTCTGTTTCATTGTCAAAAGAGGCTATTGCCGACATCAGGAGTTACATAAAAGAAAATTTTGAGGCTGACTATCTGCCGGCCAAACCTGTCGCCTACAAAACGAAAGCAAAAAACGCTCAGGAGGCTCACGAAGCGATCCGGCCTACAGCAATTTCCAGAACCCCCCAGTCTGTTAAAAAATATTTGTCGCCCGACCAATTTGCTCTTTATGAAATGATTTGGAAACGCACCCTGGCTTCTCAAATGACTCCCGCTAAGTTTGATACTACGAGCGTTGATCTTGTTGTTGGAAAAAATAAGGCTATTTTTCGTGCCAGCGGGCAGGTTCTAACATTTCCGGGTTTCATGTCGGTATATCTTGAAGATTCTGACGACGCCTCTGTTGAGGAAGAGGCTAAGCTACCATCGCTTAAAGAAAAAGAAGTGCTCACAGTCAACGAAATCTCCGGGGAACAACATTTTACGCAGCCGCCCCCCAGGTACTCCGAGGCCAGCCTAGTCAAAACGTTAGAAGAGTTCGGCATAGGAAGGCCCTCCACGTACGCGAATATTATCTCCACGCTGGTAGAGAGGGGCTACGCATTACTCGATAAAAAACGGTTTTTGCCCACGGATGTTGGCCGAATAGTTAACAGTTTTTTGATCTCTCACTTCGAGCAATATTTGGATTATGGTTTCACGGCGAATTTAGAGACGGAACTAGATGAAATCTCAGCTGGAAAACTGGACTGGATAAAAGTCATCGGAGGGTTTTGGAAAAAATTCTCGAAACAGGTTGAATCCAAAGTTGGCGCTAACCGAGGTGTACCAATTCCTGAATCACCCACTCGAGTGCGAACATGGGCAGATTTCTCAAAACGGCTCATCGATTCGGAATGGGTAAAAAAAGAAAAGTTTGAGGCATGTCCGAAATGCAAAAAAGACGTGCTCTTACAAAATAGTAGCCGCGGGCTTTTCGTAGGCTGCAGCGGATATCCTAAATGCGATTTCACCGAGCCCTTCGGCTCTGGCCCTATTCAAAAAGAGCCCTTGATGTTAGGCAAACACGATGAAGCGGGAAAAACAATTTACCTTCTTAGCGGTCCCTATGGGCCCTACGTGCAGATAGGCGAAACACCGGAAGCTGGTAGCAAAGAAAAAAAACCAAAACGAGGATCGTTAGCTGCTGCTAGAAGACAGACCGCCAAACAGCCTACTGCGGAACAAAAACCGAAAGCTGCACAAACAGCAA
>JAURFP010000057.1 GCA_030834275.1 Burkholderiales bacterium | reverse complement strand
CGTTATCAAAACGAAATGCCGGCGGACCAGCAAGAACTTGTTCAAGTATTACTAGATGTAGTTGGAACGCGAGACTATGAAATTCTTATCGAGCCTGGACGCTCGATTGTCGGAAACTCTGGTGTGCTGCTTACCCGTGTTGAATATGTCAAATTAGGTCGAGACAAAAACTTTCTAATCGTCGATGCGGCAATGAACGATCTCGCCCGTCCTGCGCTCTATGATGCGCACCATGAGATCGTAAATGTCATCGAGAATAAAACCCAGAAAACGCACGCGTTTGACGTCGTTGGCCCAATTTGTGAGACCGGTGACTTTCTCGGAAAAAATCGATCTTTATCTGCTGAAGAAGGCGATATGTTGGCGATTATGTCTGCTGGCGCCTATGGTATGACGATGAGCTCTAATTACAATACCCGGCCTAAAGCTGCGGAGATTCTTGTAAATGGCTCGAAATGCGAAGTGATTCGAGACCGAGAAACAATTGAAGATTTGACTGCAAGAGAAAAAATCCCAAGTTAAACGCGGATTGGGCCTTGATTTCGAGAAAACCGCCCCCAAGTCAGAGGAAGTGCCGATTACGGTAAAATATTGGTTCGAAATTCTCACATAGGAAAAAAATGATTGTTTACAACTTAGCCTGCGACCAATCCCATCATTTTGAGGGCTGGTTTTCGTCTGCAGACGACTTTGATAAGCAAATTGAGCATGACGAAGTGTCATGCCCAGTGTGCGGATCGGTTTCGGTTTCAAAGAAACTATCTGCGCCTTATGTGAGCACAAAATCTGATCAACCTCAGAAAAAGGTTCCCAAGATAAGCCCTGAGACTGCGGTTTCTGGAATGAATCTCCAACAACTGCACAATAAGTTTATTGACTACGTTATTAGAAATACAGTCGACGTAGGTAAGCAGTTTCCGGAAGAGGCGAGAAAGATTCACTACGGTGAGGTGGAGCACCGGTCTATCAGGGGTCAGGCGTCACCCGACACCATCGAGGAACTCCGCGATGAGGGAATAGAGGTATTCTCACTCCCCGAATCGACCGGTCTTCCGGATAAAACCCACTAAGTATCACCCCACTCGCGGCGCCGAGCTGCTGTGACCCAAAGAAATACGCTTCTCGCACTCGGATTCGGGGTACTCGTTGTATCAACTGCGTCAGTCCTTATTCGTGAACTTCTAAAGTTGGAGGTTTCCGCTTCGACGGTCGCCGCACTTCGGTTGTCAATTGCAAGTGTGGTGATGGCAATCGCTGCGCTCGGATCGTTTGGCACTCTTCAGAAAATTTCCTTTCGTGTACTTTCCCTCACTGCTATCTCGGGGATCTGTCTGGCTGCGCACTTTATTACATGGATCCAGTCGTTAAAATTTATCCCAGTTGCAACGAGTACTTTCCTTGTGACGACAAGCCCTATCTGGGTTGCCTTATTCTCATTTTTCCTTCTTAAGGAAACTATTGGGAAAAAACAGTCTTTAGGAATTTTGATAGCTATTGGTGGAGCGGGAATTATTCTTTCCACTTCTCCCGAGAATAGGATCTCATCAGAAGGACTCTTAGGAGAAACATTAGCAGTTATCGGCGCAGTATCAATTGCGATCTATTTCGTGATCGCCAGATACTTAAAGGAAAAGATCGATTTACGAGTTTTTGTGTTCCTAGCCTATCTCTTTGCATCCTTCGTGGTCATCATTTGGATGCTAATCGAGAACACCGAATCGATCACGATCCCGAATGACGCTTGGATTTATTTAATCGCGCTCGCTTTGGGACCTCAAGCAATCGGACATACGATATTTAATTGGGCGGTGAGACGATTACCCGCAACAACAGTTTCAACCGCCATTCTAGGAGAACCCATTTTTGCATCCATCCTCGCCTGGTGGTGGCTATCTGAAAAAATCGATACAGTGAGTGCAATCGGTTTTATCACTATCGTGATTGGAATACTGATCTCTACTCGCACTGCATTGAGTAAAGCGTCCGCATCAATGTAATTATTTTTTCTGTCGAGCGATAAATCTTGCTGCTAATAAAACAGCAATAATTGCTGCGAATACGAGTGGCTCTGTAGTATCTCGTTTCACGATCAAATAAAAATGTGTCACACCTAAAATTGCTATTACATAGATGAGTCTGTGGATATGAACCCAGCGCTGGGGACCCAAAGCCAAGCGAATAGATTTTCTCGAGGTATAGGCAAGGATACTTGTGATGACAAAAGCAGACATTCCTATCGTGATATATGGTCGGTCTTTAATATCAAGTAACATCGATTCAAAATCGAAAAACTGATCTAAAACCACCCACGTTGCCAAGTGCACGCAAGCATAAAAAAAAGCGATTAACCCGAATAATCGCCTCAGCGGAAAAATCCATTGGAATTTAAATAGTTTCCTAATCGGAGTAATTGCAAGCGTGATACTTAAAAAGCAAAGTGTCCACCAACCCGTCGCTTGAGAAACGTATTCAATTGGATTTGCAGTTAATTCACCGAGATAGGATCGCACTACGAGAAACACTAGCGGCAGTAGGGCTGCAACAAGTACACAGTTTTTTAAATTTACTGCTCGTTTATCCAAAATCGCTCTTCGATCGACCTGGCACGAACTAGAAGAATTTTTCTAAATCCATACCGGAATAGAGACTCGCCACCCACTCTCCATAGCCATTAAACGGTAAAGTCTCACGCTTTCTGAATTCACCAATCCGGCGCTCTTTACGTTGACTCCAACGCGGGTGGTTCACTGCCGGATTTACATTTGAATAAAAACCATACTCACGCGAGTTGGCGAGATTCCAAGCCGTTTTCGGTTGCGTTTCAGTTAGGTTAATCTGGACAATAGACTTCGCGCTTTTAAAGCCATACTTCCAAGGAACGACCAAGCGAATGGGAGCTCCATTTTGATTCGGTAGCACCTCCCCAAAAACTCCAACTGAAAGAATGGTAAGTGGATGCAGCGCTTCATCTAACCGCAAACCCTCTCGATAGGGCCACTCTAAAATAGGAGAGCGTTGTCCTGGCATTTGCTCCGGGTCGTGTAACGTAACAAACTCAACGTATTTAGCCGACCCTGTTGGCTGAACTGCCCGAATCAATTTATGAAGCGGAAACCCCACCCAGGGAATCACCATCGACCAGGCTTCTACGCAGCGAAGTCTATAAATTCGCTCTTCTAATGGAAATTTTTTGAGCAACTGATCCATATCAAAAACCGTTGGCTTTGCCACCTCACCACCAACTGAAATTTTCCACCCATCGGTTTTCAGACTATCGGCGAATTTAACTGGATCTTCCTTACCCGTTCCAAACTCATAGAAATTGTTGTACCGAGTCACATCTTTGAAAGCGGTCGCTTCTTCGGTTGTTGAATAGAGGCTTTTTTCTAGAGGACCCAACTTACGACCAGCAGCAGCCCATAACGTCGCGGGAGCAATAGTAGAGCCCAAGCTTAAAGCCCCCATCATCTTTAACCATTCACGTCGGTTCTCGAACAGATCTCTCGAGGTCACTTCGTTTTCTTTTATTTTTGGAATTAAATATTTCACGTGCTAATCATTTCGAAATTAAAAATAAAGTTCCAGCGGCTAATGGATACTATCTAAACCAAGAAGATTGTCGCGAGCCCTAAAAAAATCAAGAATCCCATACTATCAGTACTAAAAGTGAGTAGCACCGATGATCCTATCGCTGGATCACGATCCATGCGCTCTAAAATCAACGGGACTAACATTCCGACTGCAGCACCGACGATTAAATTTAGTACCATCGCGGCAAACATCACTACCCCAAGGGCAATGTTCCCATAAATCGCCCAAGCTGCGACACCAGCGATACCGCCCCACAATATTCCGTTCACAACTGCCACCCCAAGCTCTTTGATGAGTAGCGTTCGAGTATTACTCTTATTAACCTCACCAAACGCAAGGGCACGAACGATTAGTGCAACGGTTTGATTTCCAGAGTTACCCGCAATCGCTGCGACAATCGGCATAAGTGCGGCTAGTGCAACTAATTTTTCGATGGAACCCTCAAATAAACCAATTACTCGAGATGCGAAAAATGCAGTACATAGATTTACTGCAAGCCACAGCCACCGGTTCTGAGCACTCTTCCAAACCGAAGAAAACAAGTCTTCATCTCTCAATCCAACCTTGCCTAGAGACTCCTGTTCGGCTTCTTCTCGAATGTAATCGACAATGTCGGTAATCGTAATCCGGCCAACAATCCGGTTGTGAACATCGACGACCGGAGCCGAAACCAGGTCGTATCGCTCGACCGCACGTGCGGTTTCTTCCGCGTCATCTTCTGGTTGGAAGGTCACGACGTCCGTGATCATAACCTCTGACACTTTCTGGTCGGGGGAAGAAATAATAATTTCGCTAATCGGCAACACACCTCGAAGTCCCTCGCGCCGATCAACAACAAATAATTTATCGGTATTCGCAGGCAATTTATCGAGCCTACGTAAATATCGTAAAACCACCTCGAGCGTTACATCCTCGCGTACCGTTACCATCTCAAAATCCATAAGAGCACCAACGGTATCCTCTGGATAAGAGAGTGCAGCCTTAAGCTGCGCGCGCTCTTCGACAGACAACGAACGGAAAACATCCGCAATCACCTCATCAGGGAGGTCTGGTGCAAGGTCAGCGATTTCATCTGCATCAAGTTGCTCAGTCGCAGCGAGCAACTCATCCGCGTCCATATCTGCGATCAATGTCTCTCGTACCGCGTCGGAGACTTCAAGAAGAATCTCACCATCAAGATCCGCCTTGACTAAATTCCAAACTGTTAAGCGCTCAGCAATGGGGAGCTGCTCAAGTACCGCTGCAATGTCTGCCGGATGTAAGGAATCAAGCTTCGCCTGTAACTCATGGAGATTTTGTCTTTGCACCATCTCTTCGACAAGTTCTTGGCGCGGCATATCCTGTCGTTGGACCAAGCCCTCGACAACCTCGTGGCGCTTGAAGATATCGCGCACTTCTTCAGCAACATCCTGAATACTATCAACGCGAATCTTTGCTTTGTCTTGATCCATGTCGGTCATTACTGGTTAAGCCAATACGAGCGTCTAGCCGCTTTCCCTATGAAGTTTTTTTCAAACGTGTAAACGGATCTTTGTCACAGATCACCTTTTCACCTTTGAGTTTAGCTTTGTAGAGGTTGAGAACCCCATCCTTCGCCCAACCAAAACCGTAGTATCGCAAACCCGTTTTTGATTTCAGGTCTTCAACTTCGATATAGTCACAGGACCCACTCTCACCAATTAATGACAATTCAAAATAAGATGGGTTCTCTGATGGAGTTTTGATCATTCCCTTATCACCAAACTCCCAAGTCTTACCATTTTGGTCTCGATATTTCCCAGTGATGACAATGGAATTTAACGATGGGCCCAAGTCTCTTCCAATTCGTTCATAGTGCGCCCATTTACCCTTCCGAACTAACGGCTCTTTAATTTCAAGCGCCCTAAACTGACCATCCGCCGCCCGTTTACCTTTGAACCAAACATAGACAACCTCTTCAGCTGAAGTTGGTTGATTATTCTTCCCTAAAACGATTCGATAAGAGTGCTCTTTTTTATCGGGCTCCACATCAAACACAACCATGAGTGTTGCGTTTTTAAAATCAGTCGCAAAATACGGATGAACCTTACCCTCTTTACGAATTGCAATTACGAATGGCGCCGCTTTCTTGCCCGCAGCCAAAGGACTCTTCGTTTCTCTCAGTGCAGCAAGATACGTCTTGTCCATCCAGATTCCTTCTAGATCTTTGATGAAAACACGATCTGGATTTGTGCTGTCCGCACCAAATGCAGACGATACGAGTAATGTGGAGATCCCTAAAACGGAAATAAATATTTTTTTAAGCAGTTGCATGATTGTGACCTATCTAAATTTCTTCGACTATTTTTGGTCGAACTTTCCAACACTCGGTTATTTGTTCAAATGCGTGTGCTAGCTGAAGCACCCCAAAATCATCGCGGTACCGACCAATAATCTGTAACCCGACCGGCAATCCATCACGCGAGAAGCCGCAAGGAATCGACATTGCCGGATGTCCAGTAGCGCTAATGCGATAACAGGACTTCATCCAGTCGATATAGTTATCCAACTTCTCGCCATTGATCTCATCGATATAAGGCAAGTTGATATCAAACGGGAGCACCTGAACGACAGGGGCAATTATAAACTCATATTCATTCATGAAACGGTTGAGCTGGTCAAAAAGAATGGTACGTTTTCTCTCAGCTGCACCAATTTGAGGACCGGTTAGATCAACCCCCTGACGAATATTCCAAATCAGAGTGTCTTTGAACTGATCGGGATACTGCTCGAGCAATTGGCCGAAATTTAATTCCATGTTCCACGCTCTTAAAACGTGGAAAACCTCATCCGCGTCCTCCAAGGCGGGATCTGCATCCATAACCGCGCAACCTAGAGTTTCAAGATGTTTTCTTTGTCCTTCGATTATCTTGCGAACCTCATTGTCAACTGGAAGCCCACCCAGGGTCGGGCTCCAAGCGATTTTTACGTTCTTAAAATTCCGATCAAGCGCTGCCCCAAATTTCTCGGGTGAATCGGTAATGGAAATAGGACAGCGAGGATCCGGACCCGCGATGGCTGAAAGCATCAGCGCCACGTCTTTCACAGTTCGAGCCATGGGGCCAACAACCGATAGGGGAAACCAAGCAGATTGAGTCGGTATTGACGGTACTCGTCCTGCCGAAGGACGAAGCCCAACCACGTTACAAAAACTTGCTGGGTTACGTAGCGAACCTCCCAAGTCCGAGCCATCCGCTAACGGAACCATTCCCGTTGCAAGCGCTACGGCAGCGCCACCGCTGGAACCTCCACACGTTTTCGTTTCATCATAGGGGTTGACCGTTTTACCGAAGACCGTGTTAAACGTTTGACTCCCTGCCCCGAACTCTGGTGTATTCGTTTTTCCAACAGTGATCGCACCCGCTGCTTGAAGTCGGTCTACGATCAACGCGTTTTGCGTCGGAATGTGGTCTTTGTAAATTGGCGAACCGAATGTCGTGCGAATACCTTTTGTTAACGTCAAATCCTTGTGGGCTATTGGTAACCCAGAAAGTATATTTGAAAATCGTTCGTTTTTAGGTTGTTGATCCAGGGTACGCGCCTGATTCACCGCCTGCTCGCTCACCAAGGTTACCATCGCATTCACACGAGGATTCACTTCATCTATCTGCGCCAAATGAGCACGCATCATTTCCTCTGCCGAGCATTCGCCCGAACGCACCAAGGAAAGTAGCTCACACGCAGATAAAAAACAGAGATCTTTCCTGTCCATGGAAAACCCTCGTGGTTATAGTCTAGCAAAGAGCCATCATAAAAGGATTTAGATGTCTTTTCCCATGATTGATGTACGTATTGGCGACAGGTCAGGATTGACCGAATAAGGATGTCCTCCTAAAAACTCTATCGTCAATA
>JAURFP010000056.1 GCA_030834275.1 Burkholderiales bacterium | reverse complement strand
GGATTCAAACTCATGGGGGCGCATTGAGTGTTTGCTGGGAAGGTCCCGGTAAATCGGTTCTTCTCTCTGGGCCTGCTGTTTCAGTTTTTGAGGGCGAAATACTCGTAAATGACTGAATGACTGATAGCGAGGTCCTAGATTTTTTAATATCTAATCCAGAGTTTTTAAAAACTCACGGGGAGGCCTTGGCCAAAAAGCCGACAAAAACGCCGTCCAGAGGGAACAAAGTGGTATCCCTATCCGATCATCAACTACCCCAGCTGCGTGCGAAAATCGCAGCACTGGAATCCAAGATTTTGGATCTGGTTGAGATAGGTAAAGAAAATGAGGCCATCTTCGATGCATTACATGCTTTGATCCTTGAAATTATCGGATCCCAAAACCTGCAGACGTTACGCGAATCCCTTTACGAAAACCTCAAAAAATATTTTGGTATAGATAAAAGTGCAGTTATAACAGTACCGATACGTGAACTCCATGTTCCCAAAGAGAATCTTAACTCCATAAAACTTTTTGAAGGGTTTATAGAGGACCTAGGGCAACCCAGATGCAGTTCGGGTCCACTGTTCGACGTACATTTATTGCTTGAACTCGAGCTATCGCAATCGGGTTCTTTTGCCTACGTCCCCTTGATGCTAGGCGAAGAAAAAGGTGTCTTGATCATGTATTCCAAAGACGAGCGCTTTTTCTCCTCCAATGAGGGTGATTTATTTCTAAAAAAATTGGGCCAAATCATCTCTGCTATCGCCACAAAATTAAAGCGTTAATGGGTTGAACGAGGAAAACTTTGGTTACTCAAAAAGACATAGCTGAGAAGTTCATTGCCCATATCGAGAAAGAGCGAAGACTATCTGCTCACACGGTAAAAAACTATCAACGTGACATTACCACTTTATTTTCCCTTGTAACAAAGCCTCATCTTGAGGACTTTTCTCCACATGACATCCGAAAAGCCATCGCATTATTAAATCGAAAAGGGATGGCGAGCTCATCGATCGCGAGATCTTTATCAACGTGGCGCAGCCTGTTTGTATTTTTAGTCGAAACCAACGGGTTCAAACAAAATCCCTGTTTGGGAATTCGAGCACCAAAGAATAAGAAACATCTGCCGAAAACGCTTACTCCAGACGAGACTGCACAACTGCTCGATATAAAATCAAAAGAAAAGTTTTCCGCTCGTGATCGGGCGATTTTCGAAACTTTTTACTCATCAGGACTACGTCTATCCGAACTAGTAATGGTTACAACCGATTCTCTCGACCTTCAAGCCGGAACAGTCCGCGTGGTTGGGAAGGGGAACAAAACGAGAATTGTTCCGCTTGGCAAAAAAGCAATTGAGGCCATAAACGATTGGCTTGAACATAAATTATCTAAAAATGTTCCAGAGACTGAATACGTTTTTACAAACGAGAAAGGAATGCCAATTAGCCCAAGAACGCTTCAACACCGGTTAAGTGTGTGGGCAAAGAAACAAGGGCTTCCTCAAAACGTACATCCTCACATGCTCCGACACTCGTTCGCATCGCATGTCCTGCAATCAAGCGGAGATTTACGCGCCGTCCAAGAAATGCTTGGTCATGCTAGCATTTCAACTACCCAGATTTATACACACCTTGACTGGCAACACTTGGCAAAGGTGTATGACCAGGCGCACCCAAGGGCTAAAAACAAAAACTCAAAGTAGCGCGCTTCGCTTTACTTATAGGGTGAGCTTGCAATTACCTCTTCACAATAGGAGTTAGATATTTAATTATGAGTCAAGAAATGCATGGCACAACAATACTGAGCGTTAGGCGAGACAACCAGGTCGCAATTGGCGGAGACGGTCAAGTAACGCTTGGTCATTGTGTGATGAAGGGATCTGCTAGGAAAGTTCGGCGACTCTACCACGACAAAATCCTTGCGGGCTTTGCAGGGGGAACTGCAGATGCGTTCACGCTTTTTGAACGATTTGAAGCAAAGCTTGAAAAACACCAAGGACAGTTACTACGCTCGGCCGTCGAGCTCGCAAAGGACTGGAGAACGGATCGAATCTTAAGAAGATTAGAGGCTATGCTGGCCGTAGCTGACACCCAAACCTCTCTGATAATTACGGGAAACGGTGATGTAGTAGAGCCGGAGGATGGATTGGTCGCAATTGGTAGTGGTGGATCGTATGCACAATCTGCGGCAAAGGCACTTCTGGAAAACACGATGATGTCAGCTGAGGAAATTGTTAAAAAGTCTCTAACGATCGCGGGTGACATCTGTATTTACACCAACCAACACCACACAATTGAAGTTATTGACTACTAACGTTGCGTTAAGAAGTCAAAGAGAACTTTCACAATAGATATTGAGAGCACTATGTCGGAAATGACACCGCAAGAAATCGTACATGAACTAGACAAACATATTGTTGGCCAGAATCCTGCCAAAAAAGCAGTCGCAATCGCACTGCGGAACAGATGGAGACGCCGGCATGTTCCGGAAGATCTAAAACAAGAGATCACGCCGAAAAATATATTGATGATTGGTCCTACTGGCGTTGGTAAAACTGAGATCGCTCGTCGACTCGCTCGGTTATCAAGCGCACCTTTTATTAAAGTGGAAGCGACAAAATTTACCGAGGTTGGCTACGTTGGAAAGGATGTCGAGTCGATTATCAGGGATCTAGTTGAAACCGCTGTTAAACAAATGCGAGAAAAGGAAACCCAACGGGTTCGATTCCAAGCCGAGGATCTAGCAGAAGAAAGAATACTGGACGCTCTACTACCCCCAGCGAGAACCGAATTCAACCAAGAGAGTGGTGAGGATACAGATAATACGACTCGTCAAAAATTTAGGAAGCGTCTACGAGAAGGCCAACTTGACGACAAGGAAATAGAAATAGATGTTCCCCAGATTTCAGCTCAAATGGAAATTCTAGCCCCCCCAGGAATGGAAGATCTTACTTCGCAGCTCCAAGGTATGTTTCAGAACATTGGTGCGACTAAAACCCAGAAACGAAAATTAAAAATTAAAGAAGCGATGAAAGTTCTGGTTGACGAAGAAGCCAGTAAGCTCGTTAATGATGAAGAACTCAAGGTTCAAGCTGTTTTAAACGCCGAAGAGAATGGTATTGTCTTCTTGGATGAAATTGACAAAATAACTAACCGTCAGGAAACGGGTTCGGGAGAGGTATCGCGACAGGGGGTACAAAGAGATCTATTGCCTTTAGTCGAGGGGACTACCGTTACCACTAAGTATGGGATGATAAAGACCGATCACATACTATTTATAGGAAGCGGCGCATTCCATTTATCAAAACCGTCTGATCTTATTCCAGAACTACAAGGTAGATTTCCAATCCGGGTAGAGCTTTCGAACTTAACCGTAGAAGACTTTAAGCAAATTCTGACCTCAACGGACGCATGCTTATGTACTCAGTATCAGGCATTACTCAAAACAGAAGAGGTAACGATTAATTTTGCTGATGAAGGAATCGAACGAATCGCAGAGATCGCTTGGCACGTTAATGAGAAAACAGAGAACATCGGAGCGAGACGACTCTATACAGTGATGGAGAAGTTGCTAGAGGACCTGTCGTTTGATGCATCAAAGAAACAAGGTCAAACTGTTATCATTGATAAAAGTTACGTCGATGCTAGGCTAGGTGACCTGTCAGAGAGCGAAGATTTAGCGCGATATGTTTTATAAGTCGAACTTTACAAAGGAGGAAGAGATATGAAAAAACTGCTAGGCGTTGTATTTAGCCTCACATTGCTTGCTGCGAGCCTTGCGCAGGCAGTTGAAATGAGACCAGTCATCACTTTAGACATTGCCAAAAAAATGGCTGCGGCTTGTGAAGCGAAAGCAGGACAGGAGGGTTGGCGTCTAAATATTGCGATCATGGACGCTGGTGGAAATCTCGTATATTTTGAAAGAATGGACAAAGCATTTCTTAAAAGTATCGACATTGCCATACTGAAAGCTGAAACCTCTGCAGGTTTTCCTTTCTCAACAAAAGTGCTTGAGGAAATAGCAAACACGCGAGTTCCGGGTATCGCGCATGTTCCTGGCATCGCCACGTTTGAAGGTGGGTTGCCGATAATTACAGCTAGCGGGGATCATATTGGATCCATTGGAGTTTCAGGAGCCAAAGCGCATGAAGATGGCATCTGCGCGCAAGCAGCAATTGATGCGGTCCAATCAGACTTACAATGAAGTCGGTTTAGCGTGTGACTGCTCCGAGAATTCTCAGAGCAGCACATGCTGCCCCATAGCCATTATCAATATTAGTCACGGTCAGTCCAGGGGAGCAACTCGCCAGCATTGCATTTAGGGCTGTCTCCCCCTTGTTTGAAACTCCATAACCAACAGACGTTGGAACCCCTATTATTGGCGCTCGAACTAAACCTCCTAGTACTGTAGGCAATGCGGCATCCATCCCTGCCACTGCTATTACTACGCGACTCTCGGAAATTTCCTCTACCCGATCAAGCAAGCGCCAAAGCCCCGCGACACCTACATCTGCGATTCGGTTCGGCAAGTGCCCGTAGTATTCAAGGGTGCGAGATACTTCACTCGCAACTTTACTGTCCGAGGTTCCAGCCGAAACTATAGTAATTTCGCCTCGGCTAATTGGATCGTTTGGGCCTAAATGAAATGCCGTTTCGGAGTGAGGATCAAAATCTAACTCAAAGCTTTGGCTTTTTTTGATGTCTTGATATTTTTCTTCAGACAAGCGAGTTAACAGTGTTTTTTGTCTGCGAGCGTGGAGTTGACCTAATATCTCTGCGATTTGTTGGGTGGTTTTGCCTTCACAAAAGATAGCCTCATCTAACCCAACTCGAGCTTCGCGTGCAAAATCTAAATTAATATCCCCGCTCACCATGCGCTACGCCCTCGCCACATTTGGACTTTCAGGATGAAGGAATGCGCTACCCATTCGATACTCTTTAAAAAAAATATTCTCGGAAGATCGCAGGCCCCCAAAAATCTGCTCAATCTCTTTTTGTAACTCGCTTCTTCTCTTTTCAGAAAGAAGACGATACGAGCCACCATCTAACTCTATAACAATGCCAATATCACGCACGCGGCATCTAACAGTCGCAGGCTTTGGGACAATCAGTGTTGATATTAATTGTTCACACTTATTTATCAGTGGTAAGAGCTTCGCATCAATACTGATGCCGGTTTCAATCCTACTAGAGAGACATGGGGACGCCGGCAATTCGGATAACTCTCCTAATCCAACCTGTTTAGCAATCTGTCTAATCGTCACCTTATCAATGCCATTTTCAATAAAGGGATGTCTCACTGAAAAATTATCAGCAGCAAGAAGTCCAGGTCGATAATCCTGCAGATCATCATGGTTTGCGCCAGAGAGAATTACCGCACTCGTTTTTTTTGAGATTGTTTCGTACAGATTCGTTTTACAATAAAAACACCTGTTCACCGGATTCGACACATAATTTTGATCGCGAAATTCACCGGCATCGAATATAGTCAAATTCCAACATTGTTCTGTCGCGACTCTCTCGACACGCTCTGTCGCCTGCGTAGGCACTGCTGGGGAAACCGCATGGTACATTTTTACCTTGCCGGGTTCGAATTTATGCGCGAGTGCGGCCAAGGTCATACTGTCAATACCACCACTCACAGCAACGGCCGGCTCGGAAATTTCGTCAATAGTTCTAACCAAACGATTAATTACGATTTGAAGCGAGTTCATGACGACTTTTTGGATACCGCTTCCGCTCTGATACGCTCTCGATTAAGGTATCCGCGGACTTGTTTTAAAGAATCAGATTCTACTTTAGCACTTTGACCGTTTGGCCGAACCACTCTCTTAAGTTCGATGACTGCACTATTGATTTCTAGACTCTTCGAATCGCGCTCGAGTTTCACTCTTGGCACCAGCTGATGCCTAATGCCTATCGTCGTAGTCTCAGAGAAACACATTTCAAATACAGAGTTAGCGTCGTCGGGTATTGCTAGAATTTGAACCGATAAACTTACTCTCCCCTTTTTTCCGAAACTCACAGATTGCAATACGTCTAATACCGAGGGGTGCTCCCTTATGTGCGCCAAAGCGATTGCTAAATCTTCTGGGGTTTGATCATCAACATCAAAGTTTATTTGGCAGATGACATCATCAGATATCTTGCTTTCACTTTGATCAAAAAACATTGCTCGAACGATGTTCGCTCGATCTGCCAGTTTCCGCGAACCAAATCCAACCCCAGTTTGGTTTAAAGTCCCTACCGCTTGAGCTGTCCCCTGCTTGGCACACAGAAATTTAAGAATTGCAGCTCCAGTTGGAGTAACTCGCTCGCCACCTACGCCATCATCTATAAAATTAAATCCTTCTAGTAGTTTTGCAGTGGCTGGGGCAGGTACAGGTAGTGGCCCGTGAGCGGTCTGAACCACTCCACCGCCGAGGGGCAAGTGTCCCACCGACCATTCTGCATCAAGCTCATTAATTAAAAATGCAGCACCTACAATGTCAGCTATCGAATCCCACTCACCTACCTCGTGAAAACTTATGGTCTCGATCGTCTTGCCATGGATCTCAGCTTCTACTTTCGCAATGAAAGCAAATATCTGTAAGGCTTTTTCTTTAACACAACTATCTAAGAGAGAAGACTCTAATAAAGATCTGATTTCGACATAGCGCGTGTGATGGTGGTGCGCGTGATCTGGCTCAATTACTCGAAAATGTTTACCAGTAATTCCCCAATCGACATGGGGCTTGAGCTCTAGATTTACATTTTTCGGTAGGCCCGAATTTTTGATAGCACGCATCATTCCATCTTGGAGATCGGGGCGAGCATCAAGCAGCGCAGCTATAAACATGTCGCCCGCCATCCCGCCCAACGGGTCCAAATGAACCAGTAGAGTTCCCATCTGGATATCTACCTAGTGAGTATCGCTCACCCTCAAGCGTGAGCGTGAACTTTAGGCGCCATCATCGGATATAAGTTACCTTTCGAATCGAACTTGAAAGGCTCAGGTTCACTCAAAATCTCGAACATGTCTGGATTAGCTTTAATGTATGGCAGCAGTGTTTCCGAGACATGAATATCCAACACTTCCAAGGTCGTTGATATGCGCACGATTTTTGTGTCCTCCGGCTTTACTCGCACCACAGTTTTAACCGCTAATTGAATGGCCTCTTCATCACTATTCATAATTATCGGTATCGCAGCTCCATCCAAATATGTAGAGGTAATGACGTTTGCGTAGGTCTTCGCGATATCGAGTTCTTTATACACGTTCATCGTGATAACATCCGCTCCCCCTATTCCAGTGGCATTACCGTGAGTCTCCGGAGTCAATCCTAATACCGCAATCTTTTTCACGTGGGGCTTCATATCCCACTCGATGTCTCTGCAATTACGGCCCGTGATGTTCGGATCCATTCCAGATCCAGATATGTTCTTACCAATTTTTTCCACGATCAGCACATCGATCTCATCAAATTGTAATTTTGGCATCAGCTCTTTCGCCTTTGCTT
>JAURFP010000055.1 GCA_030834275.1 Burkholderiales bacterium | reverse complement strand
CATGATGTGTGAAATACCCGCCAATGCGATTTTAGCGGACGAATTTTTGGAATATTTTGATGGGTTTTCTATTGGTTCGAATGATATGACTCAATTGACGCTTGGTTTAGACAGAGATTCGGGCATCGTAGCCGGTCAATTCGATGAGCGGGACCCAGCGGTCAAAAAAATGTTGCATCTCGCAATTGATGCATGTCGCAGGAATGGAAAGTACGTCGGTATTTGTGGGCAAGGTCCATCGGATCATCCTGATCTCGCTGAGTGGCTTGCTGAGGAAGGCATTGGTACCATATCCTTGAATCCCGATACAGTTGTTGATACTTGGTTATACCTTGGTAAACATCTAGCGAATAAGGCCGCCGCATAAATCTTCGAATTTTTGTGTGGACAAGGTTTAGATAGCCTCGTGGGTGTTACAATCGCGGGCATCGCGAGTATCTCGAAAGCAGTAATGTAGATGACTAAATATATCTTCGTAACTGGTGGTGTCGTCTCATCCCTTGGTAAAGGGATCGCGTCTGCCTCTCTAGCTGCCATACTCGAGTCGAGAGGTATTAGGTTAACTCTCCTCAAGCTCGACCCCTACATCAATGTTGACCCTGGAACGATGAGTCCTTTCCAACACGGAGAGGTTTTTGTTACGGATGATGGGGCGGAGACCGACCTTGATCTAGGGCACTATGAGCGTTTTGTGAACGTCCGGATGAAAAAGACCAATAATTTTACGACTGGTCAAATATACGAGAGTGTTTTAAGAAAAGAACGAAGAGGCGATTACTTGGGCGGGACTGTTCAAGTCATACCGCACATCACAGACGAGATAAAGCAGCACATCAAAGACGGTGCAGATGGCTATGATGTGGCGCTGGTTGAAATTGGCGGAACAGTTGGTGATATAGAGTCATTGCCATTTCTCGAGGCTGCGAGGCAAATGAGTATCGAGGTTGGTCGTGAAAATGCCTGTTTTATCCACTTGACTCTAGTGCCGTATATTCCTTCGGCTGGAGAAATTAAAACAAAGCCTACTCAGCACTCGGTTAAAGAATTAAGAGAGATCGGTATTCAGCCAGATGTGCTTTTGTGTCGAGCAGACCGAGTGGTGCCTGACCATGAGCGAGCAAAGATTGCACTATTTACAAACGTAAATGTTGATGCTGTTATTTCTGCGATGGATGTTGATAGCATCTACAAAATCCCTTCGGTGCTTCATGCTCAGAAGCTCGACGATATTATTTTGAAAAGGTTAAATCTCCAGGTTGCACCGGCGGACTTAGGACCGTGGGACCGAATAGTATCGAGTTTGGAGAACCCTAAAGATTCTGTAACGATAGCGCTAGTTGGAAAATACGTAGATCTTACGGAGTCGTATAAGTCGCTTTCTGAAGCGCTCGTTCATGCCGGAATCCATTGCAGCGCGAAAATAAATATTATCTATATTGATTCAGAGACTATTGAGAAAGATGGTGTCGAAAAGTTACAGAATGTTGATGCGATACTAGTCCCTGGTGGTTTTGGTCAGAGAGGCGTTCAAGGAAAGATAGAAGCGATACGATTTGCTAGGGAAAACTCCGTACCTTACCTTGGTATTTGTTTGGGTATGCAATTGGCTGTTATTGAGTTCGCGAGGAATGTTCTCGGTTTAGCTGATGCTCACAGCACCGAGTTTGATGCAAAGACTAAAAATCCGGTGATCGGCCTAATAACTGAGTGGCAGGATGCTTCTGGGGAGAAGGAAACACGAAGTGCGGAATCTGATCTCGGGGGTACCATGCGGCTTGGAGCGCAGCGTGCAGATCTTCTCGACGGAACGAAAATCAGAAAAATTTATGGTTCTGAATTTATTTCGGAGAGACATCGTCATCGATATGAGGTTAATAATAATTACGTCGATCAGTTGGTGTCGGGCGGTTTAACAATATCCGGCAAGTCACCCGTTGAAAATTTGTGTGAGGTGGTTGAGATAAAGGATCATCCTTGGTTCATAGCGTGTCAGTTCCATCCCGAATTTACTTCAACGCCGCGCGCTGGTCACCCGCTTTTCAGTGGCTTTATTGAGGCGGCCCGTGATCGTAGTAAAAAATCGGAGATTAGTCGGTGAAACTTTGTGGTTTCCCGGTTGGCGATCAAGCGCCATTATTCTTGATAGCTGGACCGTGCGTAATCGAGTCTGCGGAATTAGCGCTCGAAGTTGCCGCTGAGATGAAGGGGATAACTACGGAGCTTGGGATCCCCTATATCTTTAAGGCTTCTTACGACAAGGCTAATAGAAGTTCTCAGAATTCATTCCGGGGGTTGGGTCTAGAAGAGGGTTTAAAAATATTGTCGGAAATTAGGGAAAAGCTTCATATCCCGGTGCTCACAGATGTACACAGCATTGATGAGATTGAGCCAGTTTCTGAGGTTGTTGATGTACTCCAGACTCCAGCATTCCTCTGTCGACAAACTGATTTTATAAAAGCAGTGGCGAGATCTGGCCGACCTGTCAATATTAAGAAGGGGCAATTCCTTGCTCCGCAGGACATGAAAAACGTCGTGGAAAAAGCGAGGCAGGCGAGTGGAGAAGAAAATATA
The DNA here is from genome assembly GCA_030834275.1 of Burkholderiales bacterium. Lineage (GTDB taxonomy): Bacteria > Pseudomonadota > Gammaproteobacteria > Burkholderiales > Eutrophovitaceae > Eutrophomonas. The sequence goes on along the minus strand of JAURFP010000055.1, from coordinate 6,072 downwards.
CTCGTTTGTGAGCGAGGGGCGAGTTTTGGCTACAACAATCTCGTATCAGATATGCGGTCTTTAGTGACGCTTCGTCTCACTGGGTGTCCAGTAGTTTTTGATGCAACTCATTCTGTGCAACTTCCCGGTGGTCAGGGTGATAAGAGTGGTGGGCGACGTGAATTTGTTCCAGCGCTGGCGCGCGCAGCAGTCGCAACCGGTATCGATGGTCTTTTTATGGAGACGCATCCTAGGCCAGATCAGGCTTTATCAGATGGGCCAAATGCTTGGCCTCTCGAGCGAATGAAAGAGTTGCTTGAAATGTTATTAGGCCTAGATAAAATCGTCAAGGCTAGACCGTATGATGAGAGCGACTTATTCTAAAAAACAAAATATTGGTGTTAAGCAATGAGTGCAATAGTTGATGTAATTGGTCGTGAAATTATAGATTCAAGGGGAAACCCGACAGTCGAGGTCGATGTACACCTTGATTCTGGGGTGATTGGTAGAGCTGCCGTACCCTCGGGAGCATCGACCGGATCGAGAGAGGCTGTGGAGTTGCGAGATGGGGACGCTAATCGATATGGGGGTAAAGGTGTCCTTAATGCGATCGAAAATGTGAATACGGAAATATGCGAGGCGATTATAGGTCTGGATGTGACGGAACAGTCTGTAGTTGACCAAATAATGATTGAGTTGGACGGGACGGATAACAAGGCAAAACTTGGTGCGAATGCGATTCTTGCGACGTCTTTGGCGGTGGCCAAGGCGGCATCCGTGAATCTCAATATTCCCCTGTACCGCTACCTCGGTGGTAGCGGAAGAATGGAGCTTCCTGTCCCAATGATGAATGTGGTGAACGGAGGAGCACACGCGAACAACAGTTTGGATATACAAGAGTTCATGATTGTGCCGCACGGGCTTGATACTTTTTCGGAGGCGGTGCGATGTGGCGCAGAGATTTTCCAGACTCTAAAGAAGATCATCGAGGGAAAAGGTATGCCAACCACGGTTGGAGATGAAGGAGGGTTTGCGCCTAATCTTGAATCGAATGAGGATGCGATTAAATTAGTTGTTGATGCAATCGAAAAAGCTGGTTACGAAGTTGGGTCGCAGGTGGCAATCGCGTTAGATTGTGCGAGCTCTGAGTTTCACAAGGACGGATCCTATTACCTGGCATCTGAAAACTTAAAAATGGACGCGTCTGAGTTCACTGGCTACCTTGCTACATTGGTTTCAAAGTACCCGATAGTTTCTATTGAGGATGGCATGTCTGAGGGCGATTGGGATGGCTGGAAGATCCTAACGCAGGAATTAGGATCTGGAACCCAGCTCGTCGGTGATGATTTATTTGTTACCAATACGGCGATCTTAAAAGAGGGCATTGATAAGGGTGTCGCTAACTCTATCCTAGTAAAGATTAATCAAATAGGATCCCTCAGCGAGACCTTGCACGCAATTGAAATGGCAAAACGAGCGAAATACACGGCGGTTGTCTCACACCGATCAGGTGAAACTGAGGATAGTTTTATTGCAGATCTGTCAGTTGGATCGAATGCTGGTCAAATTAAGACTGGGTCTCTTTCGCGGTCTGATCGTTTAGCGAAATACAATCAACTTTTAAGGATTGAGCAGGAGCTTGGTTCTAACGCTGTTTATGCTGGAAAAGAGGCCTTTTACAACCTTCTTAAATGAAAATACTAACCTGGACATTCTTCGCCCTCTTGCTTTTGATTCAGTATCCCTTGTGGTTCGGAAAGGGGGGGTGGTGGGAAGTGTGGGAGCTTCAATCGAAAATTGATGACCAGCTAGTTACGAATAAAAATTTAGAAGATAGGAACAGTGCAGTTCGTGCGCAGATTAGTGATTTAAAGACTGGGTTAGATGAAGTAGAGGAGCGGGCTAGATCTGAACTTGGAATGATTGGGTCTGGCGAAGTTTTTTTTAAAACGATAAAAAAACGAGACTTGAGCGACCAAAATAGCTCCGAGAAAAATTAGTCTGATTAAGTGTCTAAAGTATTTTCTGAGCTGAACGCCATTCATGCTCTGAATTAATGTTCAGAAATTCTTGGCTTTTCTCACTAGTGATACTCAGAATTGTAGGCTGGTGTAGGGCTTGCCATCCCTTCACGCTCCTGTTGCCTTGCGTTAGATAGCCCTCAATGCTAGGCGCAATTTCCTTATTTGATGCAAAACACAGATGGTGAATTCCTGACCCGTCACTAGCCATCGCGAGATTTGATGTGCCTGACTCAATCATCTGACACAGTTTGGACACTGTGCTTGCTGTTAGGAAGGGCGTGTCACAAGCGGTGACGTAGAGGGTTTCCCCTTTAGCTTTTTTCGAGCAAGCGAGAATTCCCGCAAGTGGACCGCAATCGGATAACTCATCAACGATAACGGTGTGCCCTAAACTGCGATAGCTATCGATGTCCGAGTTCGCGCTAACGAGTACCTCATCAACAGTTTCGGGTAGCCGCTCAATCGTTCTTTGGATGAGTGACATTCCCCCTAACTCTAGGAGCCCCTTGTTTTTATGCCCCATGCGGGTTCCCTTGCCTCCACATAAGATTATCGCGGTAATTTTCATAAATCCCTACATATTGTGGTAAGGGGTATTAAAAATCTCATAATGCGGTATTATGCAACAAGTCTATGTGACTTAATGATGCTTACCTGAGAAAAAATAACATTTGGAGGAGATCAGGATATGAGCGGTTTTTTAGCTAGAGAGCGATCAGTAGCGGGGCCAGGGTTCAGTAGATGGATGGTGCCGCCAGCTGCCTTGTGTATTCACCTTTGTATTGGTCAGGCCTATGCATTGAGTGTGTTTAATTTGCCGATGACCAAGTTGATCGGAATCACGGAATCAGCGCCAGATGATTGGAAGCTGACGGAATTAGGATGGATTTTCTCCATCGCTATATTCTTTTTGGGTTTGTCAGCGGCACTTTTTGGACGTTGGGTGGAAGAAGGTGGTCCGAGAAGAGCGATGTTTACCGCTGGGTTGTTTTGGGTTGGAGGATTTTTGGTGTCAGCGTTAGGTGTCAAGCTCCATAACATATGGCTTGTTTATCTTGGCTATGGTGTTTTCGGGGGAATAGGTCTCGGGCTGGGATACATATCTCCGGTTTCCACCCTTATTAAGTGGTTCCCTGATCGGCCAGGCATGGCCACCGGGTTTGCAATTATGGGTTTCGGTGGAGGCGCATTTATTGCTTCGCCTCTCTCTGTTTGGCTACTCGATCGGTTCACAACTGACGCACATATAGGGGTTGCGGAGGCATTTTTGGGACTTGGTTTGATATATGCAGTATTTATGTTCGTTGGTTCCATGATTGTTAGGGTGCCAGCGGAGGGATGGAAGCCCGAGGGTTGGACTGCTCCAGCGCAGCCGAAGAAATTGGTCACTAACGCCCATGTTCACGTTAATGTGGCTTGGAGAACTCCTCAGTTTTGGTGTATCTGGGTTGTGCTCTGTATGAACGTTACGGCAGGTATTGGGGTGCTTGGACAAGCCTCGGCGATGAGCCAAGAAATGTTCCCGACTGTCACGGCGGCTGTTGCCGCAGGATTTGTCGGTGTTTTGAGCTTGTCGAATATGCTCGGCCGAATATTTTGGGCTTCGTTATCCGACTATATCGGCAGAAAGAACACCTATCTTTGCTTTTTTGCCATCGGTATCGTTCTTTACGCACTCGTGCCGTCAACGGGTTCAATAGGAAGCGTTGGGCTGTTCGTTCTTTGCTTTGTAGTAATTATGACGATGTATGGTGGTGGTTTTGCCACGGTACCCGCGTACTTGAGAGACATGTTCGGAACTCAGTACGTAGGTGCCATACATGGTAGGCTACTTACTGCTTGGTCAGTGGCCGGTATCCTTGGTCCAGTGTTGGTTAACTACATCCGACAGTATCAAATTGACAGCGGTATTCCAAAGGCGGAAGCCTACAATACGACGATGTATATCATGGCGGGGCTGTTGGTTGTTGGTTTAATCGCCAACGCCTTAATCAAAGCCGTTGATGAGCGACATCACTTGAAGCAGACAGCTTAGGAGGAACTGACAATGAGTAAAGACGGAAAAACTACAACGCTTCATCTTATTCTAGCTTGGGGATTCGTGGGAATTCCTCTGGTTTGGGGGCTTCTTCAAACCATTGAAAAGGCGATGCAGTTATTAGGTTAACCTCAAGCTAATCGGATGGGAGATCCCTAGGGACCTAATGTGCAGGACTCTGGGGATTTTTTTACGCCATCAGCCCTTCTTTAATGGAGACGATCTCTCCCGCATCGGGAGCAGAGTATCCAGCCAAACTTCCCACGTAATTCTGAAAGTCGGAACCTTTGAGTAGGTTAAGAAGATCGATAATTTCGCGTTTTTGCGTCGCGCGCTTGGACACTGCAAAGAGATATTTTTCTTTGGCAAGTGGGATAAATTCGAGATTGAACTGATTGGCTGCGGGTTGAACGCCAAAGCCCGCGTCAGCCATACCGGATGCGACATAGGCTGCTACCGCAGCATGGGTGTACTCCTCACTTTGATACCCAATCACATCTGTGCCCTTAAGAGAGTTTTTCTCGAGAAGTTCATCGAACAGGATCCTCGTGCCGGATCCTTTTTGACGGTTAATAAATCGTATTTGTTTATCTTTCAGGTCCGATAACGTTCTTATATTTTTTGGATTCCCTGGAGCAACAAAGAGCCCTTGGGTTCGAGTTACGAGGTGGATAAGTTTGTGCTCATTCGAGTCAAGCAAAGGGGAAAAGAGTTCCACCGCTTTTTTTCCATATCCACCCTGCGGAAGGTGGAATCCAGCTAGATCACAATCTCCTCGTGATAGCGCACTTAATGATTCGACTGCGCCCAGATAACGCAAATCCACCTGAATATCCGGTTTTGATTTCAAGAGTTCTGGTAGGTAGGCGACAGCGAAGCCATAACTGGCGTAAATGATGAGAGCAGTTTTGCTTGAGGTTAAGGTTCTGTTGAGTTCCAGATTTAGCTCTGAGGTGAGCGAATCAAGCTGAAGCCCAATACGGGCAGATGCGCGCTGTTCTGCCCAAAGTAGCTTTTCACCTACGTCGGTAAGTACTGCGCCCTTACCCTGAGTAAAGGAAATGAGTTCAGTACCAAAGAATTGCCTCCAGTACTGCACCATATTCCACGCATGTCTGTAGGAAACTCCCAAGTCTTTTGCGGCTGCCGTTAGCCGGCCTCGGTTTCTGATGGCATCGAGGAGAGTGAATACCTCAGGCCCAAGATCTTTTCCTGACTCGTTCGATATAGACCAAGAGGGGCGTAAACTAACTTTCGGCATGTCTTATATATGTATATTTATGCATATTGTTATTTTTCACCAAGTGCAATATTGTTACGCAAAATTTGATTATATTCTATAAGTTATGAAAAATTTTACATAACTTATACCTGCTCTGGTTTGAATTATGTTGGTGATTACTTGTCCATGAGACTAGGGTTCGCTGAACCAGTTCATCGATTGAAGAAATTGAGGGGGTTATTTGTCAGAGAAAGATCAAACAGTCACGGCAGTTGATAATGCGTTGGATGCAAATGCCGGGAAAGAGGGTGCATTGCTGCCTATCCTTCATCACATTCAGGATGCAATTGGATATGTGCCAGAGGACGGAATAGAGCGAATTGGCAAGTCTCTAGGGCTTTCAAGAGCTGAAGTGCATGGCGTCATATCTTTTTATCATCACTTTAGAACATCTCCTCCTGGAAAGAAGGTCATTCAAGTTTGCCGTTCAGAAGCCTGCAAGTCGATGGGAGGTGATGCCGTAGCAGAGGCCCTCAAGACTAAACTAGGTATCGATTTCCACCAAACTTCAAGCGATGGAGAGTATTCGCTGGAGGCCGTGTACTGCTTGGGACATTGTGCATGCGCGCCGGCGCTGATGGTAAATGATGTACCGTTGGCAAGGGTGACTGCATCTCGCGTTGATGAGGTGATTGCGATGGGAGAGATTTGATGACTGGAATAACAGTTTATGTCCCTCAAGACTCCTCCGCGATCGCTTTAGGAGCGGATCATGTAGCAAATGAAATCGGTGTTGTTGCTGAAAATCT
>JAURFP010000054.1 GCA_030834275.1 Burkholderiales bacterium | reverse complement strand
TTCGCCTGACCAGATTTTATGAATAGGTCTGCAATGTTTATTGCATATACGAAACCACTGCATACTGCCTGAACGTCAAATGCAGGGCACGTTGCTATGTCTAATTTAGCTTGGATGATACAAGCCGTGCTGGGGAAAACCATATCTGGCGTGGTTGTGGCAACGATAATAAGGTCGATATCGTCACGCGTGAGCTCCGCACTCTCGATCGCACGTTGCCCCGCTTTCAATCCGAGATCACTAGCCAACTCGTCGTCTGCGGCAATGTGACGGCTCTTGATACCAGACCGCTCCTGAATCCACTCATCACTTGTATCCACAATCGCCTCGAGATCCTTGTTACTGAGAATCTTTTCGGGAAGATAACTTCCGGTCCCGCTAATTCTTGAGTAGATCAAGCCATTCCCTTTTGCGTTAATTCCACATTCAATGAGATGTTTTGCAAGATGTTGTTCTTAACTTCGTCATAAGCCCTTTCCAGAGCAAACTGCATTGCATATTGATCAGCAGAACCATGACTCTTAACAACGACACCTTTCAAGCCGAGTAAACTTGCTCCATTGTACCTACGATGGTCAACCCGCCTCCTAAATCGATTGATAACTGGTGACGAAGCTATTCCTATAAGTTTCGAAAAAATATTTTTATGGAATTCTTCCTTCAAGTAATGTCCGAGCATTTGAGCTAACCCCTCAGAAGTCTTAAGGGCGACGTTTCCTACAAATCCATCACAAACAATCACATCGGTGGTCCCTTTGTAAATATCTGTACCCTCTACATACCCGTGGTAATTGATATTACTTTGCTTGAGTAATTCGGCCGCGGCTTTTACAGTTTCATTTCCTTTGATTTCCTCTTCACCAACGTTGAGTAGTCCCACGCTAGGATTTTTGCTCCCGCCACTGGCGGTCACAAGACATTTACCCATGACTGCGAATTGGTAGAGTTGTTCTGGAGAGCAATCGATATTTGCCCCAAGATCGAGCATGCAAACCCTCCCACTCGCCGTTGGTAAGAATGAAGCTATCGCGGGCCTCTCGATCTCTGGAAGTGTTTTCAGGACGAACCTGGCGATGGCCATTAGCGCGCCCGTATTCCCAGCACTAATGCACGCGGCCGCACGACCCTCATGAACCTGATTAATCGCTATGCGCATAGAAGAAGATTTCTTTCCCCGCAGTGCTTGAGCTGGTCCTTCATCCATCCCTACTACTTCGGATGCATGTACGACGCTGATGCGATCGGCTTGATCACTTGGAAATGAAGATAAATTTTTGTTTATCGCGATTTCATCGCCAACAAGAATGATTTCGCTATCGGGGTGAGTTCGGAGAAAATCAACGGCGGCAGGAACAGTGACTGCAATGCCGTGATCACCGCCCATACAATCCAACGCAATTTTTACCGGCATGACGATTGAAGACTATCAGGTATATCCGAAGACTATCCGGATTGATGAAGTCAGCGGGCTTCTAACCAACAGAATCTGGCGAAACCTCTCGGCTGTTATTCGCCAGCCTTTTGAATGACTTTTTTGCCTTTGTAAAACCCATTAGGGCTAATGTGGTGACGCAAGTGGGTCTCACCAGTACTAGGCTCAACAGCTAGAGCCGCTGATTTCAACGAGTCGTGTGATCTGCGCATATTGCGTCTTGAAGGCGACTTTTTATTTTGTTGAACAGCCATTTCTTATTTTCTCCAATTTTAAATAAAAACAGTTGAGCCTAAGCTCGTCAATCCAATCGCAGTCGTCTGGCGGAATTTCCCCATTCCGGCTCTCGACACTTTCCATCTTCATGCTTGGCAGCCATTGGCAACCTGAGAAGCAATTCGTCCTCTACCATTGCCACAACGTCCGTATCCTCTTCCGCTATCAGAAACTCAACGTCATCTGGCTCGTCGGATAGATCAGTAAGTTCTGACTTGCCAAACGCTATTATAAATCGAGTCGATGAATTTAGCTCGAAGTTCATTAGCTCTAAACATCTCTGGCACGTTAGCGGCAGATTTGCCTTGATACTTAAATCGATAAACGGCTTCCCAGTTTTGAGTACACCGCCTTCGAGCTTAGCCTCAATCTCTTCACCAACATCCCCAACAATATCCTTAACTCGCTGCAAGTCTTCTACCGAAAATGAGTGAATCATCTCTTGCCCATTTCGAGCAAATTTCACGGTATCGATTACAATCCGTTTTGGCATAAGGCGCGCATATTATTGTTTTATATAGGTTCTGTCAAAAATTTTAGTTTAAAAACCGATCATATGAGTAATAAAAATCCGACACTAGCACTTGCCTCTACTTCTGTATTTCGAAAAGAACTGCTACTGCGGCTCCAGATAGCGTTTGAAGTTGTTGACCCTCGAGTCGAAGAAACCCAAATTAGCAATGAAACTGCTGAAGAATGTGCTAGCCGACTTTCAGTTTTAAAGGCGCATGCTGGCTCGCAGCTTTCCAGTGCGCGATTTGTGATCGGCTCTGACCAGGTCGCCGAATGCGATGGTCGTCGCTTAGGAAAGCCAGGGAGTAAAAAGAGTGCTCGAGAGCAACTAATGTTCTCGAGCGGGAATTTTGCTGACTTTTTTACTGCTGTTTGCGTACATGATGTTGAGCGGAATCGAGATCACGTTTTCGTCGACAAGACGGTCGTACAGTACCGGGTTCTAACCGACCTCGAAATTGATAGGTACCTTGATTCTGAGGATGTATTGAGTTGCGCTGGTAGCGCCAAATCTGAAGGATTAGGTATATCCCTACTGGATTCGATTTCTGGCGTAGATCCTACTGCTCTGGTGGGCCTACCACTCATTCAATTGGCTAAATCGTTGCGGTCATTCGGATTTTTAATTCCATGATTTTAGTTCAATAAATCCGTATAAAATATTGATTTAAATAAGCTTTCTGAAACGCTTGTTCCCAATCGTCGGGCCAAGCGTTCTCCTAAACCCTCTCTGACCGAGTAATTGACAACTTTCTCCGCTTGAAATACCTCTCTTGCTACTGAGTTCACGGTCCCCAAACTGTCGACAAGACCTAACTGAATACCTTGCTCTCCCGTCCAGATCAAACCCGAAAAGAGTGATTCATCTTTTGCCAGTTTGCCTGATCTCCCCTGTTTTACGGCATCTATAAATTGCTGGTGAATATTAGCTAGCAAATCTAATGCGTGTTGCCTCTGATCGGCCTGCATTGGCTGAAACGGGTCCAAAAAGCCTTTGTTCTCTCCAGCAGTAAGGAGTCTTCTCTGAATCCCGAGGGATTCCATTGCCTTAGATAAGTCAAATCCATCTAAACGCACTCCTATAGATCCGACTATGCTCGCTTGCGAAACATAGATGGTTTGAGTTGCTACTGCTGCGTAATAGCCTCCCGATGCACATAAATCTTCTACGACAGCTACGATGGGTTTGTCGGGATGGTTGGTACGAAGTCGACTAATTTCCTGATTGATTATGGCCGACTGGACAGGGCTGCCCCCAGGGCTATTGATACGAAGTATTACCCCGACTGAATTCTTAGATTCAAGTGCATGCTCGAGCCCACTTATCACATCATCGGCGTTCGCCGTCGAGCCAGCTGCAATAACACCATCGAGATCCACAACAGCGGTATGCCGCCCTACTTCGACGTCATCTTCATCGCCTAGCCATTCGTTTACGGTCACAAGAAAAACGACCAAATACACCAATGTCAGGGATTTGAAAAAAATCCCCCACCTGCGAGACTTTCTTTGCTCGGTTAACGCCTGTTTAGCAAGCGAAGATTCAAAATTCTGATTTTCCATGTTGCTCCGGTAAGTTAAGTTTTCGAATGTCTAATTGTTAATCGCATGATAGGTATACAGCGCCTTCTCTTTCACTGATTTGTAGTTTCTGCAAAGAGGCCCCTTTACACGGCCCTCCAACACATAACCCAGTATCTGGCTCATAGATTGCCCCGTGCGTTGAGCAGATCAAAAGATCCTTATCGTAGGTGAAGAAAGCCCCTTCTCGCCAATCCAGTTGTACAGGAAGATGAGCACATCGATTTATATAACCATGCACGACTTCTTCAAAACGTATTACAAACGCTGGCAAGTCCTCATTGTTTTTTGCTTTGACCGAAAATCTATAACCCATTCCACCGCTCTCTAGGTCGCTAGATTTACAAACTAACCGTGCACTTTCAGCCATTCGATTAATTCTCTAAATTCGTTAACCATGAGTCGAGGGTTCAATTTCTGAAGCTTATCCCGCCCGTGCGCACCATATGTTACCCCCACACCTTGCGCTCCAGCATTTCTCGCCAATTCCAGATCATGGGTCGTATCCCCAACCATTAATGTTCTCTCGGGCTCAGCGGCAAACTCTGTCATTAAATGTAGCAACATATCGGGGTGGGGTTTTGGAAATCCTTCATCCCCACATCGCGTACCATGAAAATAACCACCAAACGGTACTTCCGCGATCGCCCGATCGAGGCCGATTCGACTTTTCCCTGTCGCGACTGCCAGCTGATAATCCTGTTCGCTCAAAAACCGTAATCCCTCTTCAACATATTCAAAGGTCTGAATCTTCTCGTCCGCCGTTAAAAAATGATGTCGATATCGCTCTACGATTGTCTTGTGTTGTTCGCTAGTTAAAGAAGGCGACAAATATTGAAATGTATCCGATAACCCTAAACCAATGACATGTCGGGCATCCTCTTGTGTAGGTATCGGTAACTTCGCGTCCTCGTAGGCTCTTTGGATGCTCCATGCGATGTGCGCAGTTGAGTCAACAAGCGTGCCGTCCCAATCGAACACTATTAAATCGAAATTTTTATTTTTCATCTAGGAATTCAGACCACGCCTTTGGATTTTAGTTTTCTACTCCATTCATTTTGACAGTGGCACCAAATTCTCGAGGCGTATCAGATCGAATTGTTACTCTTTTTTTTGTCTTCGGATGACTGAAGGTGAAGCTCACCGCATGAAGCAGCATACGCTTCACATCCATTTTTGCAAATTTACGATTGAGATAAAAATCTCCGTATTTTTCATCCCCAATAATCGGAAAATGTTCGTGTGCTAAGTGCACTCGAATTTGGTGGGTTCGACCCGTCTTTAACTCTGCCTCAACCAGAGTTGTTTTCGGCCCAACCTCGAGTTTTCTCACAACCGTCAGTGCATCCTGCCCCGTCCCATCAACTACCACCTTCCGCTCTCCTGCTTTATTCACGAATTTGCGTAGCGGATGACGTATCGACTTATCAACGAAATCTGTACCATGAACCACCGCTTGATAGAATTTTTCGGTACCACCGTCTCTGATTTGCTGATGAAGGGATAGAAGAGCTGGACGGCTTTTCGCGAGAAGAAGAACACCTGATGTTTCTTTGTCCAAACGGTGAACGAGCTCCAAGAAATCTTGATCTGATCGGGTGAGACGAAGTGTTTCGATTACCCCACCCGAAACCCCACTGCCCCCATGCACTGCGACTCCAGCCGGTTTGTCGATCGCTAGAACGGCCTCGTCCTCAAAAAGGATGGGGAGGTTAAATCGAGGTAATTCACGAGTCTCGGGCCTTTGGCTGGTTCGAACGGGCGGAATCCTTAAAATGTCACCGACTACCACTTTGGTACTAGGGGTGACGCGACGACTGTTAAGCCTCACTTCCCCGCTGCGTAAAATTCGATAAACGTGACTCTTGGGCACACCTTTTAGCAAGCGCATTAACAAGTTGTCAATCCGCTGTCCGTCAGACCCATGGTCTACTTCCAGCTTGCTAACCGAATCTTTACCTATGTATTTCATTTTCAATTATAATCCCGTGAACGAGCTGGATACCGCGCCGAAAAATAACGAAGCGCGACGTAGGCGGTCCAACGACCGCGATAACTGCCGCTAGGCTGCTGAATGCTGGTCATAAGCGAAGATTGAGGGCTCGTTATAGGGTTAATTTTGCTCACCTATCCGAAGAGGATGAAGTAGTGATGGTAAACGATTTGCGCAGTTAAAACACCGCAGGAATAATTTTAAGGCAACGCAACAGCGCGGCCAGGTTCAAGACAAACCGGTAATGCTAGATACAACTAGAGTTAGTTACACACGAAACGTTGGAAGTAAAGGCAACGTACTAAAATCCCCTGCTTAAGGGATTCGAGACAACGAATAACACGGTTTGACCTCCCTGCGGACGCTTAACAGCGCGGGAGAAGAAGAAAAATGAAGCGCATGCTTTTTAATGCAACTCACTCAGAGGAAATGAGGGTTGCAATTGTCGATGGACAAACGCTCCTCGACATGGATATTGAAACAACTGGTAAAGAACAGAAAAAAAGTAATATTTATAAAGGCGTCATTACCAGGATAGAGCCTAGTTTAGAGGCGGCTTTCGTCGACTACGGCTCAGAACGACACGGATTCTTACCTTTCAAAGAGATATCAAGATCCTATTTCAATAAGCCTGAGGCTAATCCAACAAAAGTTCGGATCCAGGACGTTATGAACGTTGGACAGGAAGTGGTTGTCCAGGTTGAGAAAGACGAAAGAGGATCGAAAGGTGCAGCACTTACCACCTTCATCAGTCTCGCAGGTAGGTATCTAGTATTGATGCCAAAAAACCCTCGAGGTGGCGGGGTTTCGAGACGTATCGAGGGGGAGGAACGCGCACAACTTAGAGATGCAATGAGAGACCTCGAGATTCCACACGGAATGAGCATCATCGCTCGAACCGCGGGTATTGGCAGAAGCACGGAGGAGCTCGATTGGGATCTTAAGTACCTCAATCAGTTATGGGCGGCTATCGACTCTGCCTCTGAGCAGCAAAACGGCAGCTTCCTCATTTATCAAGATGCAAGCTTAGTCATTCGTGCTATCCGCGATTACTTCTCGCAGGATATCGGTGAGATTCTAATCGATAATCAAGAAATATTTGATCAGGCAAAGCAATTTATGGGGCACGTGATGCCTCACAACGTAAATCGCGTGAAACTTTATGAAGAGGATACCCCTCTGTTTTCGCGGTTCCAAATAGAACATCAAATCCAGTCTGCCTACGCGCGGCAAGTAACCCTGCCCTCGGGTGGTTCTATCGTCATAGATCACACTGAAGCAATGGTGGCAATCGATGTTAACTCAGCTAGAGCAACGCGTGGTGGCGATATCGAAGAAACAGCCAGACGTACGAATATCGAAGCTGCTCACGAAGTCGCCAAACAACTCCGCTTAAGAGACTTGGGTGGATTGGTAGTGATTGACTTCATTGATATGGAGAGTCAACAAAATCAGCGAGAAGTTGAGGATCAGTTAAAGGACGCCTTGCATCACGACAGGGCTCGTATACAGATCGGAAAAATCTCGAGATTTGGCTTGCTTGAGCTATCTCGCCAGCGATTACAGTCTTCACTTGGGGAGAGCAGTCACATTACTTGCCCTCGTTGTAGCGGTACAGGAAATATTCGTTCGATCGAATCAACAGCTCTCCACGTAATACGAATCGTACAAGATGAGGCGATGAAAGAGCACACTGCGGCGGTGCACGCGCAGGTTCCAGTTGAGGTTGCCTCCTATCTGCTTAACGAAAAGAGAAATGAACTCTACGTCATCGAAAACCGGGTCAAAGTAAGCTGTGTCTTAATTCCAAACATCCATTTGGAGACCCCCCATTTCACAGTTAAGAGGATAAGAACAGACGAGGTGGGGCAGCTTGACTCAAACACTCCAAGCTACTCGATGGCCGAAGCACCTGCAGACGAATACCAGATTGAAAATAAAACTCAGGAAGCGGCTAAACCAAGCGCAGCAGTAAAGGGAATCACCCCAGATCAACCAGCGCCAGAAATAAAAGCGCAGAAGAAAGAAGGTTTCTTTAAGCGCCTGTTAAAAGCGATATTTGGTGCGGGCGAAAAGAATAACAAAGATGACCGAAGGGGTGGTCGCAGGAGGGATCGCTTTGATAATGATCGTCGTCGCGGCAGAGATGGCGAGAGACGCAATCGACGAGACAGAAATGATCGTCGTCGCGGCAGAGATGGCGAGAGACGCAATCGACGATCGGAGGATCGAGATTTCGGAAATAACCGTGACTTAAATCGCGAACAAAATGTGGCCAATAATCGAGTTGAAGGTACGCCGGAACGCAACCAAGAGCGAACGGAACGCCAAGGAACTGATCAGCGGCATGGAGATGGCGATCGTCAAAATAGGCGCGACCGGAATCGACGTCGCCGAGGAGATAGGCGTGGAGATAGATACGAAGACAGACGTCAAAACGATCAGTTTCCTCGCGGTTCTGAGGCCAGTGAAGTCGTAACTGAAGCGCAGAATAATTCCCACGATAACGCACGAGAAGCTCACAGACGTTTTGACCATACCGAAAATAACCGTGAGTTTAATACGGCTCCGGTCGAAGCTGTATCAGAATCCAAATATGAATCATCAATTCGCACTGAGGGCCCAAAACAATACAGTGGGGATCGAGTTGAGCTGAGAAATGAGGATTCTCCAGAGCTAGTTCAGACTGCAGAGAGACAGGTGAGTCGAAACCAAATGCGCGAGGAGACGCCGCCCGTCGTCACAGATATGCCAAGTTCAACCCCTGCCGCTGCTGCACAGGAGATACAAAAACCTCAACCAATAGAATCGGCTCCTGTTAAATTACCGGAAGGTATGACGATGGTTGAGACCTCATCCGCCCCGCCGCGAGAGCAGGAACAATCTGCCTTTGATCAAGGTGCTCGTGACAAAGCACGTGAAGAGCGGCGCGCACGTAGACTTCAAAAAGAGCAGGCAGGTGACAACGTTTCCGAGCCTATGAT
>JAURFP010000053.1 GCA_030834275.1 Burkholderiales bacterium | reverse complement strand
CAAGGACAACGAGAAATATCACGGATGTGTGAATGGTCAGAGGAGGCTCAGGACGGCAATCCGCGTGGTTCCCAGGGAGTGCAGACTTAGTGGCAAGACCTTAAAGATTTATCGCGCCTGTAGGGAAAGGTATGCACTCTAATCCGCTCGCAGGAAAGATCACAAAGTCCCTTTACGAAGCCGAGTCAGGAAGATGGTACATTCAAGTGGAAAACATTCAGTTGAAGGTGCCATGGCGATACGGAAGACCGTATAAAATTCAGTGCGACGACCTCAAGCCCATCATGGATTACAAGGTCGGCGACGAGGTCGAGGTGTGGTGGGAGTTGAGTCAATCGAGAATGTTACTCGCTAGGATTCGTCTCAATATTTTATTGTCCAATAGTAATAACTGAAATATGTCGGGTGGTATTACGCAACTTGTCGCCGTGGGAGCCCAGGATACGCACCTGGTTGGTAGCCCGGAGGTGTCATTTTTCCAATCATCGTACAAACGTCACACTAATTTTTCCAGTGTGATTGAGCGTCAGGTGATCCAGAACACCCCGGCGAACAACGGTCTTTCGTCGATCCGTTTCGAGCGCAAGGGCGATCTCCTTTCTTACGTGTACCTTACCAATACCAACAGCAGTGGTACCCAGTCTATTGACTGGAGCGCCGCTGTTGACAAGATCGAGCTTTACATTGGAGGTCAGTTGATCGATACCCAGCACTATGAGTATTCGGCGTCCATTCACACGGACATCATGGCGAACTCGTTCTCCAAGGGCAACTACGGGTCTGTCCCTGGTGCCAATAGTGATGCCAATGCCAAGTGGTATCCCATGAAATTCTGGTTCTGCGAGAACTGGCAATCTGCGCTTCCTTTGATCGCACTCCAGTACCACGACGTGGAGGTAAGGATCTACTGGGGTTCCAGTCTTCCCGTCAATAGCACGATGGAGGCATGGACTCGGTACGTCTACCTTGATGCTGATGAGCGTCGTATGATGGCCGACAAGTCCATCGATATGCTCATTCACCAGGTTCAGCGTATCCCCGCTTCCAACTTGAAGACGATGGATCTCACGTTCAATCACCCCGTCAAGTTCTTGGCTTCGACTGCATCCGCTTTCGACACGTCAGACGCCGTCGTTCTGCAGCTCAACGGTGTGGACGTTGGCGATAAGAAACCAGCCGATCCTCACTACAATGAGGTGTCCGCCTACTATCACACGCAGTTTGGTGTGAATGTCGGAAGTCCGGACGACGGTTTTGAAAGTGTCAAGTTGATGATCCCCTTCTGTCTGGATGCTTCCAAGCTCCAGCCCACAGGTTCGTGCAACTTCTCGCGCATGGACTCGGCGACACTTCGCCTTTACGGCAGTAACACTATCAACGCTCCAGTATACGCGGTCAACTACAACATCCTCAGAGTCCAGAACGGGATGGGGGGTTTGCTTTACGCGAACTAAGCTTCATTGCCTTTTCAACTTGATCCTTTGGCATAAACATGAGCCAGGCGACGGTCATCCTCTCCTGGGTGAGCGTTCCGTCCTTCTTCATAGCGGCACATGCATCTTGAAATTGCTTTACGTAGTCCATAATGGAATTTCAAGGTGTTACTTCTTTAATTAGTCTTGGGAACCGAGAGCAGAGGCACGTCAGCCGAGAAGCATCGGGTGATGCTGTTGGCTGGCACCGGGCCCACACGCTGCAGATCGGTGATGGGCTTGAGCAGGTCGGGACCCATCTTGGCGATCAGCTGGCGGTACTGGTAGTTAAGAGGATACGCAATACCATTATCAGCCATGATCTTATCGTTGATCAGCTGGTTAGAGGTGTAAATAGTGAAGGCGCGACCATCGGCCATACCAAGACGCTGAGACATCTTTTACTTACTGAATAGATAAAAATCTCTGATGCTCTGAATGAACTTTTTTTTCTGATAAACCCACATTGGTTCGCGTTCTTTGATATTCAAAGAATGTGTGACCACGGATTTTGAGTATAAAATTTTGAGAAGGAATCGATATGCCACGGCAAGATCCTTAAAGTTATTGGATCCTGCTAAAACCACGCTGCCCGTTTTGAAAATACTTACTGACATTCCAAACATCTTGCACTTTACGGCTGCATATGTTTCTGGATTAAATGAAATTTTCGAGACATATTTACGTTGCGTCTTGAGCAAGTCAAGGAGCATCATCTGATCGATACCGTGTGGGACCTGGAAGGTGGCATTGATCATCTGTGTTTCCATAGGAATTATGGGATTATCTTTGATATCGGGAAAGATCTCGTCTACTATACTTTGAATTTCCTGAATAATGTCAAGACCTTCAAGTGGTGTAGATGATCCTGTCACGTGGATCTTTCCATTTGGGAATAATTTTACAGATCGGTTCTTGCCATTTCCAATGTTTTTGGAAATTGTCAGTGAATTATTGAAATGAGTAGTTCCCAGTTTCCAGCCGCGATCGCCGTCGACAAATTTTTCGGTAAAGACGTTCAGAGGTGTAGATCCGCTACGTCCGCCCATGACGGTGATGGTCGAGACTCGCAGCAGAGATGGTTTATTTTCTGTGACATCGTCGTGGATTTTTATGATGTTTCCCAGAAACGTCCTGAAATTTATTGCTTGCATATTAAAGGTTTGTCTTTATTCTTTAATATGAGATGTGATCACTGTAAGAAGAAAGGGATAGTATGCATACCCTGTACCGGATGTGACCTCAAGACTCTTTGCACTGGATGTATTCAACTGGAGAGTCACGAGTGTTCTGGTATCCTGAATAAAATTCAGTCCCAACTAGATAATTTAAAAAAACTAAACCCTAAAATTATAAATGAGAAAATTCAGCGTTTGTAAAAAAAGGTTAAAAATACTATAATTATCAAAATACCAAAAACCATAGCAATTCGTGCAGTGTTCAACCATTTTGCGATCGGGTTCTGGATCTGGACCTGGCTTTGAGTCGGTTTTGACGACAAGTCCCACGGAGGAAGTGAATAAATGCGTTCCGGAAATACGGGTCTGTCGAGAGGATATTCTTGCGAACCCGGGGTACAATAAAATGGAGTACGCCAGCCGGCTGCCATTGTTTTTGCACAGCCCTGGCTTACTTCATCGTCCTGGGATGATATTGTACCTCCAAGGGCATCGCCCACTGGCTTTACTGAATTTACCAGGGGCGTCTTGGGGAGTTTGGTTGGATCATAGATGTTTTTGTAAGCTCCGCCCAAAGAAACGCCTGGTGTAAATTCCGAAGGGTCTGTATAGGGATTTATTTTGTTCATGTGAACACTATCGTTGATATGGATAGAGGAAGACATTCCTTTTCTAGTTATACTGTCGAAATAAATTCCCATTTTAAAATTTTGCACATAGATTTCCAGATGACATCCTGTTGTGACAATTTTTCTTTAGATTTCAATAGAGGAAAGTAAGGTAAATATTGATCTTCTCCCAGAAGTTCACAAAATTTGTAGAGTATGTACGGATAAGATAAAAAATTCTTTCGATCTTTTGGACAAACTTGATCGAAGGGGGTTTGTATTTCGTTAAACATTAATCTCAGGCGTTCTTCCAGGGCTGGTGGCATTTCGGGAGGTCTTATTCCTGTGAGAATATTTGTAATATAGGGAATATGTTCATAATATTTATTTTGACGTAATTTTTTTAAAAGTCCTCTCACCTTCGCATGTGTAATTTTTGAAACTTCTTCAATTCTTTGTTTTTTGAGTTCGTAGCGCAATTTTTCCACGAGTTCGTCTGGTATATTTGCGGTTTCCTTGCCCTGAAATTGTTGAACCCATTCGTTAAAATGATTTTGTCTTTTATAGCTGTATTGTGTATTTTTCGAGATATCTTGTTCATCTTGGTAAGAAAGACCGGTTGATAAAAAATGAACACTGCATCCACAATCTCTGCATATCAAAGACGATGTCGTTTCGCATTCATATGTATTTTGTGAATCGCACATTTCACATTTGTCAACCTGGAGTGCATTTTTTTCTGTTATATCATCGTTATTTACTACAGAATGATCTTTTTCCACGACTCGCATATATTCTATAAATATATCGCGTCGGCAATTTTCTTCTTGATATCTCAATATATAGGGTGCTGCCATGGTGATATATTCATTTTTCTTTATTTCATCATTTTCATATTCCTTTATTTTGAGATTGTAACGCTCGAGTAAACTCATTTAAAGAAAAATGTTATTATAACTTTAAATGTATAATCTTCTTGTGAAGATGGTCGGGTGGTGGTATAACGAAAATCCTTATCGAGTTGTGATGCCACTCAAAATGATTTATGATGTGAATACCAAAAAAGATTGCCTTTTCCCTTCGGCTGAATGGAAGAGGGTCATGGAAGGTTGGCCTTTGATGAAGTCAGGACAAATTTATAGTTTATGTTACTATCCACACGTTCGAAACGAACATTATGCACTTCGGAGAAAGAAGCCGGAGTGCATTGAGAATATTCGTTATGAGCAAGAATATACTTACAGGGATTCCCCCTACTCCATGGTGACCAGGGATCCCATGCGCAGAGTACACGACATTGAGGAGTCGAATGGATTGAAAGGACCCATCATGGTTCACAAAGTCGAGGCTATTATGGAAAATGGCGAGTTGAGAATGTGGGACACTGCACGTTTTCTGCGATACGCCGGACCGAGATCCGATTTTCATGGCTGCAAAGACATCCAGATGAAGGATCTATTTGAAGCTAATGAGGAAGTACCAGATGAATGGCACGTCTATATGTTGGGTAGAACAATTGTTATACGAAAGGACGACCTGCTTACTCCTGACATTTTGGCGCTAGATAAAATCTAAGATCACCAAGGGATGTGACTTTGTATTCCAAAACAAGTGGCATATCTTCACCATGATGCAAAAGTTTCATATTCGAACACATTGATGTTGCTTTAGTAAAAAGATTAAGATATTTCAGTGAAAATATATCTTTCATAGGAACAAAATTTTCCGTATCAGAATCCATATCATATTCAGTGTATTGTTCAGCAAAATCGCCTTTGCACCTAAACCCTATTTTCTTGAACGAACGTTCAATGGATAATTCTGAACCAATATGTGAAATATCTCTGCACAGTCGCTGAAAATCAACCGTCTGAAAAGTTGTAATGCTCTCCACGTTGAGATTTGGTGCTTCAAACATTTCATCATTGATATCTAATAATTTAAGATTAAATGTACTCCTACTCTTTTTGTTACTATTTTCAATTGAAATATTGAGAATATGATTTTCATCAATTCTCATTATCAGGACGTCGTTGGTAGTAACAGATTTAAGAACTCTAAATACGTTGGTAGTATTAATTCCTACAATGATTTCATTTTCGCACGAGTATTCTTCAAATTGTTTTGCATCTAAAAATAATTCGACCATTGCCGTTCTGGCATTGTCAAGGGTCAGCATGTGAATACCTTTCTTGCTGAATGATACATTAACGTCATTTAGGATATCTTTGAGAACCTCAAAAATATTCTTAAATGCCGAAGCTTGAATTGTTTTAAAAAACATTTACTAGATAAATGCGTTATTTCTTTAATTTGTGAGCATAAAGGTCTGTTAAAAATCGTTTGAATCCGTGATCGCCTTCGTGTTTTAGAAATTCTTTCCAGGAATTGTATCCTTGCTTGTAAGAGTAAACATTGCCGAGTGATTTAGGAACTTCTTCTGATCTCGTGATCATTGTGTTTAGTTTTGTATTTTCTTGTTTATCTTGGCTTCCAGATCGGGTGTCAATGGAGGTGCCAGGGGAGTTCCATATGATTCGAGATCAAAAAGTCCCTGGACGATGGAAGGGTTGCCGTCAAACGATGCAAATGCATTTGAATCGAATGACTCTACTTCGGTTGGCATCATTGCCAGGACCCACTGTTTAACTTCAGTTCCCATTAACAGTCTTCCGTCTTTGACGATCAGCGCCGGTACGTGAGTCAATGATTTCCTGTAATCTTCAGGGACAGGCGCTTCGTGAATGTTTTGAAATTGTACCTGATCTTTGATTGGACATTGATCCAATAAATTAAAAATCTCAAGACAGAATTCACATCTTGGGCTATAAAGCATAAGGGCGAACATTACCTCTTTACAAGAAACAATGAATTTATCAGGCGATATAATTTCGCGGTAGTATATAAGATGCGTATGCAGAACCTACTTTTGATCGCACTGGCGGTGTTTGCCCTGTTGCTATTTTTCAAGTACCGGGAAGGGTTCAAGTGGGATCGTGGTTTTGCTGGGTTTCGTCCAGAGGTTTCGGGTATTATCACAGAAGGTAATCTCGAGATCGAAGGTAATCCTATGGAAGATGTATCGGTCAAGGCACTGATGATTAAGAAAATTCTCGACGCGACCACCGAGATGATCTTTAGTACAAAGGGTCTTAAAATGTTTCCCATTGAGACCATATTCGTCCAGGTCTTCAACACGCCCGAAAAGATCACCGAGCTCAAACAAAAGCGTCCTGACGTTTATGAAGCCTATATAAATTTTCTCAAAGAAAGGGATGTCATCTCGAGCGGAACGCGCGGTGGCGATGGTTACGAACAGGAGAGACAGACGAGAACGTCACTCATGAACTATTTGGAACAACTGAAGCGAAATGCCGACTATGCGACCGTTCCTGATAACATTCCAGCAACCTACAGAGCACGTTTCCTTCTGCTTGAAACGGAACGATTTTACGGTACCGAGGTAGATGTCATTGCGATCGGCGACGAAAAGGGTATTAAGATCCAGGGGATCACAAGTCAGCCCCTGGAAGACGGAAGCAAGATCAAAGCCTTCCAGGATGTTCTCAGGGCGGGAGAATGGATGACCTACGATACCATCGCCAATGCTTCTATCCCCAACAAGTCAGCACTTGCGCTTGCCGAGAAGGCGATCAAGGACAAGTGGGGCGAAGATTTTCAGACGTACGAATCGACCGCGACGACCCCGGTAGGACAATTCAATCCTCCCGTCACGCCTTATTTGCGATAGGAAAAACTCTAGAACTAGTAGACAATGCCTCTGAGAGTGGACGAGGTACAACAGATCGACCACCGAAAGCGAGAGCTAAAAAAGAAACTCTATACGGAACTGTATGAACGCGCCAGCACCAAGGTGAGACAAGTCGCGGACCTTGGACTCCACGAAACCTGGGTGCAGATTCCTTCGTTCCTTATAGGATTTCCCACTTTTGATGTGAATAAGGCATCCCAGTACGTTGAACGTCAGTTTATCAACGGGGGCTTCTTTACAAAGTTATATGAAAATGGTCAGTTGTTCGTTTCGTGGTATCCAAGAACGTCCAAAAAGACGAAAAAAACAAAACCCAAGGAACCCGAGAACGAGTTTGCGTCCCTGGCAAACCTCAAGAAAGCCGCGGACAAATATCGCTGAATTAAATGAAATTTATCATTAAGTATGGACAATAACCTGAACGTGCTTGTGGAGGCCAAAAAGGAACTCCTCAACCAGCTCTCGTCCACGATTTTGCCAAGTGCCCTTGACTGCATGGACACTCTCTATGCGGATGCCAGGGCGGAAACTCAGGGCAAACAGACGCTCAAGGCATTCCAGGACAAACTGGCCAAGATCCCCCAGTGGAATAATTATCAGATCGACACGGAAGTGGGAAAGTGCGTGGATCGCTGCGGTGGCTGCCTGGACGAGATGGTCGCCGCGGTCTTTGTGGCCACGGTCAAGATCATCTCTTCGGTCAGACTCTCCAAGGATTCGCGCAAGGTGTCGCTCAAGATTCCCACCAACGACGTGTTCGTCCTGGGCGTCTACACCAATGTCGCCAAGCGAATCTACGAAGATCCCTACCTATATCAGGAAGTTGTCAGTAGGAACGATCGTCGCAAGGATCTCATCAAGAGAATGGACGGAGTGGTCGAGGAAACTGTCAAGGAAATGCTTCCAATTAATCAAATCCTGAAGACTTATCTTAACAAGAATCCGATGGACAGACTACAGGAAGAATCCGAGGAAGCTCACAACGCGGAAATCGGCGACGAAGGAGAATTTCCCGGCGAAGGAGAACTTCCGCTGCCAGAAGAGGGCGAGGACGAAGGAGAGTCATCCGAAGTGGTCGATCACGGCGAAGAAGTGCCCCCGCCAATGCCAGAAGAACCCATCGCACCAGTGCAGGAACCCATGGAAGAAACTAAAAATTTTACTTTCAAGGAAAGTCTCATCAGAAGAGCAGAACCAATGCCTCCCTCAAACATGGAGCAAGAAGAGGACTTCTCTATCAACCCCGGTGCGAATCGTTAAACGTACAAAAATCTACTTTAATTAATAATGATAAGTGATTCTTTAAAGAACCCTTTGATCGCCGCTCTTGTTGGTGGGATTATTACAATGGCTTATATCCAGTTGGTGGCACGGCTCAACCGAGAAGCGCCACCCAGAAATGCCGAAATGATCAAGCCAGCCATTCTGAACGCCATTTTGGTCGGTTTCATCGTCTATATGGGAATTTCACAACGCGAGCAGATATACGAAACACCTTTTCCGGAAATTAGTCGCGGTATGTAGTTAAAGATTTTACTCTAATCAAGTAATACGAAATGGCCAGTGTAGACACATTCAACGAGCTTCTATTGCAGTTTGTAGATGAACTGGCCCACACGTTCCCAGAGAACACCATTGTGAAGACCTACAGGAATACGGTCAGTATGCTGATCAAGAAGGATCCTGGTGTCTGCCTGGAAACGTTTATGAAGAATGTGAAGCCCCACGAGGATCTCATTCGCAATCGGGACGAGCGCATCTTCGAGGAACTTTCGCGGAGTTACGGAATTCTCAAGACCCTGGATCTGGAGTCCATGTGGAAGTCTGAACTTTCCGACGGGAGTCGCTCGGCGATCTGGCAGTACGTCCAGGGTCTCTACGTGCTAG
>JAURFP010000052.1 GCA_030834275.1 Burkholderiales bacterium | reverse complement strand
AGACCAGTACACGCGTCAAAAACACTACGCAGCACAAAGTGCCCACACGCTTTAGCTATCCAAATTTTTAAAGAACACTCAATCGCCTAATTAAGACGAAGCCGCGCATTATACGTGGCCGAAAGTTGGGGTCAAGAGTTTTACGCAAAAAAAGATTATTCAGCTACGATTTTTGCAAACTTTCTCTTTCCGATCTGCAAAACAACCTTCTCTCCCTTAGATATTTTGGCGAGCTTATCTTCCACCTTTTCTCCATTTGCTTTAACGCCACCCTGTGATATAGCTCTCATCGCCTCAGAGGTACTACTGGTGAGGCCCGACATCTTTAGGGCCTGCACGATCGACAGTTCCCCCTCCACGGTGGCCAGCTTGATCTCGCTAATGTCGTCTGGGACACCTCCTCGCTTAAACAGTTTTTCAAAATCATCGAGTGCAGACTTTGCAGCCGAAGCACCATGAAACCGCGTCACGATCTCAATCGCAAAATTTACCTTGATATCCTTGGGGTTCCTTCCTACAGCCACCTCTTCTTTCCAATTTCGAATGGTTTGGATGGTCTCAAACGATAGCAACTCTATATATCGCCACATCAAGTCATCTGACGTCGACATCAGCTTTCCAAACATCTCACCTGGTTCATCGTCAATAGAAATGTAATTGTTCAAGGACTTCGACATCTTATTGATGCCATCTAGTCCCTCCAATAGCGGCATGGTCAGAATACACTGCGGCTCCATTCCATGGGACCTTTGCATATCTCGGCCGACAAGCAGATTGAATTTTTGATCAGTGCCGCCAAGCTCTATATCGGCCTCAAGGGCGACTGAATCGTAGCCTTGAACCAGCGGGTACAAGAATTCATGGATTGCTATCGATCGACCATCCCTAAAACGCTTGCCAAAGTCATCCCGCTCCAACATTCTCGCCACCGTGTACTTTGATGCCAACTTAATCAGATCTTCAGGAGAAAACTTACGCATCCATTCGGAGTTAAAGGCTACCTGCGTCAGACTCGCATCTAAAATCTTGAAAACTTGCTCCTCGTACGTCCGGGCATTTGACTGGACCTCCTCTGACGTCAAGGCTGGCCGAGTGACGTTTTTCCCAGTGGGGTCTCCAATCATTCCTGTGAAATCCCCGATCAGAAAAACAACCCTATGCCCCAAATCCTGGAAATGTCTCAGCTTGTTCAGTAAAACCGTATGGCCAAGATGCAGATCGGGCGCGGTAGGATCAAAGCCAGCCTTCACGACTAATTGCTTTTTAGTCTTAAGCTTATTCAATAGCTCTTCTTCAGAAATTAGCTCATCTGATCCACGTTTAATGATCTCTAACTGCTCTTTGCTCAACGCTTCATTCCTCGCTATGTGATTAAACTTGAAATTAGGACTTTCGGAAGATGTTATCTACGTTTTTCTGTTAGACTTCGATCAATTTTTCACGAGACAAACTTCCAAACTTTGCAAATGATAGCGCAACTAAGATTGTTTGCGACGATTCGTTCGCGACTTTTCCTAAAGGTGTCGGCTGTACTATCGCTTGTCTCGCTATCTGTGATTATCGCGTTCGGACTCTCACCAATTTCTCAACCGACAACATCTTCCTCTACAACTATCTCCGAAATACTTGAACATCCGACTTCAACCGTATCCGCTGAAGATCACTCAATCGAGTTTGTAAAGGAGGAAAAGGTTAGAAGGGGAGATTATCTGGGACTAATTTTGGAAAGGCTAGGAGTAGACGATCCGCAGCTACAGGAATTTATCAAGTCTTCGAAGCTAATAAAAAAATCTCTGAGATTAATAGCGGGTTCGAGAATACGTGTAATCGTTAAGGCTGATAAAAGTGTCGAAAAGTTAATTTACTTTAACAATAAATCTGGAGTAACTCAGATATCCCGCTCGGGTATAAACAGAAATTTTGCGCTCACCCAACCTGAGTTGTCGAAGCGAAGGTACTCAAAGTCAGGCACTGTGGAAGATTCGCTTTTTGGTGCATTTGAAAAAGCGGGGCTCGATGACCGACTAGCCACAGAAATGGCTAATATCTTTTCTAGTGAAATAGACTTCAACCGCGACGTCAGGAAAGAAGATAAATTTTCGATAATTTTCGATGCAAATTATTTCGCTGGAGAGTTCATAAATCTAGATAAGATCGTCGCGGCAGAATACGTGAATGCGGGAGAATCCCACAAGGCATTCTTTTTTAGCAGTGATAAGCAACCCAGCGGGTACTACACCCCAGACGGGAAAAGCGTAAAACGAGCATTTTTAAGATCACCCCTGAAGTTTTCCAGGATCACGTCGGGATTCTCTTCTGGGAGAATGCACCCAGTGCTTAAAAAATGGCGAGCTCATAAGGGAGTAGATTATGGCGCTCCAACCGGCACTGAGGTATTGTCGACGGGTCGAGGAACAGTAAGATTTGTCGGGACCAAGGGTGGATACGGGAAGTTTGTTGAGATCCGGCATAGCAATGGAATCACCACTCGATACGCTCATTTATCCAGATATGCAAAGGGGATGAAAAGCGGCAAACGTATTGAGCAAGGCGAAGTTATCGGATATGTTGGGAAGACTGGGTTAGCGACCGGCCCCCATCTTCACTACGAGTTTTTGGCCAATGGGCGCCAAATTAACCCCACCAAAGCTGTAATGCCTCCGGGGCCATCAATTACTCAATCTGAAATTCCAGAATTTATGAACGTCATGCAAACACACGAAACGTCATTGCGGGTTTTAGCAAACACCGCAATCGTCAATGTAGACTACGGAGAGTGAGCTCAAGCAGAAAATGAAGACCCACAACCGCATGTAGATGTTGCGTTTGGATTTTTTATAACAAACTGAGCACCATCAATCCCTTCCTGGTAATCAATCTCCGCCCCGACCAGATACTGATAGCTCATAGAGTCAACGAGTAACATCACGCCGCTTTTATCGATCGTCGCATCATCCTCATTGATTTCCTCATCGAAGGTAAATCCATACTGAAAACCAGAGCATCCTCCACCAGAGACGAATACTCTGAGCTTTAAGCCATCATTCCCTTCATCATCAATCAACTCTCTCACCTTGGCAGCAGCAGCATCTGTAAAAATAATCTGGCTAGCCGAGTCGTGCGAAGAAACTTCCATTCAAATCTCCCTCGAATCAATAAACATCATGGTACGGTTGCTAAGTCTAAAAGCCCTGTTTGTTCATCTAACCCCATCATTATATTCATGTTCTGAACCGCCTGGCCAGCTGCGCCTTTTACGAGATTGTCCAGCGCAGAAATAATCACTACCCGGCCAAAATCTACGTCAATATGTAGACCTAGCTTACACGTATTCGTGCCCCGAGTACTTTTGGTATCAGGAAATTCTCCCTCGGGTAAGACTTCAACAAAAGGCTCGTTTTCATACGCTTCCGAGAAAATTGACCGTACATCCCTATCAGAGTTCTCAAGTCTCGCATAAACCGTTGCTAATATGCCTCGAATTTGCGGTAATAGATGTGGGGTAAATTGGAGATTTACTGGCCCTGATTGAGAAACACCATTCAATACCTCTTCGATCTCTGGGTGATGACGATGTCCGGAAACTCCATATGCCTTAAAGTTTTCAGAAACCTCCGAGAAGCTGACACCGATGTCAGCCTTCCTGCCAGCCCCACTAACACCTGACTTTGCATCAGCGATAATATTCGAATGATCAACGACGCCAGACTTAATCAATGGTATGAGTGCAAGCTCAATTGATGTCGCATAGCAACCAGGATTTGCGACAATACGCGCTGATTTTATTTTTTCCCGGTTCAATTCGGGTAAACCATAAACCGCCTCATCCAAAAGATCTGGACAAGTGTGATCTAACTTATACCACTTTTTCCAGTTCATCAAATTTTTTATTCTGAAATCTGCCGCAAGGTCAATAACCTTGGTTCCAGCTTCAATGAGTGATCTTGCTTGCTCCATTGCTACACCATGAGGTGTAGCAAAAAAAACAACGTCACAATGGGATAATTGTTTAATGGACTGATCAGTAAATACTAAATCTGTTTTTCCGCGCAAGCTGGGAAAATAATCAACCACGCGCGTACCTGATTCAGACCTGGAAGTTATTATGCTTACATCGGCCGAAGCGTGCCGCAGCAAGATTCGAAGTAACTCAACACCCGTATAACCTGTGCCACCAACGATTCCGATACTGACCATAAAATTATTTCCTGCTCAACTTTGTGTGTAGAGATGTTAAATCAATAAAAAAAAGGCTGCCCAACAGGACAGCCTTTTGCTTTGACTGCTGGTTAATTAGCGTTTCGAGAACTGCGGACGTCGTCTCGCTTTTCTCAATCCCACCTTCTTACGCTCAACCTCACGTGCATCCCGAGTGATAAGGCCGGCACTTTTGAGAGCAGGTTTCAATGAAGAATCGTACTCAACAAGTGCACGTGCTATCCCATGACGAATCGCGCCAGCCTGTCCAGATTCACCACCACCGGTCACATTTGCATCAATATCGAACGTCCCGATTGACCCCGTTATGTCCAACGGTTGCCTAACAAGCATTCGTCCGGTCTCCCTAGAGAAAAATTGGTCGACTGGTTTTCTGTTGACGGTAATCAATCCAGATCCGGGTTTAATGTAAACACGCGCTACTGCAGCTTTTCTGCGGCCGGTTCCATAATTAGCTTGAGAAACATATGCCATTACTTTTTCTTCCCTAATCTATACTAAATATCTAGTTGTTTTGGTTGCTGAGCTCCGTGCGGATGCTCTGAACCACCATACACTTTAAGCTTCTTGATCATTGCGTATCCAAGCGGGCCTTTAGGTAACATTCCTTTGACCGCAATTTCTAGCGCTCGACCAGGAAATTTATCCTGCATTTTTCCATACGTCGTCTCGTAAATACCACCTGGATAGCCACTGTGACGATAGTATTTCTTGTCCGTTTCCTTCTTACCGGTAACTCTCATTTTTTCCGCATTGATGACCACGATAAAATCTCCAGTATCGACATGCGGTGTGTACACAGGCTTATGTTTGCCTCGGAGTCTTCTCGCTATTTCCGTTGAAATTCTCCCGAGTACCTTATCGGTAGCATCTACTAGAAGCCATTCTCGGCTGACTTCATGACTTTTCGCGCTGAAAGTTTTCATTTTTCTGTAAAGAATGTAAAGATTTGTAAGCCCAGAGACGCTGAGCGAAAGGGCGAAATTCTATATTTTGATGTCCGGCATGTCAATCCAAATCAACCTGTCGAATCACTTCTCCTTAGGTTTCTCAATAAAACCAGAGATAAGCAGTCCGAGTTCAAAAAGCAACCAAATCGGGAATGCGAGGAGCAATTGCGAAACGACATCCGGCGGGGTAAAAATAGCTGCTATAACAAAGGCGCCAACTATCACATAAGGCCTTGATTCCTTGAGTTTTTTAAGGCTAACTATCCCCATCTTTGTGAGTATCACCACCGCGATCGGCGTTTCGAAAGCCAACCCAAAAGCCAAAAACAATGCGAGAACAAAATCAAAATATTTTTGGATGTCGGTATTCATCTCCACCCCCTCAGGGGTGAATGTAGCTACAAAATGAAAAACTACCGGAAAAACAATGAAATACGCAAACGCCATCCCAATTAGAAATAGTAGAGTTGAGGTTGCAACTAAAGGAATCGCAAACTTTTTCTCATGCGAGTAAAGCCCTGGAGCGATAAATGCCCAAATCTGGTAAAGGACAAAAGGCAATGCGATGACCAACGAGACAAACATCGTTACCTTTATAGGAACAAAGAATGGCGCTGCCACCTCCACTGCAATCATGTGCGAACCAGCGGGCAGCTCGGCTAGTAGCGGTTTAGCCATAAAGCTGTATATGTCTCGAGCCCAGTAAAACAACACGCCAAATACAACCAATAGCGCTACCATCGCTTTTAGCAATCGATCGCGTAGCTCTATTAGGTGGGAAATGAACGATTCAGAATCACTCAACTCTTTGCTTCCTTCTGATCATCCTTTTTTACCAATCCATCAATTGGTTGACTGGGGTCGCTTGACTCGTTTGGTTCTTTGACGAAGGACATGCCAGCCATTAAATTTATTCCGTTTTGAGGCCCGGTGTCTTGAGCCTTCTCCTCAATTCGCTCGTTACTGTCGCTGGTTACACCGACATCACCCTGCTCGCTACTCGCCGCTTCCTGGGAATCTACCTTCTTGACAGCTATCTGGTTGGGGTTATCCTGATTGAGGTCATCATCGTTCAAGCTTCTCTTTGCCTTATCAACCGAACCTGAGAGCTCCTTATCCGCCTCATCAATTTCACTTTGTATAAAATTAAACTGTGAGGACACATCAGCCTCAATCTCATCCGCCGCCTCCTTCATAGTTTTCTGAAGGTTTTTCAGCTCATCAAGCTGCACCTCGCGATCTATCTCAGCTTTGACCTGCGAGGCATATCGCTGCATCCGACCAAATAGATGCCCTACAGTCTTCGCAACCTTGGGCAAACGCTCTGGCCCGATTACGATCAATCCCACGACGGCGATGACCATAATTTCGGATAAACCAAAATTGAACATTTTTACTGCCTAAATTAGGCGATTACACTTTGTCTTTTTCTCGGACCTCACCCTCGACTACGGTCCCTAGATCTCCTTTAGCGTCGAGTTCGGCTTGACTGGATTGTTCACCGTCCTTAGTCTTCACCCCCTCTTTAAATCCCTTCACCGCCTTTCCGAGATCAGACCCAATATTCCCGAGCTTTTTTGTTCCAAAAACTAATACCACTACCAGTAGCACTATTAACCAGTGCCAAATGCTAAAAGACCCCATCATCATTTCTTCAACTCCATAAAAACAGTTTAACTTCTCTTATATATCATAGCTGGAAGCGCTTTGTCTCCGCCGAGTACGTGGAAATGTAAATGAAACACGTCCTGCCGACCAACCTCGCCAGTATTCACTATCGTTCTGAAACCGTTAATCGACCCTTCTTTTTCAGCCAAAACACTCGCCAAGGTCATAATCTTGCCCAGGAGCCCCGCATGAGACGTATCGACATACGCCAACGACTCAATATGACTTTTTGGGATGATCAAAAAATGTACATCTGCTTGCGGATTTATGTCACGGAACGCAAGGACATCCTCATCCTCATAAACTTTGGTGCTGGGCAATTCCCCGGAGATAATCTTACAGAAAACACAATTTTCCGACATAACGCCTTTCTCCTAAAAACCGCGACAAACTACTTAGGTCGGCTTAGTTTTTCTTGAATTCCCGAAAGCCCCTCTCTATTAGCCAGTTCCTCCGCGACATCTTTAGCGGAAACCTGATGATACGCGAGAACGATAAGGCAGTGGAACCACAGATCCGCCACCTCCTTGACGATGGCGTCAGCATTATCGTCTTTCGACGCCATAATAACTTCAGCAGCCTCTTCGGAGATTTTTTTTAATATTTGATCCTGACCGCGAGCAAATAGAGTTGATACGTAAGATGATTCATCTTCTCCAGAAATTTTTCTCGATAGAATTACGTCATTTAAACGGGACAATACGTCGAATTCATTCATAATTTTTTATACATCTCTCTGGGATCTCTCAACACTACTTCATTTATTTTCCAAACTCCACGATCAAGTTTTGTAAAAAAACAACTCTCTCGACCCGTATGGCAAGCGATTCCTCCAACCTGCTCCACCAACAGCAAGAGGGCATCGCCATCACAATCCACATAGATTTCTTTGAGATTTTGGAAGTTTCCGGACTCCTCTCCCTTGACCCAAAGTTTATTACGTGACCGCGACCAAAAAACCACTTGGCCCGAGCTAACCGTATTTGCTAGCGCCTCCGTATTCATCCAACCCTGCATCAGCACTCGCTTCGAATCGTAATCTTGCACGATGGCAGAAACTAACCCATCCGTATTCCATTTTAAACGCCCGATTAAATCTGTTTTCATAGCCGAACCTCTAATCCACTTAAAGCCATAGCCTCCTTGACCTCTTGAATCGTCATTTCACCGTAGTGAAAAACACTGGCCGCGAGGAGTGCATCTGCGCCACCTTGAATTACGCCATCCACGAAATGTTGTTTCTCGCCAACGCCTCCGCTGGCTATAATCGGGATATCTAAATTGTCAGAGAAAGATCGGGTGAGCTCAAGATCAAATCCAGATTTGGTGCCATCTTTATCCATACTCGTCAAAAGAATTTCACCAGCACCAGCCTTCTGCATCCTGTAACCCCATTCCAGGGCATCCAACCCAGTACTTCGACGCCCGCCGTGAGTAAACACTTCCCATCCACTATTTTCTGATTTGCGCCTAGCGTCTATCGCCACAACTATACATTGGGAACCAAAGAAATCTGTCGCCTCCTGCACCAAATGAGGGTTCAACACAGCAGCGGTATTGATACTTACCTTATCTGCTCCGGCTTTGAGTAATCGCTGGACATCCTCCACAGCTCTAACGCCGCCGCCGACTGTAAGGGGGATAAATACTTGTTCCGCTACAGACTCAATTACTTTCAGAATCAGCCCACGATTGTCACTGCTCGCCGTAATATCAAGAAAACAAAGCTCGTCCGCCCCCTGAACATCATAGCGCTTAGCTACCTCGACCGGATCCCCAGCATCCCTTAGGCTAACAAAGTTAACACCCTTTACAACCCTGCCGTCATTGACATCAAGACAAGGTATTATTCTCTTGGCGAGAGCCATACTTTCTTCCTACACTACTTCAGAAAATGAACTGGAGATTTTTCACAAAGATAACAAGTACTCGGTCGCCTTCTTGAAATCCAGAGCACCCTCATAAATTGCTCGACCAGTGATCGCTCCGAGAACACCATCCGCTTGCAGCTTACAAACTTCTTTAACGTCCTCTAGAGAGTTGATACCCCCGCTCGCTATGACTGGTACCGTAAGCGCACGGGCGAGGTTCCGGGTCGACTCGATGTTTACACCCGTCATCATTCCGTCACGGCCTATGTCAGTGTATAGCACTGCATTCACCCCATAGTCTTGAAATTTCAAAGCCAAATCGACAACGTCATGACCAGTTAACTTGGACCAACCATCGGTTGCGACTTTTCCGTCTTTCGCATCGAGCGCTACGATTACTTGCCCAGGGAATGCATCACAAGCATCATGCAAAAACCCGGGCTTCTTAACAGCAGCCGTTCCCACCACTACGAAAGAAACACCAAGATCCAGGTACCTTTCGACAGTCTCGAGATCACGTATCCCACCTCCAAGTTGAACCCGCGTATCCTCTCCCACGGCAGCTACGATATCTCTGATA
>JAURFP010000051.1 GCA_030834275.1 Burkholderiales bacterium | reverse complement strand
CTAAGAACAAGGATGCCGCTTTATTAGGAAAATCTCCGCCTCCCCCCTTAACCTCTAAAACTTCACCAACGGCCTTGACACCGATACCAAGGGTTTTTAGCGCATCCAGCATCACCAATGTGTCGTCGGATCTCAAAACATTAGAAAGTCGTGTCGTTCCACTCGAGAGTGCCGAAAGTAATAATGCACGATTAGAAATACTTTTCGACCCCGGGATGCTCAACTTTCCGCCTGCACCATAAGGAGCGGTCAGAATAATTGATTCCTTCGTCTTACTAATCACTACTTTCTCTCGGCCCATTTATTGCGCGCGTCTGACGCTTGTTGAAACATATCAAGAAGGCTCCCGAAATCCCCCCCCCTCATCATCTGCTCTATTTTTTCTAGCACATTCTTAAAATCTGAAATATCGCTGAGGACTTTGTCTTTATTGGACTGACATATGTCCTTCCACATTTCAGGCGAACTTCCCGCAATCCTGGAAAAATCACGAAATCCACTTGCAGCAAAACGAAACAATTGTTGAGAATCAGAGCGAGCCGCAAGCATACTAACGAGAGCAAACGAAACTACGTGAGGAAGATGGCTGACAGCAGAAAAAATAACATCATGAGAGGACGCGTCTAACCTCACGATATTCGCTCCGACCGACTGCCACATACGCTCTACCGTATTAACTGCAGACTCAGAGGTGCCCTCGACGGGCGTTAATACGACGTTCTTATCCAGAAACAGATCATCCGAAGCAGCAATCGCTCCGTTTTTCTCCCCGCCAGCAATAGGATGTGCCGGCACAAATCTTCCAAAAGAGTCGCCAAGAGCCTCCCGAGCGATTGAAATAATATCCTCTTTAGTACTGCCAACATCGGTGATTATTGCGCTCTTCGAGACCTTGCGAGCCACCGCTTCAAATACCAATTTAGTCTGCGCAACAGGAACAGAGATCAGTACCATGTCGGCATCAGATGGAATATTGTTAGGATCGGTTAAGTAAAGATCCAGCAACCCCATTTTATGAGCAGTTATTAAATTCTCTTCACTTCGGCCCACTCCAATGATCTCGTCAACGAGGTGAAGTTTCTTTAAAGATGATGCGAGTGATCCGCCGATTAGCCCAACGCCAACTATTACTAAACGCTTTATTCGCTCGGGGGAATTATTCATCACCAAATCCTTGAGTTAACGGTCCGAACTTAGCACACGCCGTAATGCCTCAAGAAATTTCTCGTTTTCGTTTTGCAGCCCAACGCTTACCCTAATGTGCCGTGGCATTCCGTACCCCCCAATTGGTCGGACTATTACACCCTCCCTGAGAAGCGCATCAAATACGCGCTTCCCATCACCCACATCGATCGTTAAAAAATTACCAGACGAGGGAATGTACTCAACCCCTAAAGATTTCAACCCAGAAACTAACTGAGCCATACCCTGACGATTAACTTCTCGAGACCGCTCTATAAATTCGTCATCCGCTAAGGCTGCGACGACTGCCGCCTGCGCAAAACTACTCACGTTAAACGGTTGGCGTATTCGGTTCAGAACTTCTATTAACTCCTTATTACCCACGCCCACCCCAATGCGTAAAGAGGCTAGCCCGTAAACTTTCGAGAAAGTTCGAGTTACAAGTAGATTGGAAAACTCATCAACCCAACTCAAACTATTCGATTGATCCTTCTCCTCAAGGTATTCAGTGTAGGCCTCGTCCAGCACCACCAACACATGCTTCGGAACCTTCTCGATAAATTTCCTGACCTTCTCAGGCGAGACAAAAGTCCCAGTTGGATTGTTGGGATTCGACACAAATATTACTTTCGTATCCGCTCTGATCGCCATAAGCATCGCATCTAAATCGTGACCGAATTGACGCGCAGGAACCTCTATTCCATTAGCCCCCCGACTCAGGGTAGCTAGTTTATTCACGATGAAACAGTGCTCCGAGTAAACAGAAGATAGCCCCGCATCCAAAAAAGCAATGCTCGCCATTTCCAAAATATCATTCGAGCCATTGCCAAGAAGGATCTTCACGGGATCAATCTGAAACTTCTTTCCTAACGCCTCCTTTAGAAGATGTCCACTACCGTCTGGATAACGTGCAATATTTTTTATTTCTCCCTGTATCGCGTCTCGCACTTTGGGACTACACCCTAGCGGGTTCTCATTCGAGGCTAATTTAACAATTTCACTAGCCCTAAACCCCAGCTCTCTCGCTAATTCATCGATTGGTTTGCCCGGTTGATAGGGGGCTATGTCAGAGACAAAAGATAATGGTGTTGGCATTGGGGTCGCGCTCATCCTTTTAACCACTAATTGATCATTCGAGGATAAGAGCCAAGCACCTTCAAAAAACCCGCCTTGACCATAATTTCGCTCAGAGCCTTGTCAACCAACGGCTCATCCTTATGACCCTCAAAATCAACAAAAAACATGTACTCCCACAAACCCATCCTCGAGGGCCGCGACTCTAAACGAGTCATACTAATACCATTTTTTGCGAGTGGCTCGAGCAGCTCAAAGATAGCTCCTGCCGTATGTTGAGACGCCATAACAATTGATGTTTTATCCCTACCAGACGGTCCAGGACATTCGCGCGCAATCACTCCAAATCGGGTGGTGTTGTTCGCTTTATCCTCGATGTTTGTAGCCAACAAATTTAACTCGTAATGATCGGCGGCGGCCCGACTTGCAACTGCTGCCGCATTCGACTCCTTGCAGGCAATTATCGCTGCCTCGGCATTGCTCGCCACCGGAACCGTCTCTATCCCTGGATAATTCTGCGTAATCCATACATGGCACTGAGCAAGACTTTGAGAATGCGCATAGATCTTCGAGATCGATTTATTGTCGGACTTACTCATTAAGTTGTGGTGAATTGGTAGACCAACCTCCCCGATCAAGTACAACTCCCTGTCAAAGAGCAAATCAAGAGATATATTGATAGCCCCTTCCGTTGAGTTCTCCAACGGAATCACACCAAATGATGCTTCCCCGGTTTGGACCGCGCGAAAAATATCCTCAATAGATCGGCAAAAATGTGGCTCTATTCGCTTGCCAAAATGCTTGAAACACGCTTCCTCGCTGTATGTTCCTCGAGGCCCGAGACACGCAATCCGAAAAACTTCCTCTAAAGCCCTGCAGGCTGAAATAACTTCCGTAAATATGCCAGAGATCGACTGATTGTCGAGTGGCCCCTGATTCAATTCGTGCAACCTCTGATGAACAACGGCTTCTCTTTCCGGACGGTAGATAACCGAGTGATTTTTGACAACCCCTACCCTCTGAGCAAGTCTCGCTCTTTCATTAAAGAGCTTCAACAGCTCCTCATCAACTGCGTCTATCTGTATCCGTAAGTCTGACAATTCATCTGACATCTATATTCTCCAGATTTCGCGTGTTTCGTCACGTCCTAGGAAGATATCTTAAGCTACGAACGCCCTCAATACGCTTAATGGTCTCTAAGGTGGTATCAGAGATAGGACTGTCTACGTCAACCAAAGTGAGCGCAATCTCTTTGGAAGAGTTATTAATCATGTTGTGAATATTCAGCCCCTGTTCTGCCAGAGCTGTTGATATTTGCCCGAGCATGTTAGGTACATTCGCATTGATGATTGCCAAACGAAACTCGGACTCCCTAGGCATCAGTACACGCGGGAAATTTACGGAGTTCACCACATTCCCATTATCCAAGTAATCTATGATTTGCGACACAACCATTAGCGCACAATTCTCCTCTGCCTCTTTTGTCGATGCCCCTAGGTGAGGCAGGGAGATGACACCCCTCATACCTAAGAGGCTGGGGTTTGGAAAATCACAAATATACTGCCTGAGTCTACCAGCCTCAATTGCCTCGGAAATCGCCCCATTATCAACCACACCTCCCCTAGAGAAATTCAAAACAACTGAATCCTTACGCATTTTCGACAGTAACTCTTTATTAACCAAACTCCTCGTCGATTCGTTAAGGGGAACATGCAGTGTTAAAAAATCTGATTTCTTAGCGAGGTCTTCTATAGATGACGCCTTCGATACTCCAGCCGGCAAACTCCAAGCGGCCTCAATGGTAATACCTGGGTCAAAACCAATGACCCGCATTCCAAGTTTTAGGGCTACATCAGCAACTAGACTACCTATCATCCCTAAGCCAATGACACCAAGGGTCTTCCCAGGCAACTCAAAGCCTGCAAATTTTTTCTTACCGCCCTCCACGAGTTCGGAAAAATTGTTACTAGCAGCATCAAGCGACCCAACGAACTCTATCGACTGAGGTATGTTCCTGGCTGACATGAGGAGCCCGGCTAACACTAATTCCTTAACCGCATTCGCATTCGCACCGGGCGTATTAAAAACCGGTACCCCGAGGCTGGTTAATTTTTCAGTTGGAATGTTGTTAGTGCCGGCCCCGGCGCGACCCACCACCAATAGATTGCTGCCAGGTGTCATTTCCAGCAAATTCGCTGACCTGACCAAGATGGCATGGGGATTCTCGTGTTCCGACTTCACGTCATAGAGGTTAGGAGAGAACAACTCAACACCCCTCGCGGATATATTGTTCAAGGTCTGAACTTGAAATTTCTCTGCTCTTCTAATAATCACGCGCCTTCCTTAACCATTTTCTCTCTCAAACTCAGACATAAAATCAACCAAAGTGCGTACGCCGTGAATGGGCATTGCATTGTAGATTGAAGCTCTTATTCCACCCACCGAGCGATGTCCCTTAAGCTGCAATAAACCTCTCTCTTCAGCTTTCTTCAGAAACTCTTTTTCCAGACTGGGTTCGCTGATCCGGAAGGGCACATTCATTCTAGAACGATCCTCTTTTCGAATGGGGCTAACGTAAAAATCTGTGGAATCTATTTTTTCGTAGAGCAAATTCGACTTCTCAATATTCGTTTTCTCGATGACAGGGAGCCCCCCTAGGTCATTTAACCAATCGAACACTAACCCAGCTACATACATCGCAAATGTCGGCGGCGTATTTAGCATCGACTGATTTTTATCTTGAACCGCGTAACTCAACATCGATGGGAGCGAATCTGGGCTGCGCTCGAGAAGGTCTCGCCGAATAATTACAATTGTGAGTCCTGCCGGTCCTATATTTTTTTGTGCTCCTGCATAAATCACCCCAAAATCATCAACTCTCACAGGTCTCGACAAAATATTCGATGACATATCAGCCACAAGAGGGCTCGAAAGATTAGTTGGGAAGGTTTGAAACTCAAGCCCACCAATAGTCTCGTTAGACGTAATATGTAGATAACTCGCATCAGAGCTCATATTCCAAGAAACAAAATCTGGAATCCTCGAGAACGCCTCACTTTCAGAGCTCGCCACCACGTTCACGTTGCGCAACCCTCTCGCCTCTGCGATCGCTTTTTTTGACCACTCACCCGTATGGACGTAGTCCACAGAACCATCATCAGGAACCAAATTCAGTAGGAGCTGGGAAAACTGGAGCGTAGCCCCCCCTTGCAAAAATAGCACTGAATAATCCTGAGAAATCCCCATCAGTCGCCTCAAGCTAGCCTCTGCCCCCTCTGCGATTGACATAAACTCTGGACCTCGATGACTCATCTCCATCACAGACATCCCAGAGCCATTCCAGTCAAGCATTTCCTCTTTGACTTTAAGCAATACAGATTCCGGCAGCACCGCCGGACCAGCGCTGAAGTTATAAATTTGCTTCAAATGAAACTCCTTAAGGGGTGAATAACGAAAAAATTAGTGGACTTACTGACCGTCGGCGATCGGGATCTCCGTCGAAGTAGGAGCATCTTCAACGTCGTCAATGACACTCTCATCAACTTTTACGAGGCCAGCTAGCTTCTCATCATTACCAAGGTTGATAAGACGAACGCCCTGCGTACTCCTGCCCATTTCTCTGATCTGACGGATCTCCGTCCTAATCAAAACCCCACCGGTTGTAATAAGCATCGCCTCGTCAGACTCGGTTACGAGCGTTGCGGACACAACTTTTCCGTTCCGCTCACTCGTTTGAATTGCAACGACCCCCTGGGTACCCCTCGAATGAGCGGTGAATTCAGCCACCTTCGTTCTCTTGCCATAACCATTCTCCGTCGCGGTCAAAATACTTTTATTTTCATCGTCAGAAATCACCAGTGAAATAAGCGCATGGTCAGAAGGCAGTTTCATTCCACGGACCCCACGAGCTCCACGCCCCATAGCTCTCACATTGGTTTCTCGGAAACGTACCGCTTTCCCACGATCGGAGAACAACATGACATCCTGTTTTCCATCGGTGATCGCAACACCAACAAGGTGATCTCCCTCATCCAAGTCAACAGCGATGATGCCCATCTGCCTTGGACGTGAAAAATGAGACAGCGGAGACTTTTTAACAACGCCTCGAGATGTAGCCATAAACACAAAGTGATCATCATTAAACTCAGTGACCGGAAGGATAGCTGTGATCTTTTCGCCCTCGGAAAGCTGAACCATATTCACAATTGGCTTACCTCGGCTAGTTCGCCCCCCTTGGGGTACTTCATAAACTTTCAGCCAATACATCTTCCCCTGGTCAGAGAAACACAAGATGTAATCGTGGGTATGAGCGATAAAGAGGTTATCCACAAAATCATCCTCTTTTGTCTTAGTCGCCTGTTTACCTCGACCACCTCTGCGCTGCGCTCGATAATCGCTCAAGGGTTGAGATTTGATATATCCGGAGTGCGATAAAGTGACAACAACATCTTCTGGCGTAATCAAATCTTCAAGAGAAATATCCTGAGCGTTAACTTCTATTTGACTTCGACGCACATCGGAGAATTCATTTTTTGTCTGGGTTAACTCCTCACGGATAATGACTCGAACTCGATCTGCGTTACCCAAAATATCCCGCAAGTCAGCGATGATATCCATCACCTCTCGATACTCATCTTCAATTTTTTTCTGCTCTAGACCTGTTAAGCGCTGGAGTTGCATTTCAAGAATTTTTTGGGCCTGCACTTCCGATAGGTGATAGCCATCTTCCCGTAAACCATGGGACATATCCCCATCCCCGTCGACTGGCTTTTCTATTATCGATAGTAGCCCCTCAACCAATTCTGATCTCCAAACTCTGGAAATCAGCTCACGCTTCGCCTCAGGGGGGGTTTGCATTGCCTTGATAAGCGCAATAATTTCATCAACATTCGATAACGCAACAGCCAAGCCTTCGAGAATATGCGCTCGCTCTTTCGCTTTTTTTAACTCAAAAATAGTTCTCCGGGTGACCACCTCTTTGCGGTGGCGAACGAACTCCTCTATGAATTGCTTGAGGTTCAATAAACGCGGCTGCCCATCGACAAGAGCCACCATATTCATCCCAAACGTATCCTGCAGTTGCGTTTCTTTATAGAGATTATTCAGTACTACTTCCGCTATCTCGCCACGTTTTAACTCCAAGACGACCCGCATGCCGGATTTGTCCGATTCGTCACGGATACCAGATGGCGAGAGCCCTTCAATACGTTTATCCCTGACAAGCTCTCCGATGCGCATAAGAAGCGAAGACTTATTAACCTGATACGGCAACTCATCGATGATAATTGCTTGACGATTACCGCCATCAAGATCCTCAAAATGAGTTTTAGCGCGCATCACCACACGACCTCGACCGGTCCGGTAGGCCTCCTTCACTCCTGCGGTACCGTAGATGATCCCCCGAGTCGGGAAATCAGGAGCAGGAATAATCTCAATCAACTCCTCTATTGTTGTTTCTGGGTTATCTAGAAGAGTCAAACAAGCGTCGATCACCTCGTTAATGTTGTGCGGCGGTATATTCGTCGCCATTCCAACCGCTATACCAGACGAACCGTTAACAAGAAGGTTCGGAATTCTCGCTGGCATAACTAGAGGTTCTAGCTCTTTGCCATCGTAATTCGGACCGAAATCCACCGTCTCCTTGTCAAGGTCAGAAAGTATTTCAGCTGCAATCTTTTCAAGCCGACACTCGGTGTAACGCATAGCGGCCGCATTATCACCATCCACTGACCCAAAATTACCTTGTCCGTCTACGATTGGGTACCGAAGGCTAAAATCTTGAGCCATCCTAACCAAAGTGTCATAGATCGCGCTGTCGCCGTGCGGGTGGTACTTACCCATCACCTCTCCAACCACACGCGCACACTTGACGTAAGGTCGATTCCAGAGATTATTGGATTCATACATCGCGTACAAAATTCGACGGTGTACCGGCTTCAAACCGTCTCGAACATCGGGGAGCGCCCTGCCAACGATCACACTCATTGCGTAATCGAGATAAGAGCGCTTCATCTCCTCTTCAAGACTTATTGGTAGGGTTTCTTTAGCGAATTGCTCCATTAGAACTTTCTATCTTGCGGTGGGTCAGACCCTAGGGATTACGAAGGGAGTTGTGGATTTGGAAAATCTTTGTTTTTCTCGTTTTTTCACATCCCAAATGATATCATAAATATGGGTCAAATTCCCCTTACGAGCAGTGAAAAATTAAGTATGTTAACCCTGTGAATCTCTACGTACTAAGATTTACTTTCCTCATCAAAAAGTATGGAAGGCTAAGCCTAACTACATGTTAAATGTCGATCAAAGCGAACTAAAAAAATTCGAAGATTTAGCCCACAAGTGGTGGGATCCGAATAGCGAATTTAAACCGTTACACGACATCAATCCACTGAGGTTGAACTTGATCAGGAAATTTGTGAGCATCGAGGATAAGGATATTCTCGATGTGGGCTGCGGTGGCGGCATTCTTGCTGAGGGGCTTGCAAAAAACGGGGGGCGCGTACTTGGGATTGACCTCGCTGACAAACCACTTGGCGTGGCTAAACTTCACTCACAAGAGAGCCAAGTTCCAGTGACCTATGAAAAAATCTCCGCAGAGGAGCTGAGAGACCGGGAGCGCAAACGGTTCGACATGATCACCTGTATGGAAATGTTAGAGCATGTGCCGAATCCGATTGAGACTGTGAGGGCGTGCGCAGATCTAACGCGAGATGGAGGTTGGTGCTTCTTCTCGACGATTGCAAAAACGCCTAAGGCTTTCCTATTTGCGATCTTTGGCGCGGAGTATGTTCTCAAGCTCTTACCGAAAGGGACTCACGAATTTAAAAAATTTATTAGACCTTCTGACCTTTCAAAAATGTGCAGGTCATCTGGCCTGGAGATCGTAGATATCGTCGGAATGACATACAACCCTTTTACGAAGGTCTACTCACTTGGTAAAGACACAGATGTGAATTACACCCTCGTGACAAGAAAAGTATAGGATATGGATTTACTGTTCAAGGAATAAAAACATATTACTGGGGACAAATATGAAAATCGCTCAAACAAAATTTGCTTTGCTCTTTTCCGTGTTGGCCGGCTTCGCGCTCCTCGGATGTGTTCCTGGCCCACAAATGCTGACGATAAAACCTGATGTAACGCTACCAGCCAAATCCGGGGATGCCGAAGTAACGTTAGGGGTCGAGATAATCGACGCACTTGGCTCGCAAAAAATCGGTATTGCGGGAGACCCAAACGGAGACAATTTTGATATAACTCTGACGGGAGACGTAGCGAGCGCTTTGGCACCAACCATACAGGTAGGTCTGGAGAACCAAGGGTTTAAAGTGGTACCCCCGTCCGCAGAAATGTCTAATGTATTAACCGTAGAGATTCAGAAAATTACGCTAAGCTCTACGAAAGAAAAAATCAAATACGTAACTAAACTCGAAGTTGAGATTGTCGCGAAAGCTAGAAATGGAGGCTTGAAATATAGCCGTCGATACTCGGTTACTGCGGAAAAGGAATCCGCCTCGGTGTCCTCCTCTGAAAATAGCAAACTAATGCTCAATTCAGCAGTTTCCGATGGCATTTCAGCCATGCTAAATGACGAAAAGCTTATCGAGACTCTGAAAAAATAATAACTAGAAAATAGCCGTCGGGTTGAGGTTACTGTAAACTTCGCGGAGTAGTACATTTGGGGGCGACCTGGTTTCGACGTGGGTTGCGAAACAGTTCGGTGCATGCCAAGGTCCAGTCACCTTGTAAATCAGCTGGAAAAC
>JAURFP010000050.1 GCA_030834275.1 Burkholderiales bacterium | reverse complement strand
CCAAACTGGGCACTTTGCGGGGTCGCCCGGGTCATCTCTACGAATCCGCGCTGGATCCGTAGGCATTTTTCTCACCTTTTTACTAATCGATTCGTCGTCTTCACGAAGTGAGATCGTATTGTTATAGGACTTGGACATTTTTTGTCCGTCAAGACCTGGCATTTTCGACGCAGCCGTCAAAAGTGACTGCGGCTCAGAAAGAATCATCTTACCGCCACCCTCCAAATACCCAAATAAGCGCTCACGGTCTCCTAATGACAAATTGGCAGACTCCTCAAGTAATGCTCTG
The DNA here is from genome assembly GCA_030834275.1 of Burkholderiales bacterium. Classification (GTDB taxonomy): domain Bacteria; phylum Pseudomonadota; class Gammaproteobacteria; order Burkholderiales; family Eutrophovitaceae; genus Eutrophomonas. The sequence goes on along the minus strand of JAURFP010000050.1, from coordinate 9,865 downwards.
CCAGAATCGAGCGCAGCGATATCACCTTGCTCTTGATATTTGTTTCTAAGTTCACGGTAAAGCTTTGCTCGTTTGCTTCCCAGAGTCTTTATTGCTTCCTCCGCCTTTTGCTCAAAACCAACTTCTTTACCGTATATATGATTAAACCGCCTAGCGATTTCTCTAGTAAATTCGATATGGGGCACTTGATCCTCGCCTACCGGAACTAAATTTGCACGATAAATTAGAATGTCTGCCGACTGGAGCAATGGATACCCTAGGAATCCATAAGTTGAAAGATCCTTCTCAGATAATTTTTCTTGTTGATCCTTGTAGGTGGGAACCCGTTCTAGCCACCCTAAAGGGGTAATCATCGACATTAATAAGTGCAGCTCTGCATGCTCAGGTACTTTGGACTGGATAAATAAGGTAGCTTGGGATGGATCTATTCCCGCCGCCAACCAATCAATCAACATCTCCCATACATTTTCCTCGATTATCTCCGGGGAATCGTAATGAGTAGTGAGCGCGTGCCAATCTGCAACAAAGAACAGGCACTGGTATTCATTCTGCAGTTTCAACCAATTTTCTAGCACGCCGTTGTAATGCCCCAGATGTAGTGCACCAGTCGGTCGCATCCCAGATAAAACTCGATCATCAAACATCAAAAATGAACACTCCCCTCTTAAACCCCGAAAATCAATTTAATGGAATATAGAAAACCGCCAATGATAGGGTACATAATCGACCCAAGGATATCCGTCACCATCAACAACATAATTATTAGCAATCCATATGGCTCAAGTCTTGCTAGTGAATAAGCCATAGAATTCGGAAGTAAACTCACAGCGATTCGTCCTCCATCCAAAGGCGGGATTGGCAAAAGATTAAGCACCATCAGGACCAAATTGATGACGATTCCACCTTGAGCCATTGCAAGCGCTGGATCCGTGAAGTAATTTACTGGGGACGTTACAACTATCTTAAAAACAATCGCCCATCCGATCGCCATAAATAAATTTACCGCAGGTCCAGCCGCAGCCACCCAAAACATATCCCTTTTGGGGTTACGCAATCGGGAAAAATTCACTGGAACTGGTTTTGCCCAACCAAACGCCATCTTTCCACCGCTTGCGATGAGAAGCACCGCTGGCACAACTAAAGTTCCGATTGGATCGATGTGTTTTAAGGGGTTCAGCGTTATTCGCCCCTCTTGGTAAGCAGTCAAATCCCCTAGCCTCTTGGCAGCGTACCCATGAGCAGCCTCATGAAGGGTAATAGCCAAAATTGCCGGAAGAGCGTACAAACTCAATATTTGAATAAAGCCAGCGATATCCATAAGCGCAATCTAATCAGTGGCCTTGGGAAACGCTTCTATTACAGATTGAACACCCAATTTCATGAGATCTAAGTTACTATCAGCTAGCAGTGACGACACATCTATAGATTATAGCTGTTCCCCATGACTTTGAATTCGTAAGTTATCAATCCATGCAGAGCTCCAGAAAGTCTATAACCGGTGAAAATATCGTAGCAACGACACAACCGTTAGCTGTCGATGCCGGACTCCAAATGATTAGATTGGGCGGAAATGCTGTTGATGCTGCTATTGCAACCGCAATCACCCTAACTGTTGTAGAACCAACCATGAATGGCATCGGCTCTGATGCATTTTGTATCGTTTGGGATGGAAACGAATTGCATGGCCTGAATGCGTCTGGGCGATTCCCAGAAGAATGGAAAACGGATGATTTCATTACCCGGCCTGAAATGCCGAAGGAAGGCTGGGCGAGTGTTACTGTACCCGGTGCGGTATCAGCTTGGGCGGCACTTTCACAAAAATTCGGGAAACTAAACTTTGAAAAGCTCTTCGAGCCTGCCATTGAGCACGCGACCTCAGGTTTCGCAGTTACCCCAATCATCGCAAGACAATGGTTCGAACAAGCTCCTCGTTTAAAAGATATTCCCGGTTTTTCCGAAGCCTTCCTTCCCAACGGAAGAGCCCCTGTCGCGGGCGAGATTTTCCGTAATCCAACACAGGCCCGTACCTTACATTTAATAGCAAAATCATATGGGCGGGATTTTTACGAGGGAAAACTAGCTTCTGAATTAATTAATCATTCAAATCAAAACGGCGGAAAACTAACACTCCGAGATCTGCAATTACATAAAGCCGAGTGGGTGAAACCCATACAAGCAAATTATCGCGATATCGCAGTTCATGAAATTCCACCGAATGGTCAAGGAATTGCCACTCTTATGGCATTAACTATTCTTGACGAGTTTGAGGACAAAATCTTCGACTTGACTGAAGCCGATCGTCTTCATCTGGAGATTGAAGCAATGCGATTGGCATTCAATGACACGTATCAGCATATCGCAGACCCTGATTTTATGAAAATATCGATCGACCAACTGCTCGATACATCTCGATTAAAACAACTCGCCAGGAAAATAAAACTTAACGAGACTTGCAAAACCCCTGCCAGCTCTCCTGGTGAAAATTCGGATACGGTCTATCTATCAACAGCTGACTCCAATGGAATGATGGTCTCATTTATTCAATCCAATTACATGGGGTTTGGTTCCGGAATTGTTATACCGGGAACTGGCATTAGCTTACAGAATCGCGCCGCTGGCTTCGTTGTAAACCCGAAACACCCAAACTGCGTAGCGGGCGGAAAAAAACCATTTCATACGATCATCCCAGGATTCATCACAAGAGGGAATGCTGCTCACTCAAGCTTTGGGGTAATGGGGGGCGATATGCAGGCACAAGGTCACCTTCAAATATGTCGCGCGATGACAAGAGACAAACAGGACCCACAACAAGCGATTAATCGTTCAAGGTGGAAACTTAACAAAGACGGAAGTCTCGTTGTTGAGGACTCCTATCAACCCGAAATACTTCATTCCCTAAAGGCTAAAGGGCATACCGTCAATCCAATTCCCTATGGCTCTTTTGAATTTGGGGCCTCGCAAGTGATATCTATGAGCGATCAAGGCTTAGTGGGCGGATCCGAACCAAGGAGAGATGGTCTTGCGAAGTCCGCCTAAAATTTTAGAGTATGCTTATTTTTCGTAATAACCTACACCACAAAATAAACCTTTTACCTTCGTAACAAGGGAATGCTTGGTAAACATCTCCTCGCTTCCACTCGCACGATTCCTCGGATATTGGTACGTTAACTTCTTAATTTCACCACTCTCGATGCCAGAGGCCTCAGCAAACAAATTAAAACCATCGGGCATGGTGAGACCTGAGATATCCATACCGAGTATGTGAGGGTGGGCAACCATCACGCCTTTTTTAGTCCAGCAAAAAACATATAAATCCTTAATCCCAAATCCACCTTCGAGGTCAGTGAAGGCATCAAGAGCCCTATCTTTATCATGCTTAATTAAATTAATAGCGCGCTCTAACATGGCTGAAGCTTCATCCTCCGTGCCATAGTCCGCCGATTGAGCTGTCGACGATAAAAACATCACGATGCCCAAAAATATTAACTTCATTCTCACAAAAATCTCCTTTCGATATCCAGAATTACTATCCACCATATGACTTAGTATGGAATTAGTCAACTCATCAAACTAATATCAAAAAATATCTCAGCGATTACGAATCGCATCTAGTGTTGTCCGCGTCGTAATAATATTAGGATCAGTTTTTATTTCAATTAACGACGCAGTGTTAATGCTCAACGCTTGCATAAGTTCTTCCTCAAACTGGCTTGTACTCTCAACCGTCGCCCCGTGCAATCCATAGGCTCTCGCTAACGCAGCAAAATCAGGATTCTTTAACGACGTTCCATAAACATGATTCGGATATTCCCTCTCCTGATGCATCCTAATCGTTCCGTACATCCCGTTATTGAATACAAGGAATAACAACTTGAGGTCGTACTGAGCTGCTGTAGCGAGTTCCTGCCCATTCATCAGGAAACAACCATCACCAGAAACGCTAACGACAGTTCTATTAGGGAACGCAACCTTTGCTGCTATTCCAGCTGGCACACCATACCCCATGGCCCCATTCGTCGGTGCTAGTTGCGATCGATATCCGGAATATTTCCAGTAGCGGTGAATCCAACCAGAAAAATTTCCTGCACCATTTACCATGACAGTATCCTGAGGAAGCTTACGCTCCATGATTTGCATTACTTCAGCAAGATCAACGTCACCACCCATCGATACCGGAACAACATTTTCCTCATACGCTTTTCTTGCGTTTAGTCTCCAGTCGCCCCAGTTACATTCGACGGGATCCATACTCGACAACTGACTGGATATAGATTCGAGATCCGCATTAACCATGACCTCTGCTTGGAAAACACGCCCGAGCTCTTCTACACCCGGATGAATATGCACAAGCCGTTTGTCCAGAACCGGGGGCTTCAAAAGAGAATACCCTCCAGTGGTCATCTCACCCAACCGTGCTCCCACCACCAGCAACAGATCACTGTCGCGAACAACGTCAGCAAGTTTTGGATTAATTCCGATGCCAACGTCTCCCACATAATTGAAATGGCGATTGTCTATAAGATCCTGCCGTCTGAATGAACATGCTACGGGGAGATTATTTCTTTCGCTGAACGTCTTTATGTTTTCACAGGCCTTCTCAGTCCACCCAGAACCACCAAGCAGCAGAAGTGGTTTTTTGCTTTCCGACAAAAGCTTTCGGATTTCAGAAAGAGAATCATTATCAGCAGCGTATCGAATACTTTGAATCGGTTTAGCGTCTGCTACAGCCTCTTTGCTGACCAACATATCCTCTGGCAGCGCTAGCACCACTGGGCCAGGCCGCCCCGAGGTGGCCACCTGAAATGCTCTTGCAACGTACTCCGGTATGCGATCTGCACGATCAATTTGTGCGACCCATTTCGTCATTTGACCGAACATTCTTCGATAATCGATCTCCTGAAAGGCTTCCCGCTCAACCATGTCGCCACCAACTTGCCCAACAAATAACACCATCGGGCTTGAATCTTGAAAAGCGGTATGGACGCCAATACTAGCGTTGGTTGCACCTGGCCCACGCGTCACAAAACAAATACCAGGTCGACCTGTAGCCTTTCCAAAAGCCTCAGCCATAAAAGACGCACTACCGTCCTGCCGAGTAACAATAAGCTTAATTTTATTTTTTCTTAGGGAAAGCGCATTCAGCACATCAAGATAGCTCTCTCCAGGCACACAAAAAGCCGTATCAACCCCATGCACTAAAAGCTGATCAACCAGTATCTCCCCACCACTTCTCGTAGCTATATTTTTTGTCATACGTAGAGCCTAACAGAAATAAAAAAGCCCGCTTTCGCGGGCTTTTAGATTAGGCCTCGTCAGAGGGTTCGTCTTTTCTTTCATCGGCTAGAACAGCTTTCATGCTAAGTCTTAATCGCCCTTTGTCGTCTGCTTCGAGTACTTTCACACGAACTTGCTGACCTTCTTTCAAATAGTCAGCCACCGCATTAACCCGTTCCTCTGCTATCTGAGAAATGTGAAGTAAGCCATCTTTTCCTGGCAACACACTCACAATAGCCCCAAAGTCTAGAAGCTTGAGAACCTCGCCATTGTAGATCTGACCAACTTCAACCTCAGCCGTGAGCTCTTCAATACGTTTTTTAGCAGCTTCTCCGCCAGTCGATGAAACACACGCGATCGTGACCGAGCCATCGTCTTGAATATCAATCGTGGTTCCAGTCTCTTCGGTAATTGCACGGATAACTGCTCCACCTTTGCCGATCACATCACGAATTTTCTCAGGCTTGATCTTCATTTGGATCATTCGAGGCGCGTATGCTGAAAGCTCCTCTCTAGAACCCGATATCGCCGCGGTCATTTTTCCAAGAATATGAAGTCGCGCCTCTCGCGCTTGCTGGAGCGCTATTTGCATTATCTCTTTCGTGATCCCCTGAATTTTTATGTCCATCTGAAGCGCGGTAATACCCGTCTCAGAGCCAGCCACCTTGAAGTCCATGTCACCAAGATGATCTTCGTCACCCAAAATATCCGTTAGCACGGCAAATCTGTTGCCATCCTTAATCAACCCCATCGCGATCCCAGCTACGTGCGCCTTTAGCGGTACACCAGCATCCATAAGAGCAAGACATCCACCGCAGACCGATGCCATCGAGCTCGAACCGTTGGACTCAGTGATCTCAGAAACAACGCGCAAAGAGTATCCAAACTCCTCTTGAGAAGGAATGACCGCTGCGAGCGCGCGCTTAGCCAACCGCCCATGTCCAATTTCTCTGCGCTTAGGCGATCCGAACCTACCAGCCTCTCCAGTCGCATAAGGCGGCATGTTGTAATGAAGCATAAAGTGATCACGATACTCCCCTTGGAGCGCATCAATAATTTGTTCATCCCTAGCAGTGCCAAGGGTGGAGACGACCAAAGCTTGCGTCTCTCCTCGGGTAAATAGAGCAGAACCATGGGTCCTCGGTAGAACACCGGTTCTTATAGATATTGGCCTGACTGTTCTCGTGTCACGCCCATCGATACGAGGCTCTCCCGCAAGTATCTGGCCACGAACAATCTCCTTCTCAAGACTACCTAAATAGTCATAGACCGTACCTTTGAGCCCTTCGTCCTCTCCACAAATCTCAGAGATGACCGAATCAAACACTTCATGAACCTTAGCGCTACGTTCTTGCTTAAGTTTAATGCTGTAAGCGTCACGAAGACCCGCCTCTCCAAGCTCCTTAACTCGGGCTACCAATGCTTGATCTTTCTCAGCAGGAGACCAGTCCCAGAGTGGCTTACCAGCCTCATCCGCCAAGTCGTTAATAGCATCAATAACTACTTGCATACTATCGTGCCCAAAAACCACAGCGCCCAGCATCACGTCCTCCGACAACTGATCAGCCTCAGACTCAACCATCAAAACTGCCTGCTTAGTTCCAGCGACGACTAAATCCAGTTGAGTTTCCTTTAACTGGCTAGCAGTTGGATTTAGGACATATTGTCCGTTCAAATAACCGACTCGCGTTGCTCCTATAGGCCCATCAAACGGGATTCCAGAGATTGATAGCGCGGCTGATGCGCCAATCATTGCTGGTATGTCCGGATCAATTTCCGGATCACACGAGAGGACGGTAGCGATGACCTGAACCTCGTTGAAGAACCCATCCGGGAAAAGAGGACGAATTGGTCGATCGATTAATCGACTGGTTAAAATTTCCTTCTCAGAAGGCCTTCCCTCACGCTTGAAAAATCCGCCAGGAATCTTTCCAGCAGCATACGTCTTCTCCTGATAATCAACAGTGAGCGGGAAAAAGTCTTGCCCTGGCTTTGCCTCCTTTTTACCAACAACTGTAACTAAAACGACGGTTTCCCCCAAGGAAACCAAAACTGCTCCTGACGATTGACGCGCGATCTCACCAGTTTCCAATGTCAACTCATGTTGACCAAAATTAATTGTTCTTTTCACACTATTCAAATTATTCAAAATGATCACCCAAAAAAATAAGGCGCGGACAAGCCGCGCCAATTTACATTAATAAAAACTACTACCTGACTTATCGACTACTTCAATTTTCACAATCAATAAATTACTTTCTCAATCCTAGGCTTTCGATAACTTTTCTGTAGCGGTCGACGTTTTTGCCTTTCACGTAATCCAACATCTTTCTACGACGGCTAACCATCTTCAACAATCCCCTTCGAGAATGATTGTCTTTAGAGTGAATCTTGAAGTGCTCAGTTAACTCGTTAATTCGGCTTGTAAGCAGAGCTATCTGCACCTCTGGAGATCCTGTGTCCCCCTTGGCCTTCTGGAAATCTTCGACAATCTTCGCTTTTTGCGCTGCAGTGGCAGTCATGTTCTCTTTGGTCCCTAGTGAAAAACCCGAGATTATATACATTTAATACATTTAATACAAAGAATTATCACTGGCTCGCCCCCCATAAAAAGTCGTCGATAACAGCCTTTTGGCTCGAAGCTCTCCAGTTTTATGCAATTCTCCAACCCCAAAAAAAAAGTCAGCGCCGTCATATAGCCTTACGTGGGCAGGCCAGACTTTACAGTTGACCTGAGAATCGCCCTCAACGTTAACCGCTAAACCATTGATTAATCTATTTTTAAATTCATTACAAACCTTAATTTTTGCCAATCCACCTAAACATGAATCAAGCGGCCTCAAGACCCGTGGCAACTCAATTGAAGACAAACTATCAAGATGATCCAGTTTTAACGTCTCGGTTTCCGCAATATCGCCAACCCTCGTTCTTCTTAACTCGGTAAGGTAGCCTCCGGTTCCGAAATACTTTGCTATATCCTGAGCCAACACCCTGACGTATGTACCCTTGCTGCAAGTAACCCACATCTTCATCATTTGGTCAGCAATTATTTCCAATTTCAGTTCATATATAACAATCGTTCTAGGTGCCCTCTCTATCTCCACGCCGCTTCGGGCATAACTATAGAGTGGTTTTCCGCTTACCTTTATCGCGCTATACATCGGCGGAACTTGCAGCAAAGTACCGCTGAAATGTTTAACGACCGCAACCATATCCTCATCGTCAACGTGGATATCTGCAGCCTGAGCAAGCTCGCCTTCACGATCCCCCGTGGTACTCGTCCAACCGAGTTGAACTAGCGCCTCATAACTCTTTACAGACTCGCTTGTATAGCTTATAAATTTTGTAGCTTCACCAATAAATATAGGTAGGACACCAGTTGCCATGGGGTCAAGCGTGCCAGCATAACCGGCCTTAACCTTTCGCCCAAAAAGACGGCGAACACGCTGGAGAGCTGAATTGGAGGTAAGTCCCACTGGCTTATCGAGGTGGAGAATTCCGTGAGGCATAAATGTGATACTGGAAAAACTCGAGAGCTAATCTGTGTGGCTCTTAGCGGCTGCCAGCAATTCGTTTATACGATTGCTTCGTTCAGAAACTTCATCATAAAAAAAACGTAGCGCAGGAGAGGAGCGCATATTAAGAGACTGGGAAATCCTCGTTCTAAGGAATCCCTTGGCATTGTTTAGCACCTCCTCGATGGATTTTTGCTGACTTTCATCCACGAGGCTCGTGAAGTAAATTTTCGCATGTGAATTATCATTGCTAACAACCACATCCGTAATAGTAATAAGCCCAACCCTGGGGTCTCTTATTTCGTTTCGTATGATTACCGAAAGCTCTTTCGTCAAAAAATCCGAGAGTCTTCCGCTTCTCTGCCGCTTCTTCATATCCCGGTATCAAATGATCTATTTGAACGAAGATCAAAGAGAGCGAGCAACTTCCTTCACCTCAAAGACCTCTAGTTGATCTCCCTCTTTTATATCCGAGTAATTCTTTAGCGATAGGCCGCACTCAAAGCCAGATTTAACTTCTCGAACGTCCTCTTTGAAGCGCTTGAGCGTATCAAGCTCCCCCTCAAAAATTACAACGTTGTCACGGAGTAACCGAACCGATGCACCACGCTTTACCGCGCCCTCCAAGACGTAACACCCAGCCACTACCCCAACTTTTGAAATTCGGAAAACTTGTCGAATTTCGACCAGACCTAACGTCTCTTCCTTTTTGTCCGGAGTTAACATGCCGCCCAACGCTGACTTAACATCATCGACCGCATCATAAATCACGTTGTAATAACGAACATCCAACCCGTTATTCTGGATAATCTTTCTAGCAGTCGCATCGGCTCGCGTATTAAACCCCATGAGTACCGCATTAGATGCCAGGGCCAGGTTAACGTCAGAGTCATTAATGCCGCCTACCCCTGAGTGAACAATGCTTACCTTGACCTCCTCAGTTGATAGTCTAGTCAGTGCGTGTGAGATTGCTTCGCATGAGCCTTGCACATCTGCCTTGATGATTAAAGCAAGTGTCTTAGCTTCCCCCGAACCCATATTCTCAAAAATATTCTCAAGTTTTGCAGCTTGCTGCT
>JAURFP010000004.1 GCA_030834275.1 Burkholderiales bacterium | reverse complement strand
TCTCCAAGTTCGATCGGAAGCAATGCCTTGAAACATATTACTTGGAAAAAGTTTGAACGTAAGAGTTCCCCCAAAACTAATAAAAAACAGAATGTTAGGAATATTAGTCCTCAGTATTTTGAAAAAAATTACCTTTGATACTTTAAGACTGGGTAAGGATCGTGCATCATTGTTTGCATGAAAAACGAAACGGTACCGTTGCTTGAAGATGAGACCGCTTACCTCGATTCGCTATACAACAATCGGGCTGCGATCAAGAATTTTCAGGAATATATTGATCGCTGGACGGTCAAGTCGTCAGGAATTTGTCGTTCGCTAAAAGATCAGTGCGAGCGAGACGTTCCGTATGGAGACGACCTGATGGAGACGATGGATGTGTACCTTCCGGACGGATCCCCAGAGGCAATGTTGATGTTTATTCATGGAGGATATTGGCGCTCACTGGATAAGTCACAACATGCTTTTGTCGCGAGACCTTTTTTGGATCGTGGTATCGCAGTTTCTGTGGTTAATTATTCCCTTTGTCCCAGCGTCACAATGAAACAATTAGCGCTCCAGGTGATGTCGGCTGGCGCTTACCTCTACCGAAATTCTAGCGATTTTAGTTTTCCGAAGAGAAAGCTTTATGTCGCGGGGCACTCCGCGGGTGGTCACCTCGCGGCAATGGCGCTGAGCTGTGTATGGCCTGAATTTCTCCCTGCGCTTCCGAGAAAAATATTCCAGGCAGGATTTTCAATCAGTGGACTTTATGATCTTCGAGTTTTAACGAAGATACCGTCAGTCAATGTGGATTTAAGGATGGGTGAAGATGATGCTATTGCACTAAGTCCAGCACTCTTTCCTGCGCCTGAAGCCGCGAGGCTACATATCGCTGTTGGTGGTCAAGAGCTTGGTGGTTTTAAAGACCAGCACCGAATCATTGCGCAAAATTGGAGTGAAAGTATTGGGGCTGATATCCCTTGCCCAGCGGACAATCACTTCAGCATCCTTGAGACATTTGCGGACCCACACAGTACTCTTTTTCAGGCTGCGTTAAATATGATTGAAGAAGGGTAATTGTCTCGCTGAAGTATCTGAAAGGTTTATTTGATAAGTGAGACGTCTTTATGTAGCCGCTAATAATGTCGAGACCATCCTGCTTATAGAGGTTCTGAAGTCGAAGGGGATCCCAGCATTTGCGCTCAAAGATGTGTTGCAGGGGGCGCTGGGTGAAATACCTTTCATTGAGACTTGGCCAGAGGTTTGGTTAGAGCAGGACTCTCAATATGAAATTGCAAAAAAAGTAGTGGATGACTGGCAGTCAACAAAAACCTCGGGAAGTATTTTCTGCGATGCGTGCAGCGAACATAGTCCGTCAGAATTTGAGTTGTGCTGGAATTGTGGTGCCGCGTTCGATACCTAGCCGGCTATAATCGCTCGTCTTTTTAAACGGTAACTCTCAAAGTTTTGATGCGGTATTTGAAGAACATAGCTGTCGTTTTATTTTCCACTTTGTTAACTCTTGCATTTGTAGAGGCGGGGGCCTGGTTGTGGGTAAAGTTTGTTAGAGGGGAGCAGTTACCAAGGTGGGAGTTCAGAGCCACGCAACCCCTGCCATATCAGGGCGCCGATTACTTTAGTGCGCAATTTTTGACAGAGTCCGAAACGTTTGTAAACGGACGGATTGACGATGTTGCGCGCCTCAAAGATTTTGCTGGACGCTACTTCAATATTCAGAATGGATTTAGAGTAACCACAGACAGTCCTAAATATTTTTCTCGCCGCGTGTTGTTATTCGGAGGCTCGACACTCTTTGGTCAGGAGGTGCCTGATCGATTCACGATTGCGAGTGCCTTACAGCGATTGTTAAATGATGCTGGTCAGGATTGGAAAGTACTGAATTTTGGTTTGCCGGGAATGAACGCGCGGCAGCAAACCCAGATTTTGAAGGAGGTAGCAGTTGAGCCCGGTGATATGGTTGTCTTTTACCATGGAGTGAATGAAATTTTCTACATAGTTTTTGGGGGGCAAGAAAAAGGCTGGGTTGGCGGAGTGCCGGCTTTTCGGCCCGTGCAACATCTCAGTCCCTTAGCGAAAACGATGGAGGGGTGGCATAAAAAATTAANAGGTTTTAGCTACACGGCCGACCTTGCTCTAGACATTTACGATCGTTCTATACCGGACACAATAACGGATCCGGCGGTTTTAAAACGAGGAATTGATCAAGCAAAACTGCAGTTTGGTCGTGCGGTTGAAGAAGCAAATGTGATTGCGAAAAATAATCAAGCGCGCTTTATTCACTTTCTCCAACCGACCGCATTTGAGGCGTCTAGTTGGTCCAAGTACGAGAAAGAGATCTTGGGTAATTATCTTCAAACGCCACCTGGTTTGGATATTGCGTTCAGGGATGGATATCCAGAACTCAGAGCATTGAGTATCGATCTTAGGCGGCGCGGAGTGCCATTTTTTGACATCTCAGGTGCGCTTGAGAATCGTCATAAGTTTGGTGAGGTGTATCTAGACTTCTGTCATCTCAATCACGTTGGGAACCAGCTGATCGCTGAGCAGATCTTTCGAGATTTAATCTCGGAAAAATAGTAGCAAGCGATCGGTATTGGCAAAAAACCATTTTTAATTTTTTGCGTCCGGAATTTCTTCGAGCCCCAAGACTCTCTGCCCTGGCATGATTTGATTTGAAATCGTCCACTGAGGATTAACCTCTAAAACATACTTCGCGGGTGATTTGGATTTGTGGGATCTTGTGCTGAGTGGTTTCATTGTTTCGATGTTTACGATCACTCCCTTTTTGTCAATGAAGACCGCAGCGAGCTCAATCAAAGTATTTTTCATCCACATAGAAACGATTTTTTCTTTCGGAAATACAAACAACATTCCGGAATTGGGCGAGAGTTGTTTTACGCCCATCAAGCCCGTTGCTCGGCTTTCGGCCGTATTCGCTACGTCTATCGCGATATCCGCATTATTTATTTTTAAAGGGAACTTTTTCGTTATTTCGGCGGCTTGGCATCCATGTTGCATAGCAACAATACTCGTAGTCAGTGCGACTATGATTGATAACTTCTTCCATACTTTCGCCCTGTAACCCCACGAAAAATTCCGAAATATAGTGATGCCGGCAGAAGAATCTCGCCTATTTAGGGGTATTTTTTTCATGAAGTGATAATCCTATGTGCTATCGACTGTTTTGCTTGAAACATTCTGCATAATGCGACGCAAAAGTGCTTTGAAACCCTTCGGAAATAAAGGCCAAAAACACCCGAATTCCACTGTATGCAATATTGACTTTAAGGGTGTCACCTATAGAATTTACACGTCGTAAAGGATTAATTTTAGAAGCACAGTACTCTGGTTCTGCGATTCACAGATTTATGCTTTACGCAGTTTAGATATTTAAACAAAAACCTACAAACGAAGATGTCTAGTTTTTAGAGATTTCGTTTTTAATGGGAGGTGTATTAATGCATAACTTTAAGCGCGTTGCGGTTTCTACCGCTGCTCTTGCTTTGTTAGGCGCTTCCAGCATGGCTTCTGCCATTGGTGTGGATAGACTCGAGTCACAGCTCTATCCAAACTATGTCACGAATGACATGCTCATGAACGCTGACAAAGATTCACAAAACTGGTTGCACTACGGTAAAGATTACCAAATGACCCGTTACAGCGCGTTGTCACAAGTTAACCGTGATAACGTCAAGTCACTCAAGCCAGCTTGGAACTTGTCATTCGGTATTCTTGAAGGTCAGGACAGCCAGGCAGTTGCAGTTAACGGCACACTGTACGTGACGACTTCATTTAACCGAGTCATGGCTGTAAACGGTGAGACTGGAGACATTCTCTGGAAGTACGAGCGTGAGCTTCCAGGTGACGTGTTCCCTAAACTGTGCTGTGACGTGGTGAACCGAGGTGTAGCTGTTTACAAGAACAAAGTTTACTTAGCTACTCTTGATGCACACGTAGTTGCTCTTGATAACCAAACCGGTGATGTTGTTTGGGACAAGAAAGTTGGTGACTACACATATGCTGAAACCTTCACGATCATGCCTTTGGTTGTTAACAACAAGGTTGTGTTCGGTACCGCAGGTGCTGAGTACGGTGTTCGTGGTTGGTTAGCTGCTATCGATGCAGATACCGGCGCTCCAGCATGGAAAACCTACACAATTCCTGGACCAGGTGAGCCTGGTAACGATACGTGGGGTGGTGATTCTTGGAAGTACGGCGGTGGTTCAACATGGATTACCGGTTCTTACGACAAAGAAACCAACCAGCTATTCTGGCCAGTGGGTAACCCAGGACCTGACTTTGACCGTCACGTTCGTCCAGGGGACAACCTCTTCTCGAACTCTGCTATCGTCGTAAACGCTGATAGCGGTAAGATCGATGCGTACTTCAACTACACACCAAATGATCCATACGATTACGACGGTGTTAACGAGAACGTACAAATCGACTTAGGTGGTAAGAAGATCTTTGTTCACGGTGACAGAAACGGCCACATCTACGGTATTGATCGTCGCAACACGATTAAGACCAAATCTGGTAACGCTCTTAAGTGCGTTTGGGTAACTCCAATGCAAGACGTTAACTGGATCAGTGAGCCAATTTCTCCAGCTAAGGACAACTGCCGTCCAGTATTCAACTACCCAGAGATGGATGTTGTATATGACCGCGTAACCCAGAACATTGCTCCATCACTTGACGGTGGTAAAGAGTGGCACCCACTCTCAGTCAGCCTCCGAACCAAGATGGCATATGTTCCGATCTACAACTTCACCATGGACCTCCAGGCCAAGAAAATGGAGTGGAAGCGTGGTGAGTGGTACCTCGGCGCTAAGGTTATTACCTTCAATGCTGGTGCTGGTTTGATCAAGGCGTTTGATGCTGCTACTGGTGATCTCGTATGGACCAAGTCACAGAGCTGGCCTGCAACTAGTGGTCTCTTGACCACCGGTGGTGGATTGGCATTCTATGGCGATCCAGACGGCCGATTCAATGCAGTTAATGATGAGACTGGTGAGCACCTCTGGTCATTCCAGATGGGCTCAGGTGTCCACGGTAACCCAACAACCTACACAATTAACGGTAAGCAGTACGTTGCTATCGTATACGGTGCTGGTGGTGGTGGTATCTGGCCACTTTACTACGCAAACTTCCTCAAGACACACACCAAAGGTGGTGCTTTGATGGCGTTCACCGTAGACTAATCTCCGGGTAACGCTCTACGAAGTAGTCGTAGAAGTAGTTCGATTAAGGGAGGGCAATTGCCCTCCCTTATTTTTTATAGAAGCTATTTATCTGGGTGAACTTCGGACGCGTTCGTTAATCCGAATATAATAGAGGTTTCTAAGTTAAACGCGTTTTGAGGAGAGTAAATTGTTTAAGCGTTTCATAAGTGTATTAGCAGCTAGTGTCCTTGCGACAGGTTATACGACGTCATCTTTTGCGCAAGAGGGAGAAGAGTCGCTCGATACCCTAGAGCGTTCGCAAGCGAGGAAAAAAATTGTAGCGTGTGCGGATCCGTATACTTTCCCGTATTCGATCAAGAACACCAATCCTCCAGGGTTCGATGTGGAAATTATGCAGGAAATTGCAAAGGCTGGCGGTATGGCCTTGGAGATGTATTGGGCCGATACCGGTACGCGAGGTGGTATGTCGCGTGCATTGAGAAACTCTATTCTCAAGGGGCGATGTGATATTTTTGCAGGGGTTGGCGATAATGGTGATGACGATATCCTGATGGGTCAGTTGGCCTTCTCTAATCCATACATGGCTATCGGTTACGTGCTGGTCGTGCAAAATACTGCAGCTGGAATGAACAGTATAGAAGAGTTGGCGGCAGCAGATATCCGTATCGGAGTGCAGATGTCTACTCCAATGGATGATTGGCTCTTTACGCACGGAGTTAAGCGTGAAGTGTACCCAGACAACGCGAGAGCCATGAAGGGGATGGTCGACGGTCAAGTTGATGCAGCTCTCGTTTGGGCTACGGTTCCTGTAGTAGCAAAGAAAAATCATCCTGAGGCGGTGTTTAAAATTTCCGAAGGTTTTAAGCCGCAAGAGGGTCAGCAGTGGAATTTAAATTTTCTTGTTAGAAAAAGAGATAAAGCATTCAAAGAATTCATCGATGAAGCTATCCAGAAGCTGCTTGATGACGGTACAATTAAGAGTATCGTTGAGAAGTATGGTGTGCCTTATTTCGCACCACTCGACGCGGAATAAGAAAATAATTAATGGGGAGGCTTCACGTAATGGTAATTAAGTTTTCGTCGCTTTTTAGCCGATTGGGACTCGCTGCTTTAGCAGTGGTGGCTGTGAGCGTCATGACCAACTCAAGTGTTATTGACTCGGCTTACGCGGGCCACAAGATGAATGAGACAGATCTCGAGGTGCCAACCGAAAATATGGAGATCGTTGAATTCGGAAAAGGAAAATATGCACAGCGTTGCTCATTTTGTCACGGCGGTGACGGGCACGGTGGAAAAGGTCCTTGTTTAAGTTGCGGAAAGTTTGTTTATACAGCAAACACCAACGCATCGATCTACGCAACGATTGCCGGTGGTATCCAAAACCGCTCGCTTGGTGGAACGATGGGCGCATTTGGCACGACGATGTCCTACGAGGAGATCCTCAGTGTGCTGACCTTCTTAAGATGGGAAGAGGCGCGAAGAGTTGCTGCGGGAGAGATCGCTGATCCTTACAAAGTAGAAGAGCAGATGGTTTTTCCTGAGTAGTAGAGGATCCATTTAAAAAAAAAGACCAGCATCGCTGGTCTTTTTTTATTTCCAACGTTTGTGATTTTATTTTTTTCCGGTACTCCCAAATCCTCCAGCGCCGCGCCCAGTTTCCTCAAAGTCATCAACAATATTCAAATCAACTTGCACGACTGGGATCACGACCAGCTGCGCGATTCGGTCAAAAGGATTGAGTTCGAAGGTTTCTTTTCCACGATTCCAGATTGATACGAAAAGTTGTCCTTGATAATCCGAATCGATAAGGCCTACTAAATTACCCAATACAATTCCATTTTTGTGTCCCAGTCCAGACCTTGGAAGAATGACGGCTGCGTAACCTGGATCAGCAATATTGATTGCAAGTCCCGTTGGAATCAAGACCGTGTCTCCCGGATTAATTGTCATTTTTTCATCCGTACACGCACGAAGATCAAGGCCTGCGGATCCACTCGTCGAGTACTGAGGTAAATATTCCCTGATACGCTCATCCAAAATTTTTACATCTAACTTTTTCATGCAGTTTACTTTTCCGTTAGTTTTGCAATGTGTTTGATTAACTCTCGAGCCTGATTGATCTTTGAGCTTTTTGGGATTTTGTGCGAGCCACTGTCATCAATCAGAAGTAATTCGTTTTCGTCACTCCCAAGCGCGTTTTGTACGAGGTTCGCGGCAATGAGCGGTATACCGCGTTCGACACGTTTTTCTTTAGCGTAATTTTCGAGGTCTTGGCTCTCAGCTGCAAAGCCAACGCAGAACGGAGTCGGATTCATCTTGGCAACCGTACCGAGAATATCCGGATTTTCTTCAAACTCCAGGGCGAGTCCGCTTTTAGTTTTCTTAATCTTGTTCGCATCGGGATTTTTTACTCTGAAGTCTGCAACTGCCGCAACGGAAATAAAAACATCTGCATCCGATACGTGATACATGACTGCATCGTACATCTCTTGCGCCGTTATAACAGGTACTTTCTTCGTGCCGGTTGGAGTTGCGAGTGAAGTTTTACCCGAGACGATCGTCACGTCTGCTCCAGCTTCACGAGCAGCTTGTGCAACGGCGTAGCCCATCTTCCCAGAGCTCGAGTTGGTTATACCTCTGACGGCATCAATAGGCTCATAGGTGGGGCCCGCTGTGATCACCACTTTTTTTCCTGCTAAAAGCTTGGGTTGAAGCAATGCTACGACCTCATCGAAGATAAAGTTTGGTTCACTCATACGGCCTTCGCCAACCTCACCACACGCTTGATCTCCGCTGTCAGGTCCAATGATTGTGACATCGTCAGATCGTAACTGTTTCAGGTTTCGCTGAGTCGCAGCGTTCTCCCACATCTGGCGATTCATGGCTGGTGCTATCGCAAGTGGACAGTCTCGTGCAAGGCAGAGGGTGCTCAATAGGTCGTCCGCTTGACCACTCGTCACCTTCGTCATGAAATTGGCGGTAGCAGGGGCGATGACGATCAGGTCACACGCTCTCGATAGTTCAATATGTGGCATTCCGTTATCAATGGATTCATCCCACATGTCTGTGTGCACTCGTCGGCCTGTGAGGGCTTGAAGCGTGGTTGGTGAGACGAATTGCGTTGCAGACTCGGTCATCACGACCTGGACCTCAATATCATTCTTGATGAAAAGACGAGCAAGATCTGCGCTCTTGTAAGCAGCGACACCGCCCGTTATGCCAAGGAGTATCCGTGTTTTCTTTTTGTGCATCACTGAGGCTTTAGCCTTGCGAAAACAATACCAATCCGAGTCTACCGTATTTTACATCCTCAGATTTGATGCCTAGTCATTCGATATCTGTGAGGGCGGGGGGGCGACCATTGATTGTGCCGCATCGACTAGATCAATCAGATTTTTATGTTGATAATCTGCGATCAACACCACGTCGTCTCGCCCCATAATCAATACGTACCGACTCAGTCCATCGGGGGCCTGATCTCCAAACGCATACTGGGCTAACGGAGATCCTTCAGCATCTTTGTAAGCAAGTAATATCAAAGAAGGATTGATGACCCCATATGCGGACTTTTCATCCGTCTCAAGAAAACGCTCAATCCTCGCGTTATTGAGCCCCACTAAAAATTTTGCAATAGCGTCTCCAGCCGCCGCATCGGCTACGTGCCCATGCTCAGTCATCACACCTGTAGACCCCCCGTGCGCGTGATAGAACCATGTCCCTTGACTATCGCGATCGAACCGGTGAAGATTTCCTTGATAACCAATCTCAAGTGCGGCGATATTCTCAATCGGTAGAGGCAAAAGCGACCGCTCATCCACCCAAAGCGGGTCTCGGATCTGCGAAACTTTCTGGGAGTCCTGCCACTTAAGATATCCAATTACGAGAACTAAGGCTCCAAGTATTATCCAGATGAATATATTGTTCTTGTTTTTAATGGACATCTCTTATCTACGTCTCCACCAAACTGCAATCCCAATCAGCGCCATCAAAGAAGGGATGAGTAGGATAGACATAAAGAACACCCCTTTCATTTGCTCGTTGGTAAGCGTTACCTGCGGGATATCCATCGTCTTTGGTTCTAGCCCGATCAGGTTCTCTTGAACGGTCAAGTAGTTAATCGTATTGAGAATGAGTTTTCCGTTACCGAGCACGTGGAAGAATGAGTTAGTGGCAAAGTCTGAGTCACCAAAGATCGCGATTCGAGATGTTTTCACTGCATCTTCTGAATTGGTTGTCGATTGTGTCGCGCTCACTTCCTCGTTTCTGGTCTGTTCTAGTAACGGTCGCATCTTGTCAATGCGCGACGGATCCCTCTCAATGATTACCATCATGGTCAGTGGACCCTTAGTATCTACACCTTCCGTAAATGACGCAGTCGACTGGTCTGTCTCCCCGAAGCTCTCCGTTGATGAATTAACAAGTGGTCGAACATAAGTCTCTGGAACTCGGTTTTCTGTTGGTGAAAGTGATCGAGCCCCTGGGAAGAAAGTCAGAGGGATGTCTTCCGTTATCGAGTGGCGATTGTATTGTGTTACCGCAGGAGATGACACATCTGCCCAGAAATGACTCTTTGGATCAATCACGAGGTCGTTATCTAAAATCACACCCAGTTTTTTGATAATTGGCTCGAGTCCAGTCTCGATAAACGGATCTAGCATGAGTAAGACATTCTTACCAGCATTGAGATACTCATCGATCGCTTTTACTTCTGCATCCATGAGCCGCGTTTGAGGTCCTGCTACGATAAACAAGTCACAGGCATCGAGCGAAGCCGTACCCTGAACAAGGCTCACCTTCTGAGCAACATAGTTCATGCTCTCAAGGCTTGTTCGAAGTTTTGCCATTCCGTGCCGCTCATGAATCAAAATCCTGCTACCCAAACCGTGTGAGTGATCACCTCCAGTCCCCTCCATGTGGTCGTGTTTCTCCAGACTGAAAGGGTCAGGTTCACCATGACCATCTAAGAAGCATACGGTCTGTTGGATTCCTTGGGATATTTTTAACACCGCATTTGCAATATCTACCTCGAGAGGGGAGTGGACTTGAATTTTACGATCTTCGCTCTCCATTATTGCAGTACCCGCAAACTCGATTCCCTTGACTCGCGCCATAGACGGATTGAGCATCGGATCATGGAATTCAACGGTCACCTTGTCGGTAATCGCGGCCATTTGCTCGTAGAAATCGACCGTCTCGGTCATGAGTTGATCATGGAAAAACGTAATGTGAACGGGTGTCTCTAATCGTTCCAACATATCGGTAGTTTTCGTAGACAAAGAATGGCGGTGCGCGTCGGTCATATCCATTCTGGCCGGAAAACGAATGGAAAGATTACAAAGCGCGACAACAATTCCGATGAGGCCAATGGTACGGAGCAGTCGCTCTCCTCTACGTTTCTTGAAGAGCTCAGCGATCTCGGATCGCATTTTTATTCCGCCGGTGAGTGCAAAAATAATTCCGAGAATAAGTAGGCCATTTGTTACGAATGGCTGTTCAATCAAGATGGCATCAAAGATCCTCGAGAGGAAAACGAGCGCGATGCCAACCAGTAAGAAGATAAGGTTTCGGAAAGATTGGTTCATGACTATCGCCTCCCTTTCAGATAACTAGTATTGAGGATTAAGGCGATAGAAATCGTTGCTAAAAAGAACACAACGCTTTCCGACCGAACAAGTCCTTGAATAAAATTCGCGTAGTGACCGGTAAACGATAGGTAGTCTGAGAAGCTACGCAAAAATCCGGTTTGCTGGAATACCTTAAAGTGCCCAACAAACCAGAAGCCAAGTAAGACAGGCCAAGTTAATAGCGCAGCGATAATTTGATTTTGCGTGAGCGAGGAAAACAATTCACCAATCGCGATACACGCGAGTCCCAGGAGGATGAACCCTAGATAACCCGAAACGGTAGCCAACAGATCTGGGTTTCCGTACAAGAACAGTGGGATCAAATTAATCGTCGTGGCAAGCGTCATCAATAGGAAAATGGATGCGGCACCAAGAAACTTTCCTACAACAATTTCCCATGGCCGTATGGGAAGCGTCATCAGTAACTCAATCGTTTTGGAGCTGTATTCGGAGGAGAATAGACGCATCGTGATCGCAGGGACGACCGTAATCAGTAGGATGCCCATGTTCTGCAATGTGATCTCGAGCGAGGCTGAGCCAGTCATAAACATGTTGTAGATAAAAAAGTATCCGGTTCCTAAAAGGAAAACCGCGATGATGAAATAAGCAATCGGCGCGTTAAAGTAATTCGCCAATTCCTTTTTGTAGATTGCAGATACACCGCTCATTTCAATATTCCTAATTTCAGTTTTTTCCAACGTAGCGTAAAAATACGTTCTCTAGGTTTGGTTGTTCTTTCTCGAGGCCAAGTAGTTCGAATCGAGTGGCTATTTCTTTCGCGATCTTTGATTCGATTCGGCCCTCAGCAGCGACATGACACACCGCCTTCACTACGCCGGTGTTCTGGGAAGGCTCGGATACCATAGCATCCGTCACACCATCAATCGCTACGAGTGTTTTCTTAAGTTCATCCTTGTCGGCAATCGCGGTGATCGTTACTTTATTCGATTGTGCAACCGCTGACTGCAAAGATTCAGGAGAGTCGACAGCTAATATTCTGCCGTCATTGATGATTGCGATGCGCTTACAAATAAGTGTTACCTCTGGAAGAATATGCGTACTTAAAAGCACTGCATGATTCTCGCCAAAAGAACGAATAACTTCTCGTGTCTCTTGAATCTGTCCAGGATCTAGCCCAGCCGTCGGCTCATCTAACAATAAAACTTCTGGATCACCCAGAATCGCTTGCGCGAGCCCAACCCTTTGCCGATAGCCCTTGGAGAGCTTGAAGACCTCACGATTAACCACTGCATCCAATTGACACGCCTGCATCACGCGATCTAGCTCGGACGGGATTCTTGCTTTTGCGATGTGTTTTGCTTCGGCGCAAAATTTCAGGTAGGAGCGAACCGTTAGCACGTCGTATAGCGGGGGATGTTCGGGTAGGTAACCAATCTTTTTGGCTGCTTCGTAATTTTGGTCAGCCATGTCGTGTCCGGCAATCATTACTCTGCCGGAAGTTGCCGCGGTAAATCCTGCGATCATACGCATCGTTGTGGTCTTTCCAGCGCCATTGGGGCCCAAGAACCCAACGATTTCTCCTTTGTTCACATTGAAGGAGACGTTATGAATTATCTCTTTGCTGCCGTAGCGTTTCGATACATTTTCTAAGGAAATCATTTCTGTAGCTTTTTTAGTCTCAAAAAAAACCCCCCTGAGAAGGGGGGTTCAGGTACTTCAAAAATCAATACAGATTATTCTTATCTGTACCAGCGATCACCGCCAGCTTTCCACTGATTCTCATCGTGACCCATGAAGAGCGGTATGCCCTGAAGATCGCGCATGAATTTCAGACGGTTAACTGAATTGGTGTACTCCTGAACGCTGAAGTTCAAACCAGCTGGGTGACCATCAAGGTTCTCTTGCATCCAGATAGCATCTTGAGCAAGCAAGATTCTGTTGCCTGAATCCATAGTAACCTGAACTGACTGGTGGCCAAGTGTGTGACCTGGTGTGCTGAGGATCACAACTGATCCGTCACCAAACACGTCATAATCGCCTTTGAGTTCTAGGAAGTTGAACATCTGTGTGCCTTCGATATCCTTACGAACGAATGGTGGCTCGCCAGTACGTCCCTGGAAGGTCTCTGGCCACCATCCCTGGTATAGCTCGGCTTTTTGGATTGCATGGATTGCATTTGGGAAAGACTTCATGTTACCCATGTGATCCAAGTGGGTGTGCGAAGTTATAACAACTCGTACGTCCTCATTTTTGTAACCAAGTTTCTTGAGCCAGCCAGTAATCGTTGTATCCTTTGTCTGGTTTGGTTTCATGAAGTCACAGGTACCTTTATTCCAGTAAGCCTCGCAGCCTTCTGTAATTGCGATATTGTTACCTGTGTCAACAAGCACGATGCCTTTATCATGCTCAACGATCCACATACTCACTGGGATCGTTACGTCCCTAACCTGGTCAGCAGGGATGGATGGAATCAAACCGTTAATTGGGAATGGACCAAACATACCACTGGTTGCCCAGTAAGCTTTGCTGACGCCAGCTGAAGCACTAGCCGCTACGGTAAGTGCAACTGCGCCAAGTAGTGAAGCAAAAACCTTCTTCATAACTCTACTCCTCCTCATTTTGAAACATGCGCCCTGAGAACCTGACTGACTTTTTCGGGTCGGAAAGTAATTCCCAAGATGCCCTGATACTTAGCCCTCTTCGCTTTCTAGTTTTAGGAGGGCTATGCAGCTAATACAAGCTGTACTAGCCTACTATGGGAGAATAGACTTCTCAAGCCAAATTTGAAGTTTTTTTCATGTTTCTTTTGGAAAAATTTTACTCAGTAAAACATATAGTTGCGGGGATTTTTGGCATTTTCAGTATGTAGAAAAAGTATATTGCGACGCACACCTAGCGCCGCACGTCATGAGATGGCATCTGTCCTTGATCAAAGGCCCAAAAATATGATATAAAGTCGGGCTTCCGAAATAGCGGATTTTATTGAATAAAGGTCTTACAACCATGTCTAGAGTATGTCAGATAACCGGCAAGAAGCCGATGAGTGGAAACAACGTTTCCCACGCAAACAACAAGACAAAGCGTCGCTTCTTACCCAATTTGCAGGTGAAGAGAATCTGGGTCGAGAGCGAAAACCGATGGGTTAAGCTTAGACTTTCTAGAGCGGGACTTAGAACGATCGATAAAAAAGGCGTTGATGTCGTGCTGGCTGAAATGAGAGCTCGCGGCGAGGCTATCTAACTAAACATCCAGGCGGAGAGACGGCATGAGAGAGAAAATTAAACTAGAGTCTAGTGCTGGCACTGGGCACTTCTACACGACTACCAAGAATAAAAAGAACACTCCGGATAAGATGGAGATGAAGAAATTTGATCCCGTAGCGAGGAAGCACGTGATCTATAAAGAGACGAAACTCAAGTAAGATCTTTATTCATTAAAAAACCCGCCATTGGCGGGTTTTTTAATGCTCTCAAGAAAGTCCTATCTCGTTGCTATTGCGTAGCCCTTCAACGAGTTCGCAAACTCTTTCAAAGGCGATATGCCAGATTGTTCCGCGCGCCTACACCAGTCGCGAAGCTGTTCCAGCAAGTGCTCTTTAGAGTCGGATGACTTAGCCCAAAGCTGAGTGAGCTCCTCTCTCATCGTAATGACGGTCTTTAGAACTGAGCTCTTCTCAGCGAATCGCTCCACCTGGTCAATTTCCGAGGGATTTATGAATTTTTTATCGAGTTTTAACCATCTGTGAATATCTGGTTTGGTGAATTGATGTTGCTCGGCGATCTTTCGGATCTCCTCGATACACGTTGATTTGATCGAATCTGAAAACTTCGCGAGTACATCCCAACGATGGGTGATAATCGCTTGTAGAGTTCCGGCGTCCACGTTTTCCTTCTGGGATGAACGCTCAATTTTTGGTGTCAGACGTTTAACTTTCGCGAGTCCCAAAATTTCAAGCGTTCTTATATAAAGCCAACCGATATCAAACTCGAACCAACGAGACGAGAGCTTCGCCGACGACGCGTAGGCATGGTGATTGTTATGAAGCTCTTCGCCACCAATCAGTATTCCCCACGGAACAATGTTAGTACTTGCATCGTTCACGTTGAAGTTTCGGTAGCCAAGTGCGTGTCCAACGCCATTGATAACTCCCGCCGCAAAAATTGGGATCCACAACATTTGTATAGCCCAAATAGTTATGCCGATGGCTCCAAAGAGCACGATGTCAACGACAAACATCGCCCAAATACCAAGCGCTTCATGCGCAGAGTAAACATTTTTTTCGACCCAGTCATCTGGAGTTCCATGTCCGTATTTTTCCAGTGTCTCTTTATTTTTTGCTTCATCTCGGTAAAGCTCTGCGCCCTCTAATACGACTTTCTTGAGACCAGCAATCTGTGGGCTATGCGGATCTTCTTCTGTCTCACACTTCGCATGGTGCTTGCGGTGAATCGCAGTCCACGCTTTGGTCACCATTCCTGTTGTGAGCCATAGCCAAAATCTAAAGAAGTGCGCAACACTCGGGTGTAAATCTAATGCTCTGTGGGCAGAATGACGGTGTAGGTAAATGGTGACAGAGGCGATGGTGATGTGGGTGAAGGCTAGTGCCACCAAAATGTAGCCCCACCATGGAAGGTCAATTAGACCATTGAGCCACCCAGTCGAGCTAAGAGACGATAGTTTTTCCATCCGCAAGCCTTGTTAGTAAATAGAACCTATATTTTAAACCAGGTAGCCACTCTATGTTGTAAACAAGGTTGCACAATCCTCAAGATGTAGCTTTTACGACGTACGCTCTAGAACAGCGCCAAAGAAGCCGTCGCACTGATGTTCATCTGGGAAGAGTTTCAGGTAAGGAGACGTGTGGGGAAGATTGATGCTTCGTTTTGCAAGAATTTCGCGCGTGTCCAACACCTTGAACTTCTCCATATTTTGGCTGAGGAACGCATCGATAACGCCCTCATTCTCCTCTTCTAGAATGCTGCAAGTCGCATAAATAACCCGCCCTCCAACTTTTGCTAAGCGGCTCGCCGCGTTCAATATATTTAGCTGCTTAGCGCTGAGCTCAGCGATATCATCGGCACTCTTGCGCCATTTTAAGTCTGGATTTCTTCGCAGAGTCCCAAACCCAGTGCACGGTGCATCAATTAATACCCGATCCATTTTCCCAGATAGTCGCTTTAAGCGGGGATCGTTTTCGCTTCCTATTACTTGTGGAAAGACGTTCGACAGCCCAGACCGTTTAAGCCTGGGCTTCATGCGAACGAGTCGCGCAGCTGATACGTCCATCGCATAGATTCGACCTTGATTGCTCATCGATGCCCCCAGAGCGAGCGTTTTTCCACCCGCACCAGCGCAGAAATCTACGACCATCTGACCTCTACGGGCGTCTACCAACTGGCACAAGATTTGGCTTCCCTCATCCTGCACTTCGAACATTCCATCGAGAAAAAGAGGTTGTTTCTCAAGGCCAATATTGTTCTTGATGTGAATACCAATTGGGGATAACCGTGTTGGTGAGGCAGAAATGTCAGATTCGTTGAGCGCGTCTAATATTTTTTTGCGGTCGCTCTTGACGGTATTTACCCGAACATCGAAATTAGCCTTACGCAAAAGTGATTGCGCTAGCTGCGCACTCCTGTCGTTTCCAAAAGTGTTGGTTAGGCGATCCCAGAGCCAATCGGGTAAAGAAAACTTTTCCGCGGGAGTCAGTTCAGTGGGTTTTGCGGCGGCATTGGCTTCCAGTGCCCTCATCTCTCGATTTGTCGCAACGTTGCTAAGTGCTGAGTGCGAAAATCCCATGATCTTATTTAACGCAAGTAGGCAAATAAGTCGGACGTCCGTTTGGCCAAGAGAGCACTCCAAAAATCTTTTGTGACGTATGACTGAGTAAACGATCTCCGCTATCTGTTGGCGTTCTCGCGGCCCAAAGTTGCGGTTTTCTCTAAAAAAACGCGAAAGCGTTTGGTCAGCGGGATTCTTGAAAGTAAGCGCGAGGCCAGCAGACTTAACGGCCGCTTCAAATATAGTTTTGTTCACGAGATAAAAATTATTTGTAGTCTATCGCGGTAATCGTTGACTCGAATGTTCTCTCGCCTTTTCCGATAAACCGAATTTTGACTGGTAAATTATGGTGTGACTTCGATAGCCAAAACTCGAATCCTCTAGAGTTGGCTTCCTCTCTCCGCTTACGGAAATGGAAGCACTCCAATTTCCCAAGTGTGGTTTCGATCGTCTCATCGCCAACATACTCATAGGTATATTTTTTCAATTTTTTCCCATCGGTCAAATAAATCACACTGTTTTCTTTCTTAATCGATGAGAAGGAAAAAGAGTAGGGGAGTATGGCTTGGTCAAGCGTAGACTTTGGAAGCTCAACATCCTCCTTTGACTCATTCCTACGGAGAGTCAGGCGTTTATTTTTCCAATCGAAGTCGGCGGAGAGATTCCCCCGTTTTTCGTTGCCAGTTTCATGAAATTCTGATGGAACGACCCCAGAACTTGTGATTGCTCCTTTGCTCTCTCGGATGATTTCATCGAGGAAGAGCTTGGCTACTCCTTTGGGTTGGGTTTTGCTGGTTAAGGTGTAAGTTACTCCATTGTGGCTGAGTTGATCTTCACCACGACCAATTACTAATTTACCCATGGTTATCTCGAACTGAGTTAACAGGTTCTCTGGGGGCAAAACTTTCTCATTGCTTCTTGCTGTTTGCGCAAAGCATAGAGTGAGCGCAACAGAAATTAGTGCGTATTTGAGGTGTTTGTAAGGCATAGCTTTGGTTAGCATTTGTAAAATGACAACCCACGATCTTTCGCGGCACCCATCAAAGAGACGGTATTACCGTTAATCGAACACTCGGCTTTGCAAATCCATTGGATAGCCATCGGGTAAATGCGATGTTCTTCCTCGAGTACCCGAGCCGCAAGTGATTCCGCGCTATCACCTTGGAGTACCGGTACTGCAGCTTGCGCAATAATTGGCCCATGGTCTAACTCTGGCGTCACAAAATGCACCGTGCACCCGTGTAATCTGACGCCCGCGTCAATTGCCCTTTGATGTGTATCGAGGCCCGTGAATGCCGGGAGTAGAGAGGGGTGAATGTTCACTACTTTCCTCGGGTACGCGTTAATAAACTTTTCCGTGAGGATACGCATGAATCCAGCAAGTACGATTAAATCAGGTTCATACTTTTTCAGCGTTTCGAGCAAGGCTTTGTCAAATGCCTCTCGGCTCGAGAAGTTTTTATGATCTACAACCTCTGTTGGAATGTTTTGTTTTTCTGCGAATTTCAGGCCCAAAGCATCGGGGCGGTTACTAACTACGACTGCTATCTCGCAGGCGGGTTTGGCTGAGACGATTGCTTCTAAATTGCTTCCACGGCCGGAAATTAAGATTGCAATCTTTTTCATAATTACGATATCAATTGTGTCTGATGTTCATTGCCATTACGTTGTCTGATGGTGCCAATCTCAAAAACCTGTTCCCCAAGTTTTGCGAGTAACTCTTTCAGAGCTGTGGTGTTTGATTTGTCACAAATGACGACCATGCCAATTCCGCAATTGAATACGCGATTCATCTCCAACACCTCAACATGGCCAGCCCTTTGTAACCAATCGAACAGCGCCGGGCGCGACCAGCTACCGAGTTGGATTTCAGCAACCGTATGGTCGGGAAGAATCCGGGGAATATTTTCAACAAGACCACCCCCAGTGATGTGGGCTAAGCCTTTAATCGTATCGGTCCTCAAGGCTTCTAAAACTGAGGGCACATAGATACGCGTGGGTTCGAGTACCAAATCTGCTAGCGTGCGATCACCAATTTTCTCGTTGAGATCGATACCGTTAGAAGCGATGATTTTGCGAATCAACGAGTAACCATTTGAGTGAGCGCCACTGCTCGCCAATCCGAGGATGGTATCACCCGCTTCGATTTCAGCTCCCGTTAATATTTTCTCTTTTTCCACCGCCCCAACCGCGAAACCTGCCAGGTCGTACTCATCACCTGGATACATTCCCGGCATCTCAGCTGTCTCACCGCCGATCAGAGCGCAATTAGAGATTTCGCAACCACGAGCGATTCCTCCGATCACACTCGTTGCCAAATCAACATTGAGTTTTCCACATGAAAAGTAATCGAGGAAAAAAAGTGGCTCTGCCCCTTGTACCAAAATATCGTTTACGCTCATCGCAACCAAATCAATCCCAATCGTATCGTGCCGGTTTAGCTCATTGGCGAGTTTAAGCTTGGTGCCCACCCCATCGGTTCCGGTGACCAACACCGGATTTTTGAATGTTTTTGGGATTTCAAACAACGCACCGAAGCCCCCAAGGCCGCCGAGTAGTCCTGGCCGGTTAGTCTTCTTTGCGAGAGGTTTAATATTTTTGACGAGTCGCTCACCGGCATCGATATCCACGCCCGCGTCTCGGTAAGTCAGTGTGTTCGCTGGTATGTTGTTTTTCTGATCTGATTCCGGAGTCTTCATAATTATTTGGTTATTGAGAAAAGCTGATCAGCGCATCAATAAACCTTGGTTCGCTTCTAATCCGATTCGATCTCGACGCTGTTAGAATGGTGCCCATTCAATAAACCAGAATTTTACCGGCTTTTTTTATGGTTTTCTTTGGCCATGAAATCGCTGAAACCATTCTCTCAAGTTATCGGTTCGTCAGTACTTTCAAATTGAGATCATTGTTATGCGTCAGCTCACATTCGAACTAAAAGCGCCACCCAAGCCGACGTTCGATAATTTTATTACTGGACGTAACCAAGAGCTCTTGGGTTCTTTGATGGCAATGCTTCGGGGTGAGGGTAAAGAGCGGTTTATGTACGTGTGGGGAGAGTCTGGGGCAGGTAAAACGCATCTCGCACAATCTTTTCTGAGTTTCTGTGAAGAACACAAAAAAGTTTGTTTGAATTTTGATCGGTTAGATTCGGTCAATGATCTTCGTGGTGATGAGTTTGTGTTTGCCGAAAATGTTGATGGGCTTTTAGCTGAGACTCAAATCAAGTTCTTCAACGCCTACAACACCATCAGAGAGGGTTCGGGGTTAGTCATCGCATTTGGATCTGTGCCGCCGCATGCGCTAAATTTGCGAGCAGATGTTGTAACGAGACTTGGGTGGGGACTAGTTTACCAAGTCAAGCCCCTCGAGGAAGTTGATAAAATACAAGCAATGCAAGATTTTGCGCATGACAAGGGGTTTTTGCTTGCGCGAGAGGTGATTTCCTACGTTTTGAGTCATTACCGCCGTGACCTTTTTAGTTTGCTCTCGCTCTTGGAGGGTCTCGATAGGTACTCTCTCGAAGTCAAAAGAAAAGTGACTGTTCCGTTGGTGCGAGAATTCTTGGACCTTCTGGACGGGCGGGCTGACTAAGCAGCCGCTAATCGTAAATAATTTTTAGAGAAATGAGTCGACGTGAAGCTTGTACTATTTGATCTCGATAATACACTCCTAGATGGCGATAGCGACTACGAGTGGGCACAATTTTTAATTACGAAAGGTGTTCTAGATCGGGAAATATACGAGCGGCGCAATGAAGAGTTCTACAAGGCCTACGTCGCTGGCGTTCTTGATATAGAGGAGTTTTTGGATTTTCAGCTGAAGCCACTGGGTCAACACAAACGCAGCCAGCTCGATCTGTGGCACGGCGAGTTTATGAGTCAAAAAGTGCGTCCGATGATTACTCAAGGCGCTCGAGACTTAGTTCAAAAATATCACTCTGATCTTGTGGCGATCGTCACCGCTACGAATTCGTTCATCACAAAGCCGATCGCAGAGGAATTTGGCATTGAGAACTTGATCGCCACCGAGCCTGAGCAAATAGAAGGAGAGTTTACGGGTGGGGTGGTGGGTTTACCCTCTTTTCGGGAGGGTAAGGTTACACGAGTTCATGAATGGCTCCATTCAATCGGGCGAACTTGGGAGTCTTTTGATGAAACTATTTTTTTCAGCGATTCAATCAACGATCTGCCATTACTAAATGAGGTTTCAGTTCCTGTCGTGGTAGATCCAGATATAAATTTACTGCAACACGCGAAATCGGTCGGGTGGGAGGTTCTATCTCTGAGGGATGAGCCCTAACGTGAGAGGTTTCGTTTGATTGTTATGCGTTTACCCTCTCTTCTGATCCTTATTTTTCTGAGTGTATTCGCGAGTCTCGTATGTATCTCGTTTGGTAGCGTTAGTATTTCCTGGTCAGAACTTTTCACGGCAATCCGAACTGGGGAAGGTGTTATCTGGGATGTGCTATTTCGACTTCGGCTGCCACGAGTCGTCACCGCTTTTGTTGCGGGTGCGCTTCTCTCCGTAGCTGGATGTTTTATACAAACCCTCGTACGAAATCCGCTCGCAGATCCGTATATTTTTGGCGTGTCTAGTGGTGCGGCAATTGGAGTACTCTCGGCAGTATTTTTTAGCCTTACAGTTAGCCAGACGGCACTTGGTTTTATCGGCGCGGGTTTGGTCATGTTTGTCGTCGTTTTCTTATCGCGTCGTGGTTCGGACTGGAACCCTTATCGTTTAATTCTTACTGGCGTTATGGTCTCTGCGGGACTCAATGCCGCGATCAGCCTCGGGTTGATTTTGTCCCCAGCGTTAGCGATGAAGGGGATGTTGTTTTGGTTGATGGGGGATCTGACTTATGCCGAGCCAAGTCTTTTTGCTGTGTCTTTATTGGTTATTCTCGTATGCGTCTCTTGGTTCCTTGGGACAAGTCTCGATGCGTTGACGCTCGGCAGGGAAAGGGCGATCACATTGGGAGTTCCAGTTATCACGCTTGAGTATTTTCTGTATTTTGGCGCGGCGATTGCAACGGCCGTTGTCGTGGTAGATGCCGGCGCGATCGGATTTGTTGGTCTAGTGGTGCCTCACATTGTGCGTTTACTGGGTGGTTGGAGGTACCGTCACCTCATTATTCTTTCGGCAAGTTTTGGTGGGCTCCTAGTAGTTTTTGCAGATACGCTCGCAAGAACCGTGTGGGCACCGGTGCAATTGCCGGTCGGGGTTTTTACGGCTCTTCTTGGAGTGCCAGTTTTAATCGCTTTGCTTGGTAGGCAGTCTAATGTTCGAGCTTAAAAGTCTGAGTGTTCAGCGCTCGGGTCGGTTGCTGATAAATCGAATTGATGTGGCGATTCGGCGAGGAGAATTTTGGGTGGTGCTAGGTCCTAATGGCGTCGGAAAGTCCTCGTTATTAAGATTAATGTCCCGGGTTGATCATCCCAGATCTGGGGAGGTCTTCATAGATGGAACATCGATGAAGACCATTCCACCAAAAAACCTAGCGCGGAAAATTGGATTCTTGGCGCAGGAGGAGCATCACGATTATTGGGGTACGGTCAGAGAGTACGTTCTGCTTGGTAGATTACCCCACGATAATCGCTTATTTTCGATCTCATCAGAGAGTGAGACTGCAGTCGTTGAGGCGCTGAAAACGGTACAATTGGAAAGTCTCGAAAATCGTCCCTTCAGGGCTTTATCCGGTGGCGAAAGGCAACGAGCACGGCTTGCCAGTGTATTTGCTCAACAAACTGATTTTTTACTTTTAGATGAGCCGTTTGAGAACTTAGATTTAGCTCAGCAAATACGACTGGGGAGATATGTTCAGGATGCTGTTCGGTCAAAAGGTGCGGGTGTTATTGCGGTACTTCATGATGTGATGTTTGCTAGTGCTCTGTGCTCACACGTGATCATGTTATTTGAAGATGGCAGGTACCTCGCGGGTCAAAAATCTGAGATTCTTACTGAGGATAATCTGGCGAGGTTATTTGGTTGCTCGATTGAACTTAGGAGATTCGGTGAGCGAGATGTTTTCGTGCCTTCATTGGGAACTATTTGATGTATCCCCAAAAGACGTGAGATGTATTTACTAATTAAATGTTGAGATGATTGCACGGTTTTTTAAAAAACTTATAGGCTCGTCTGGGACATCTAGTGCGCCCACGCGAATTCCTAAAAGTACGCACCGCATATCGTCTGAGAACTTCAGTGTGAATGCTTTGAAAATTATCCGTCGTTTGCGTGATCATGGATTCGATGGCTATGTCGTTGGTGGTGCGGTTCGCGATCTACTTCTAAAAAAGCAACCAAAAGATTTTGATGTTGTTACCGATGCCACCCCGGAGCAAATTCGAAGTATTTTCCGAAGATCTAGAATTATTGGACGTAGATTTCAGTTGGTACATGTGTATTTTGGTCCCGAAATTATTGAGGTTTCAACCTTCAGGGCCGTTTCCTCGAAAGAATCTGAAAAGAGCAGTGGCCGGTCTGGTCGAGTGCTTCGGGATAACAACTTTGGAAGTATCGAAGAGGATGCCAAGCGGCGAGATTTTACAGCTAACTCGCTCTACTACGACCCAGAAACTGAAGAGGTATTAGATTTTTGTTCGGGGTATGCCGATCTTCATCGTAAGTCGTTGAAGATGATTGGTGTCCCATCTGAGCGCTACCGGGAGGACCCGGTTCGAATGTTGCGAGCAATTCGACTTTCAGTTAAGTTAAATTTGAAAATTGAGGACAAAACGCAAGCACCCTTTAAGAAGCTATCAAAACTACTGCTTGATATTCCAGATGCGAGACTTTTTGATGAGTTGATGAAAATCCTAAAAGGGGGGGCTGCGAAGGATACGGTCGACCAGTTAGTAAAGTTTAAGTTTCATACAATTCTTTTGCCATCCCTA
The DNA here is from genome assembly GCA_030834275.1 of Burkholderiales bacterium. Taxonomy (GTDB): domain Bacteria; phylum Pseudomonadota; class Gammaproteobacteria; order Burkholderiales; family Eutrophovitaceae; genus Eutrophomonas. Next base: position 41,932 of record JAURFP010000004.1, on the reverse strand, counting down.
AAGAAAAACTACATTGAGACGGATGATAAGTCGTTTATAAACTTGGTTCTTCTTCGAACTGACGAGCGAATCGCTCAGGGGAAGTCGGTGTCTCCCTCCTTCATTTTTGCGGCAATTCTTTGGCCTGAAGTTCATCGGCAATGGTTGAAAAATGATGTAACGGATCGACCGATGATGAGACTTGCTCAATCGATAGATATGGTCACGGATCAGAGGGAAAATCAGTTATTAATTCCGAAACGCCTGATCGCGGATATTAGGGATATTTGGTATCTGCAGGGACGTTTACTCAACAGATCTGGGAAAAGAGCGCTTAGCGCAATCAGACATCCTCGTTTTAGAGCGGGTTTTGATTTTCTAGAGCTTCGGTCGCAAGTTGGGCAAGTCGACAGTGAGCTTGTTCGTTGGTGGGATGAATTCCAGTTTGCGGATAGTGAACTTCAAAGAAGCATGGTGGATGACGTTGATGATAAAAAAACTAGCCGCCGCAGAAGACGCAGAAAACCTCGTAACACCGATGATCGGATATTGACTGAGAATCGTTAATGAAAGCAGTCACTGCTTACGTTGGTCTTGGTGCGAACCTAGGTGATCCTACTGGCAAAATTTGTGAGGCCCTAAAAAAAATTGAAAAGATACCGGGAGTGTTGCTCGGAGAGGTCTCCTCCTTTTACAAAACGGCACCAGTGGGTTTTGAGGATCAAGATGATTTCGTAAATATCGTTTGCAGCGCAAAGTGTTCGATCGGCGCTTTTCGTTTACTCGATGAACTGCATGACATCGAGCAGGAGTTTGGCCGGATACGCTCGTTCTTAAATGGGCCGAGAATTATTGACCTAGATTTATTATTGTATGGGGGACTTTTTTGCAAAACCGCCGATGTAACTATCCCGCATCCTAGGATGTTGGATCGAGCGTTCGTGTTGGTACCATTGCAAGAAATCGCGCCAAACTTCGTGCTCCCGAGTGGGGTTCGAATCGCAGATTTGCTTCCGAGAGTTTTGGGTCAACGAATCGAGAGATCGGATTTCATCCGTTATTGAGGATAAGGGTTTGCAAGAATGAATCTCGAGAGCCTAAAATACATTTGCGTTGAGGGGCCCATAGGGGTTGGCAAGACTACGTTCGTCAAAAAACTGGCTGAAAGGCTTCAATTTCAAGTTTTACTTGAGGAGCCAGAAAAGAACATCTTTTTAAAAGATTTTTATTCAGATCCGAAGGGTTATCGTTTGAAGGTGCAGTTAGCGTTTCTCCTGGAAAGAAGTAAGCATTTGGCGTTTCTCTTAAAAAGAGGACAAGAGGCTACTGGGGTAATTTCGGATTTTGGTTTTTTTAAAGATATTATTTTTTCTGACCTTAATCTTGATGCTCGTGAGAGAGATCTTTATCTGGAACTGCGCTCGATGCTGATCGGTCAAGCGCCTTCGCCTGATTTGGTTATCTATCTCGAGGGATCTGATACAAGTCTTTCGAAACGAATAAATAATCGCGGGGCTGATTTTGAGGTTTCGATGACCGATGGCTATGTTTTTCGGTTGGCGGCGCGCTACCAAAGTTTCTTTGAAGAGTATAATTCGTCCCCCGTAGTTCGAATCAATACGGATCGGTTGAATTTAGCGAATTGCGAATCAGATCTTGAGCTGGTGATCGAGCGTATTAGAAAATCTTAATAATCGTTAACAAAAAATTAAACAGACCAAACTAGGGTACTAAGGTCCTTAACCATTGGGCCGAACAGTGACCGTAATCGACTCGAGATAAACCGTCGAGAGTTGGATTTTTTATATAAGGAGTAAGTATGGCCAGAGTAACGACCTCAACCCTTCAAAAAATGAGATCCGAGGGGGATCGAATCACAATGCTAACCTGTACTGATGCAAGTTTCGGCGGCATGTTGGATGCGGCAGGTGTAGACATTTTTCTTATCGGAGATTCATTAGGGATGGTTATCCAAGGAGATGATTCGACGTTGGGCGTAACGATGGAGGATATGGTTTATCACACTCGCTGTGCTGCAAAAGGAGCGAATCGTGCGCTCATCTTGGGAGATCTACCTTTCGGAAGTTACCAGCGCAGTCCCGAGCAAGCCTTTGACAATGCCGCTGAGCTCATGGCTGCTGGAGCGCACATGGTGAAGCTTGAAGGTGGAGAAATAATGGCGGAGACGGTCAAGTTTATCGTCGATAGAGGTATCCCAGTTTGCGGGCATATTGGGCTTACTCCACAGTCTGTACACGCCTTGGGTGGTTTTAAAGTTCAGGGAAAAACAGAAGATGCGGCCGAGTCTTTGGTGCGGTCTGCAAAAGCTCTCGAAGCTGCAGGCGCATCGCTTCTCGTTCTTGAGCTGGTTCCGAATGAAGTGGGCAGAAGGGTAACAGAGTCCCTTACTATTCCTACGATTGGCATTGGAGCTGGTCCAGACTGTAGCGGACAAATCTTAAACCTATACGATATGCTTGATATCTATCAAGGAAGGAAACCAAAGTTTGTTAAAAACTTCATGAATGGTTCTCCTAGCATTATTGAGGCCGTTAAGAAGTACGTCGAGGAAGTGAAAAGCGGCGCCTTTCCTGCTCCCGAGCACTGTTTTTAAGAGATTAAATCTGACATGCAAGTCGTGCGTAACTTAAAAGAATTGAGAGCTCGCCTTGGTGGCGAGTCTCAAATCTGTTGTGTACCGACGATGGGTAATATTCATGATGGTCACTTGAGTTTGGTTAAGATTGGAAAGGAGCGCGCGCCACTTGTAGTCACGACGATCTTCGTGAATAGACTGCAATTCGGACAAGGCGAGGATTTCGAAAAATACCCCAGAACCTTCGAAGATGATTGCGAAAAGTTGAAAGCTTTGGGGAACGACATCGTGTTCTGTCCAGATGAAACTCAAATGTACCCTGAGCCTCAGACGTTTTTCATTGATCCACCCAAGATTGCGAATAGACTCGAGGGTCGCTTCCGCCCTGGACATTTCCGGGGTGTCTGTACTGTTGTTACGAAACTTTTCAATGCTGTTCAGCCACAAATGGCTGTCTTTGGAAAAAAAGATTATCAACAATTAGCAATTATTCGGGAATTGACGGCGCAGCTAAGTTTTCCGATTGAGATCATACCGGCTGAGACAGTGCGTGCGGATGACGGACTTGCGTTGTCTTCTAGGAATCGATATTTATCTGAGTCGGAACGAGCTGAGGCTCCAAGACTCAGACAGGCTATGTTACAAATTGAGGAGGCTATCCGGGGCGGCGATAGAAAATATGTCGCGATGGAGTATCTTGCAGGCTCACTCCTGGCGCGGCATGGTTGGAATGTCGACTATGTAGTGATTAGGGCGCAGAAAGGGTTGGCAAGGCCTAGTCTCGATGAGAAAAAATTAGTGGTATTGGGTGCTGCGAAGCTTGGGGCGACACGTCTAATCGATAATTTGGAAATTAATATTGACTGAACCTATTGCGGGGGAGCATTTGAGGAAGTCGATACTCTTTTTTAGTGAGTTTGATGATCCTAGAAAGTGGAGAGGCCTATTAGAGAGAGGGCTTCCGCAGTTTCGGGTCGAGTGTTGGCCAGAAATTAAAGATCCCTCAGACGTCGAATACGCAGTCGTATGGAATCCCCCTCGAGATTGTTTTAAATCCCTCGTCAATATCAAAGCAATATTTTCGCTTGGAGCTGGAGTGGACTCGTTACTCGCCGATAATTCTATTCCAGCGGACATTCCAATTGTTAGACTGTTGGATGCCGGCCTTGCAAGGCAAATGTCGCATTACGCGATTTACGGAGTGCTGCATTTTCAACGACAGTTTTTTGAATACAGGAGATTGCAGGCACAAGAAAAATGGTCGCCACTACCGGTTACTCTCGCTAATAGTTTTACGGTCGGTGTGCTTGGGTTCGGTACGATTGGACGTGTCATAGCAACTGACCTGGAGAATCTCGGTTTTCCTGTGATTGGCTGGGCGAATTCCTCGAAGTCCAATGTTGATACAGAAGTCTATGTTGGTATGACTGAACTTGATGATTTTCTTGCATCCTCGCAGTTGGTTATAAATGTATTACCACTCACGGCCGAAACGCGGGGACTCTGCGACGAGCGATTCTTCAGCAGGATGCGGCCAGGTAGCTACTTTATAAATCTTGGTCGCGGGGGACACGTTATTGAGTCGGATCTAGAAAAAGCAATTGACTCCGGACGGTTAGCGGGGGCGATGCTTGATGTTTTTGCGAGTGAACCGCTCTCACCTAAAAGTTCATTTTGGAAAAGAGAAAGCGTTTTGATTACCCCTCATATCTCAGGGGTTACCCTTGCGGAAGAGGCTTCTGATCAAATTATCTCGAATATCTGTCTGATCGAGTCCAGGCAATCTCCTAATGGAGTTGTAGATAGGGAACGGGGTTACTAATCGATTCTACTTTTCGGGTAGTTTGTAATCTCGAAAGTCCTCTCTCAGTTTTGTTTTGAGAATTTTTCCCGTGGCGGTGTGAGGAATTTCGTCGATAAAAACGACATCATCTGGCATCCACCATTTTGCGACCTTGCCATCAAAAAAGTTGAGAAGTTCATCCTTTTGAAGGTTCGTGCCAGATTTCTTAACCACAATCAACAAAGGTCGTTCTTCCCACTTTGGGTGGTATGCAGCTATTACGGCTGCCTCTAATACGTCCGGGTGCGCGACCGCTGTGTTTTCGAGCTCAATCGAGCTAATCCATTCTCCGCCAGATTTAATGACATCTTTTGATCTATCGGTGATATGCATAAACCCGTCAGGATCAATGGTTGCAACATCTCCAGTCGCAAACCATTCCTGATTATTTTTATCCTTGATTAAGATTGGATCTTCATTTTGAAAGTAGTTGCTTAGTACATTGGGGCCGCGAACCAAAAGGTCTCCAAACGCTTTTCCATCCCACGGAAGCTCGTCTCCAGTTTCGTCGATAATTTTCATATCGATCCCAAAAAGCACTCTCCCTTGTTTGGCTTTTAATTTGATTTTCTCATCATCGGTGAGGGAGGTCTGATTTGCTTTGAGCGTATTCATCGTCCCCAATGGGCTCAGCTCAGTCATCCCCCAACCCTGGACAACATCTACTTGATGTTTTTTAAGAAACGTTCGAATCATTGCCTCAGGGCAGGCAGAGCCACCTATCACTACGCGCTTCAAAGAGGGTATCGATAATTTTTTCTCATCCAGATAATTCAGTACCCCAGACCATATTGTTGGCACGCCAGCTGAGAGCGTAGCCTTCTCATCATTGATGAGTTGGCAAATACTTGCGCCATCCATAAATGGCCCAGGAAATACTATTTTCGCTCCCATCATGGAGCAAATATACGGTAGCCCCCAAGCATTTACATGGAACATCGGCACGACTGGCAGAACGACATCTCGATTAGAAACGCCCAAACCATCTGGCATTGCTGCTGTGTACGCATGTAGAAGTGTCGATCGGTGACTGTAGAGCACCCCTTTCGGGTTGCCAGTTGTTCCGGATGTGTAGCACAGCGAAGATGCACTACGCTCGTCAAACTGAGGCCATTCAAATTCAGTACTTTCATTTTTGATTAGAGATTCGTAAGGCTCCCAATTTTTTAATTTTGTGGAGAAATTTTCATTCGCTGTTAACACGAAAATTTTCTCGACGGATGTCAATTGATCACCAATAGCCTCAAGAGTGGGTACAAATGTTTCATCTACAAATAAAAATCGGTCACTAGCGTGGTTGATAATGTAGGAAATTTGCTCTGGGAATAGTCTTGGATTAACCGTATGACTGATAGCGCCTATCCCCGCTATTCCGAAATAGGCCTCAAAATGGCGGTGCGTATTCCAAGCAAGAGTTCCTATTCGATCGCCCTGATTCACGCCCAGCTTAACTAATGCATTTGCGAGTTGCTTCGTTCTTTTGTGCGCATCACGATAGGTGTATCGATGTAGGCTCCCATCTACCATCCGGCTGACTATTTCCGCTTCACCGGTATATCTCTCCGCGTGGGTCAGCATCGTAGAAATGAGAAGGGGAAACTCCATCATCTGGCCGAACATCATTCACGATTCCTTTTGAGGTTTGTTAAAGAGGTCTGATTGTTTCCAGATCATTATGGCACGAAATATTCCAGCCCCTCGGAATTGAGAGAGTGTGTTTATAATGAAGCATGCTGCGCATGCATGCTGTGAACTTTATTCCCTGACTCTTGATATGCTCTGGGATAAGTTTAGTTTTTAATCAACGGAGATATCTTGGAGTTCTTTCTTGTCACGCTTTTAAACAGTCTGTCCTACGGATTGTTACTCTTCATGTTGTCATCAGGATTGACTCTGATATTCAGCATGATGGGGGTTTTGAATTTTGCGCATGCGAGCTTCTATATGCTCGGCGCTTACTTTGCTTATCAGATCGGCGCTTACACTGGTTTTTGGATTGCTTTGTTCTTAGCTCCTCTAGTTGTGGGTGTAATTGGTGCGTTCACCGAGCGTTTCGGTTTGCGTGCAGTCCACCGATTTGGACATGTTGCAGAACTACTTTTTACCTTTGGATTAGCTTACGTTATCGAGGAAGTCGTTCACTTGGTATGGGGACGAGCGCCGGTGAATTATCGTATCCCGGAGAGACTTGACTTCACATTATTTACGCTTTTCACAACACAGTACCCCGCGTACCGTGCGTTTATGATGCTGGTGTCTGTGGTGATGCTCATCACGCTCTATCTCTTGCTGACTCGAACCCGTGTGGGACTCATCGTGCAAGCGTCTCTGACTCATCCGAGTATGGTTGAGGCACTTGGCCACAATGTGCCGCGCGTATTCATGTTCGTATTTGCTGGGGGTTGTGCGTTGGCGGGGCTCGCTGGAGTCTTGGGTGGAAATATGTTCATCACCGAACCTGGTATGGCATTTGCTGTGGGATCTATCGTTTTTGTCGTGGTGGTTTTTGGTGGTATGGGATCGCTTGTTGGAGCCTTCATAGCGTCGCTGATTATTGGTGCGATACAAACGTTTTCGGTTGCGCTTAATTTATCTTTACTTGATTTTCTTAATCTTTTTGGTTTATCGATTTCGGAAGATTCCTTCTGGCACTCTGGCCTCTCGATCACAATTTCACAAACGGCCCCGGTACTGCCTTATTTGCTAATGGTATTGATGTTAATCGTTAGACCGCGTGGGCTGATGGGAAACCGGGAGACTTAAAATGGCTCGTGTGTTTTCAAAAAAGAGAATTATCTTTTGGGCATTGGTGGCGCTTTCTTTCGTTCTACTCCCGATGGTTTTCGACGGTGGTTTCTCTCTCTCGATGCTCTCCCAGATGGGGATCGCCATCATATTTGTACTTTCCTACAACATGCTGCTCGGTCAAACCGGCTTGCTATCTTTTGGGCACGCCGTGTATTTCGGACTTGGAGCTTTCGTCACAGCTCATATCGTAAATTTTATTGATCAGGGCGCCTTTTGGTTTCCGATTACATTTGTGCCGATTGTGGGAGGTATCACGGGACTTCTTTTCGCTTTGGTTTTGGGGTTTGTCACGACAAGGAGGGCGGGAACGCCATTCGCGATGATCTCGCTCGGGATTGCTGAAATGGTGGCAGCGAGCGCGCTAATGTTTACCACATTCTTTGGTGGGGAAGGCGGAATCGTAACGAACCGAACGGCCGGTGGTGTAGTAGCTGGGATTTCTTACGGCCCACAGATCCAAGTTTTCTACCTGATTGCAGGGTGGTGTTTAATATCGATGATGGGTATGTATGCAATTACTCGAACTCCGCTTGGGAGGCTTGCGAATGCCGTTAGAGATAACCCAGAGCGGGTCAAGTTTATTGGCTATAACCCGGTGAGGGTGCGTTGGCTGATGATGACGTTATCGGGATTTTTTGCTGGCGTTGCGGGGGCGCTTGCAACAGTCAACTATGAGATCATAACCGCGGAGGCGCTTGGTTTGATGGCGTCGGGAAATGTAGTACTCATGGCGTTCATTGGCGGGATTAATCATTTTTGGGGTCCAATAATTGGGGCGGTGTTAGTCACGTTGCTTCAATCAGCGCTTTCGACTTACACCCAGGCGTGGTTGCTTTATTTTGGGCTTTTCTTTTTGATAATTATTTTGTACTCCCCTGGTGGAATCGCGAACATCTTGGCGGTGCATGCGCCGGTCATTAAAGCTCGTTTATTCAAATCTTTGGCGTCGAGTTATTTAATTATTTTTCTCGCGTCTGCACCTTTGATCGTCGGCACGATAGCGGTGATTGAAATTTTATATCGAGGCGGCGCGATACTGGGGATGAGTGCGTTGGTTTCGTGGTCCTCGTCGCTGGTATTAATTGTTGTCGGTCTTGTTGTTTTTAGATTCGCTCAAAGACGTGTGAAGAGTGTTTGGGCATCTCTCGACCTTGAGCTCAGGAAGAGAGGTTTCGTGTGAACCAAAACGTTTCTTTGAGACTTAGCGAGGTTCGTAAAAGCTTTGGTAGCACCTCCATAATTAATGGGGTATCTCTCGATATCTTCGAGGGTGAGAGGCACGCAATTATTGGGCCCAATGGCGCAGGAAAATCCACTCTTTTTAATTTGATAAGCGGTCGATATGGATTATCAGCAGGCCGGATAGAGTTGAAAGGTCAGGATATTACTAATTTAGATCCGCAGAATATTAATAGATCTGGATTGTCGAGAAGTTTTCAGATCACCAATATATTCCCGAAAATGAGTGTCTACGAGAACATTCGTTGTGCAACGCTTTGGTCTTTAGGATATCGATATTCCTTGTTCAGGCGTATATCTACGATTCGAAGTGTACGCGAGCGAGCGGATGAGATCATCGAACTGATTGGTTTGGGAGATCGAGGAGAGAAGTTAGCAGGTGAATTGACTTATGCAGAGCAGCGCGCTCTAGAGATCGGAATCACGATAGCGTCAGGCTCAGACGTGATACTTCTTGATGAGCCAACGGCCGGGATGAGTCGCGCGGAAACAAACGCGGCTGTGGAGCTAATATCCAAAGTTACCACGCAAAAGACATTGCTTATGGTTGAGCACGATATGGGGGTTGTATTTGATTTGGCCGACCGGATATCGGTTTTAGTTTATGGGGAAATTATCGCGACTGGTAGCCCAAGTGAAATTAGATCTAATCAATTGGTTAAGGATGCGTACCTCGGTACGCAAGAAGGTGTGCATTAAGTGACTGATCCAATTTTAGTGGTTTCGGGACTACACGCTTATTACGACAAGAGCCACATCTTGAATGGTGTGGACCTCAGTGTCGGTTCTGGAGAAATTGTTAGTCTACTTGGCAGAAATGGGGTTGGACGCTCCACAATGATCAAGGCAATTATGGGACAGGTTATCCGGAGTGGGTCGATTCAGTTTAAGGGGGAGGCAATTGAATCGCTACCAACTTACCAAATATCTCGTAGGGGGCTGGGTTATGTTCCAGAGAATCGAGAAATCTTCCCTGATTTAACGGTTAGGCAAAATTTATTACTGGGTATCAAAAGTGGAAGAGCATCAAGCCGGTGGTCTGAGCGTGACATGTACAACTTATTCCCGAGGCTTGAGGAGCGTGTCAACGCGCCAGCCGGTGTACTGTCGGGTGGCGAACAACAAATGCTGACTCTTTGTCGTACTTTGATGGGGGATCCAGATTTGATCATGATCGATGAGCCAACCGAGGGGTTAGCGCCAAAAATTGTAGAGCAAATGGCTGGTCTTTTTGAGGAGATTTCGAGTCGTGGGATTTCTATATTGCTGGTCGAGCAAAAGTTGACGATCGCCTTAAAAATTTCCAACCGGGTCTATGTGATGGGCCACGGTAACATTGTTTTTCATGGCACTCCCGAGGAGCTCGATGCAAATGCTACGGTTCGCCAAGAGTGGCTTGAAGTTTAGAGCCCCCTCAAAAAAATCGTAAATTAAGGAAACTAGAAATGACTGAATTGATTCACTATGAGGTCAAGGGAAATATTGGAGCGATAAAAATTGATAATCCACCGGTAAATGCGCTGTCTGTTAATAAGGGCGTGATTCAAGGGATTCTCGATTCTATTAAAGAGGGTGAGCATGACCCCTCAGTTAGCGGTTTTTTGCTCCTCGGTGCTGGAAAGAATTTTTCTGGTGGCGCAGATATTTCTGAATTTGGTAAACCTAAAGATCCTGACCTAGCGACTCTGCGTGACTTGTTGGCCTATATGGATACGGTCACAAAACCGATTATTGCAGCGATCTCGGGACCAACAATGGGTGGTGGGCTTGAGCTGGCGCTGACGTGTCATTACCGAATTGCGAGTGCTGATGCGGTTCTCGCTCTTCCGGAGGTTAAGTTGGGAATTCTTCCTGGCGCAGGTGGCACGCAACGATTGCCTCGCATTATTGGCCCCCAGCGTGCGTTACCTCTAATGGTTAATGGTGATTTTATCGGGGCGAAAAATGCATTCGATTTGGGAATAGTAGAGCACCTCGTAGAGGGTGATTTATATGATGAGGCACTTAGGTGGTCGAGACGAATAATCAAAGAGGGAAAACCCATTAAACGCGCGAGCCAATTAGAAGTCTCGATGAGCGAAAGTGTTGACGAATTTATTGGGAAAGCAAGGGAAGATATTGCATCTCGGTGGCGCGGTTATCCAGCGCCAATGGCAATTGTCGAGTGCGTAAAGGCCGCGCTTACCCTTCCTTTTTCGGATGGTTTGAAAGTTGAGCGTGAAGAGTTTGAAAAATTAGTTGTTTCTAATGAATCAAAATCGCTCCGTCATTTATTCTTTTCTGAGCGGCAGGCTAATAAAGTCTCTGGTGTTGCAAAAAACGAGTCCCAGTTAGCTGTGAATGCGGTTGCAGTTGTGGGTTCTGGAACGATGGGGACCGGCATCACGATGAGTTTCGCTAATGCTGGTATTCCCGTTGTCATCATTGATACTGATGACCACAATCTGACGCGTGGGCTTGAAACCATAAAAAGAAATTATGATGCGACAGTCTCCAAGGGAAAGCTTTCGAGCGAAATACGCGACAAGAGAATTGGTTTAATAAGAGGCTCAACGAAGTTGGAAGATGTGGCCGAAGCAGATCTCATTATCGAGGCTGTTTTTGAGGAAATGGAAATAAAAAAATCCGTGTTTAGCTCTTTGGACTCGATAGCGAAGCGAGACGCCATTCTTGCGACTAACACTTCAACGCTCGACATTAATGAAATTGCAGCTGTGACCAGTCGTCCTGAAAGAGTCATTGGCCTGCATTTCTTTAGCCCTGCAAATGTTATGCAATTACTTGAGGTGGTTCGTGGAGAGAAAACTTCACCCAGTGTAATAGCTACCGCGATGGCCATCGGAAAGCGGATTAAGAAAGTACCTGTGTGTGTTGGTGTTTGTGATGGGTTTGTTGGCAACCGAATGATTCACCGATACATCCGAGAGGCAGAATATCTCATCGAAGAGGGGGCGCTTCCTCATGAGGTGGATAAAGCGATCGAGTCGTTTGGTTTTGCCATGGGGCCTTTTCGGATGGGTGATCTAGCGGGCTTGGATATTGGTTGGGCTATTAGAAAAAGAAAGTCAAAAACTAGACATCCTGATCAGCGTTACGTGAGCATTCCAGATGAAATATGCGAGAGAGGATGGTTTGGGCAAAAAACAGGCCAGGGATATTACAAGTACGAGAACGGCAGCCGTACTCCGCTGGTGAATGAGGAAGTAAATGCAATTGTCATTGCTCATTCAGCAAATAAAGGCATACAGAGAAGAGAGATTCAAAGTCAAGAAATTGTTGAAAGACTTATGTTTGCCCTGGTAAACGAAGGTGCAAATATTTTGAGTGAGGGTATTGCTCAAAGGGCATCGGACATCGATGTGATTTATGCGTTTGGCTATGGATTTCCTCGATACAGGGGAGGCCCGATGTTTTATGCGAATACCATTGGTCTTGAAAAAGTCGCTGAGGGAATTCGAGACTTCGCCGCAGGCTCCTTGGGTTCGCATTGGGTGGTGTCCCCGCACTTATTAAAGTTGATCGAAGATCATAAGATCTTTGGCGACTAATCAATTTTTCACCCTAGCGGAGTGCAATACGCATTAAAAATTCACTTGATAAAATTACGTATTGAGAATCAATAAATTTGGAGTTTGGAGAAAAGACGAATGAGTTTAAAGAAGCTGTTTGACCTAGATGGTAGGGTAGCATTGATAACTGGAGGCTCTCGCGGTCTCGGATTGCAGATGGCAGAGGCTCTCGGTGAGTTAGGAGCTACGGTCGTTATAACGGCTAGAAAGTCAGATGAGTTGGATCAGGCTCGTGAACATCTCCGAGGTATGAACGTGAAGGCCGAGACGGTCGTAAACGATTTGCAGGATACAGAAGCGACTGCTCCACTCGTGAGTGGGATTATCGATCGCCATAAAAAAATCGATATCCTTATCAACAATGCCGGTGCTGCATGGGGTTCTCCAGCTGAGGATCACCCACTGGATGCTTGGCATAAGGTCGTGAATCTCAATCTTACCGCTCCTTTTTATCTAAGCCAGCAGGTTGGAAAATTATCGATGATTCCAAACAGATATGGAAAGATAATTAATATCGCATCGATTGCTGGTTTGGTTGGTACAGAGCCAGGGTTTATGCCGACAATTGCTTACAATTCTAGTAAAGGTGGAGTTGTGAACTTCACGCGATCTCTAGGAGCAGAATGGGCGCATTACAACATCACGGTCAATGCAATTGCGCCGGGAGTGTTCCCTTCAAAGATGTCGGCCGGCATGATTGATCGGGCTGAGGAGCACATTATGAATTCAACTCCGATGAAGAAATTAGGAGGGGAAGAGGATCTCAAGGGGGTTGCCGCGTTACTTGCTAGCGATGCCTCTGCGTTTATTACCGGGCAGATCATCGCAGTTGATGGAGGCTTTGTTTCGGTTTAATTTCCTCGAAGTAAAAACTGTCGATGAAGAAAATTACAACTGGTATTGATATTTATGTCCCATTCGCTGAGCACTTAGGGGTCAGAACTGAGGAGCAGGCAAACGGTCGAGCGACGATTACGTTAGAAATTCGTGAGGAGCACCTGAATTCGTGGAATAGTGCCCACGGTGGGATCGTGATGAGTTTGTTAGATATGGCGATGGGGATGAGTGCCAAGTCAGTCGACAAGGACGCAATTGGTGCTACGACCATTGAGTCGAAGACTAACTTTCTAAGACCTGCTGTTGGTCTTGTGAGATCAAGTGCTATGGCCCGAAAAATTGGACGGTCGCTTTTGTATGTTGAGGGTGAGCTGTCTGATGAAGCAGGCGTCACTCTGGCGAGAGCTACGGGAACATTTAAGTTGCGATTTCGCGATAATGAAAAGGTGTAATGTATGGCGCTAGATCCTCAAGCTCGACAATTGCTGGATATGGTTCAAAAATCTGGAGCTCCAGAGATGTGGCAGCTCACGCCTGATGAGGCGCGTGCCGAATACGTCAAAAGGACGCAGAGAGCCAAACCGGAGATTGATATCTACCAGTCCAGAGATGAAAAAATTCCTGGTTCGGGTGGCCCTATAAGCATAAGAATTTACACGCCGCGTCCAGCCAAAGAAAATGAGTTGTTTTCAGTTTTAGTCTGGTTTCACGGTGGGGGATTTGTAATCGGGGACCTGGATACGCACGATTCAGCGTGTCGTGCCCTCGCGAACGAGGCTGATATGGTCGTGGTGTCGGTAGATTATCGCCTCGCGCCGGAGCACAAGTTCCCGGCGGCAGTTGAGGACTGTTGGACGGCTACCAAATGGGTTGCGAACAATGCAAATTCAATCGGGTGCGATGTGACGAGTATTGCAGTTGGTGGTGATAGCGCTGGGGGTAATCTTGCGGCTGTTGTAGCGCTATTGGCGAGAAACGAGGGATATCCAAAGCTGAGGTTCCAATTGCTCGTCTATCCTTGTGTGGCGCCTGAGCCAGAAACTCGATCCCATCACGAATTTTCCGAAGGGTATTTGCTTACACGACGAACGATTACGTGGTTTTTTAAGCAATATCTTCGGACTCAGAAAGATACGAAAGATATTCGTTACGCACCTCTTGTGGAGAGTGATCTTTCAAACTTGCCTCCAGCCTTGGTAATTGTTGCGGGTTTTGATCCCCTCAGAGATGAGGGAGTCAGCTATGCGCAGGCTTTGATCGAAGGGGGTAATCGAGTCAAGCTTTCGAATTACGAGGGAATGATTCATGGTTTCTACCTCATGGGAAAAGTTCTTGATGCTGCTAACGATGCGATCTCTGAGTCCGCGCGAGAAATGAAAAAATACCTCTAGACAATACTTACAGCATGAAAAAATTATCTGGAAAAATAGCGTGGGTCACGGGAGCTGGAACTGGAATAGGGAAGGCTGCTGCGTTGTCGCTTAGCGAGTCCGGAGCGATGGTTGTTCTCTCTGGAAGAAGAACTGAAAAATTAGAAGATGTAGCATCCGAGATACGCAATCGCGGGGGCAGTTCGAGTGTCATCCCGCTCGATGTCACAAACGTTGAAATGGTGGAATCGTGTAGTCGCAAGATCCTCGAGGACTTTAAAACGATAGATATTTTGGTTAACAGCGCAGGCATGAATGTTCCAGAGCGTTATTGGGCTAATCAAAGTAAAGAGGGATGGCAAAAGGTTATCCGTGCAAATTTAGATGGCATTTTCAATACGGTGCACTCTGTTATGCCGACAATGAGAGCTCAATCGGATGGTCTAATAATTAATGTTTCATCTTGGGCGGGGGTCTACCACACGAAGTTGACTGGAGCTGCTTACAACGCCAGCAAGAGTGGGGTTATAGCACTTACCGAAACGATCAATATGGAAGAGGGTGTGAATGGAATTCGCGCCTGCGCAATTTGTCCTGGTGAGGTGGCGACTCCAATCCTTGATACGAGACCCATTCCCCCCAGTGAAGAAGAGCGAGCTAGGATGCTTCAACTCGATGATATGGCAAGCACGATTAAGTATGTAAGTGAGTTACCGAAAAATGCCTGTGTTAATCAGATCATCATCAGCCCGACGTGGAATCGAATGTACGTCGGAGGTTTTGAAAAATAATTAAGCGCTTAATTATTCGAACGCTTCAATAATTAAATTCTGTATTCTTTGTCGGAAGGGTTTTCCTCCGAGCCATGCAAAAATCGCCACCAAAATACAGAGTCCAGAAAATTGTAGTTCAAATAGTGCTCGCGGGCTAAGAAGAAGCTCAATTACGCTAGCATCACCGTTATTTTGTGCGAGTATGTTGAAGAGGTTAATCAAAGAAGAGCCGATAAAGCCGAGTAGCAAACCAACCGCAATCATATGAAATCGAAAATAGCCGTTTAAGAGCGTCGTTCCATCTTTAATTTTAAGGGTCCCAACAAATATCGGAAAGAATCCACTCAGAATAGCCGGTCCCTGACGCCTGCTGATTTTAAGATTGCTATCGTTAAAACTCACCCGGAGGTCGTTATATTTTTTAGTACCGTCATCAAGCGAACTGATCACAGCTTCCAAAGCTTTGGTATTCCGAATGGAAATCGACTTAAACATTTTTCACATCCTTTAAAGTTTATGCACTCTTCATTCGCATAAATCTGACAAATGCGATAGATGCAAGTGGGAGGGATATGGCTATGATCGCAACAGTGATGAGGAGTGCTCCAACTTCCGAATAATCGGCTGGTGTGGAAACCAGGCCTGATGCAGAGTCTTTAACCTCTCTACTAACCGTATAAATTTTATTCAAATACTTGGTTCCCAGCTGCGCTGCCGAAAGAGCGAGGTTTGAAAACGATGCCATCACTGCAAAGAAGGTTGCTTTGAGTTTCGTTGGGGCTGAATTTGCTATCCAGGCAAGCATCGGCACCATCGCGATTTGTCCGAGGGGTGACTCCATCGCGGTATCTATTACGGCGATAAAGCGCTGATCAACGATCCCATTCGTCGCGTTGGCGGTCCAGTGGTGGAATCCATAAAACATCGCGATATCCGGCAGCATCAGTAAGCTTCCAACGATAGCTAAAGCTCCGATCACGTAGGCTATCGATTTCTCGGCCATGAATTTTCGGAAAATAATCATTCCGAAGAGTGCAAGGAAAGATGCAATCAGGGATAGTTTTGCAATAAATGCCTGGTCAAATTCAAGGACATCGATTGCCCACCAGGTGGTGCCAGGTCCAGGAAGGGGGACCATGCGGTATGCGAAAATTATAACTGCAGTACCAATCAAAATACGTCGAGATTCCTTAGACAATTCCTTCATCAGCATCGACATCAGAAAGAGAATAATTGCTGAGGAAATTACAAAAATGATTTCCTGTGCAGCTGGTATATCTGCGAGCCCGACGCTCACAGACAAAATGGCAAAAGCCAGACCTCCGCCAAGTATCCACCAATTAACATCCGTTTTTTCTGTTTTAAACTCGACTAGACTTAGAGAGTCATCTTTTGATTTTCCCGATTGCATAAGTGTTTTTATTTTTTTACGACGAATAACCGCTGACAATAAAACGCCGATAACCGATGAAATCGGGATCACTAGGGCAATTTGATATATCGATAAATAAGCCTCTAATTTCCCTGCTTCTGAGAGCGCCGATACTCCATCCATCATAATGACATTGAGCATCGCCACTAACATACCTCCAACGATAATCGCAAGCCTGCCCAGTAACTGCATCGTTGTATGCATCGATCGAATTGTTGCCTCATCGATCTCCAGCCCCTCTCGGTCGAAGCGAGGCACAGCTTCAACGGTCATCGCGTCAGCAACGACATCTTGTAAGACGTAACCAACTGGAGCCAGCAAGGACGACGTGATAAACCATACCTCTGCGGAAGCGATCGCCGTCATTTCTTCTGTGTATCCGAGAAGCGCGATCATAATAATCAGACTGGTGGCAATCATTAGCGCACCTAAATACACGAATGCACTTTTGATTTTCCAAAGAAGGTCCACCAAATGTCCGATAGGCATTTTCAGAGCCCACGGGAGCATAGCCCAAAATCCTAGCGCCGCTAGAAACTCCGCGGACAATCCTAGTCTTTCTTTTACGTAGAACGAACCTACGATCGCCGTGAGAGGGGATATCCCGGCAGCGACATAAACCATGAGTGGCGGCAGAAAACTTATCTGGAACTCACGAGCGATCGCAAGAATATTGATATCAAACCATCTCCGGATACTGGTGAGGAGTGTTTCTAGTTTTCTTGGCATACTGGCACCTTCAGCTCATGAATGTATTTAGTCTATTTTTGCAGTTACGGAACCCAACTCTGGGATATTAAATTCGAGAATATCCCCTGGTCCCACAAACTGCGTTTTAATCATGGTCCCGGTCATGATAATCATTCCTTCCTCAATCGTCTTCCCTCGACTCGTGATGCTATTTGCTAACCAAGCCAACGCATTCATCGGGTCGCCAAGGACATCTCTTCCAAATCCAACGCCAGTTTCGATACCGCAAATACTAACCGTGCCGCACATATTCCGAATATCGATATCACGCCAGTTCGTTGTGAGATTACCCACTACTACTCCGGCATTCCAAGCATTATCTGCGATAAGAGTTCTTACGAGTTCGGTGATCGACTGATAGTCCGCATTTCGATCATCTACTATTTCTAAAGCAGGAGCGATTGTGCTTACATAACTTTCAATTTCCTGAGCAGAGTAGGGGGTATCTCTAAATTTTATGTCGCTACCTACAACCGCCGCTAACTCACACTCGATACAAAGTCGGCCATATTCAGACGAGTGTAGAGTTTTTGGATTTTGGTAAATAAGTTTCTCGTGTAGTGGACCGGAGAATGGTGAGGGGTAACTCAGCATCGTTTGCATGACTTCGGAGGTAAGGGCAACTTTATAACCTGCTACGTCGCCATACTCAACTTTGCGTAAATCAAATAAACAATCTTGTATTGCATACGCTTCGTTATCGTCAACTGGATTTAGGTGCTCGGGAAGCGCCTCAAAATTTCGTCGCTCGTTGTGCTGCTTCTTTAGGAGTTTTGCAGACTCGATCTCTTTGGACATTCTGATTTCTGATAATTAACTTGCTTAATCAAATAGTGTAGTATCGATCCACTTTGACGTCTGTAGAGTCAGATTTTAAAGTAAATATAGATGAATCAATCCACCATTTTTAGATCAAGTCCATTTTTGATGGCGGTTCTCAAAAGAGCTGTTCCACTTTGATTTATATACCAATGAGAAGCTCATTTATTTCCTTATTTTCTCTAGTTCTGATACTCGCACAACTACCAGTGTTTGTCCTCGCCCAGGATGGTTCTAAGCCGATTCAGTTGGAGGATGAGTATGTTTACGGTAGAAACCGTGGACCGAAAATGGGATATATCGAGCCGGAGGTGTTTGAACCGCTTTCTGACCCTCTTTATCGCGCCGGATATAAAAATTATCGATCTGTTGGGGTCACTGGAGAGGTGGAGAAGATGAATGCCATGGATCGGACCAAGGAATTAAATACGATCCTAGCCTGTGCCGATGGATGGTTTTGGCCATTTTCCAGAACGTCGAGGAAAAACGAGCCTGATGGTTTAGAAATAGAAATCTTGAACGCCATTGCTAAAAAACATAACTGGAACGTAGCGATGATGTGGGTAAATATGTCGACTCGGTTTGGGCCTGGGGCTCCAGGAGGGGCTTACGATCAGTCTATCAACCGCGGACGTTGTGACATTGTTCTTGGCTTAACCATTACGGGCGATGATGATCACCAGATGAATCGTGGTGACCTGGTATTTACCGCTCCCTTTATGAGTACCGGGTTTGTTTTGGTGACACAAGGCCCTGCAAGAGGAGCAAAGAGCTTGGATGACATTAAAAAACTAGGGGTTAAGGTTGGACTTCCGGCTTATTCACCCATGAGCGATTATGCTCAAGAGCATGCGATTCCGAACGAGACTTTTTTTCAGAATTACCGAGTGGTCGATGCGCTCATAAAGCGGCAGGTTGATGCGGGCATGATTTGGTCGGGTGCTATCTCCCAGGCAAAACTGGATCGCCCAGAGGCGGAATTTGAAATGGCTGACGGATATGTACCGGTACCCGAGATGCGTTGGGATAGCGCATGGGTTGTTAAAAGAAGAGAGATAGATTTTAAAAAATTTATAGATGATGCTTTTGCAGAAATGCTCAAATCGGGGGAGATCAAACGTATCGTTGAGCGCTACGGAATGCCGTTTTATCCACCTGTATCGACGCGCTAACGCTAATTAATTTTTTTGGTTTGAATGATCTAATAAAAAATGATGGGGGATGGGAAGATGGTTGACACAATCATTCACTTTAGCAAGATGTCTGGGGGGTTGCTGCCTGCAATGGGGCTGCTTCTGTTGATCACGTTGACAGTAATCGTCGAGCGTCTGTATTTCTATCATCGCGTTTTAAAAAGCGGAGATGCGCTGGAACATGATCTTCAAAAAGTTGAGTATCAGAGCGTTAACCAACTTCGTGAGCTCGAATCTCATTATGCTGACACGCTTCAGTCATCGCTCATCTCCTCTGCGCTTTCATCACGCCGGGACAATCCAGAGGCGATGGATCGTCAACTAGAAGAATCTATTATGTGGCAGCTACCGAAAATTGATAAAAGTATCTGGGTATTAGATACGTCTGTCACGCTAGCACCTCTAATGGGGCTACTTGGAACCATTATTGGAATGGTTCATGCGTTTGATGTATTGGGCACTGCTGGCTCAACAGAAAATACGACGAAGATGGTTACGGGTGGTATCGCTGAGGCTCTAGTGGCCACTGGAGCGGGTCTGTTGATTGCGATTGTCGCAGTTTTATTCTTAAACCATTTCAATAAACGTACTCGCTTGGCTATGCACCAAATGGACTTGATAAAGACAATGCTCTTAAATCGATTTTTTGGTGGTGGTTCAAAAGAATCCTAATCCTGATCTCATCTGCTTTTAGCGGGAGCAAAAATTATGACGAGAAGAAGAAGTTATCTGGATGCTGATCGACCGCGTGTCGAAGTCATCCCGATGATTGACATCATGATGTTTTTATTGATTTTCTTTGTGGTGATATCGCTGAAGATGATCGCCGGGACGGGAGTGGACATGAACTTACCTGGCTCGAAGACCACCGAGGAGATTAAAGAAGCCACGATCACGGTGGGAGTGAAAAAAGATAATCAATTCATTGTAAATGGGCAAACCATCTCGTCCTCTGAGTTGACGACTAAATTGATGGATTTAAAAAAGAACCGTAAGGTTGCCGTAATTATCGCTGGCGATAAGGATGTACCTCTATCCACGTTAATCGATGCAATGGATAGCGTTCGTGGTGCAGGTATCAACTCGGTAGGGATTGCTGCAATAGCATCGGGGCAATAATTCTTAGACATCTCATGTTCTTTCGTCGTCACCGAAAAATCGCTCCACTATGGAGTAGTAGTGAAGTTCAATCTGAGAGGAGTCTGGCGCTTTGGAAAGCGTTTCTTATTGCGCTCATCATTGAGTTTATTTTTCCAGTGGGGGGTTACTGGTTTAATTGGCAAGGGTTAATGGATGTATTTGAAAAACCGCAACCTAAGCCAGTGATGACGGTAAAACTAGACCAACCACTTCCTAAGTCCGAGATAAAACCAAATAATCAAATACGAAAAAAAGAGGAAGAGAAACCAGAGTTAGAGCTCAAACAAATAAAGAATACAGTTCGTCTTGAGCAGCCGAAGCCATTGCCAAATGAGATTCCAGCGAAGATTGCTTTTCCAAAGCCGGAGCTCAAACCCGAGAAGAAGAAAAAAGAGGAAGAGCTTCCACCGCTACCGTCGGTGTTTCAAGATCCTTGCCCGGTTAGCAAGAAACCTTTTCCTGTATATCCACGTACTGCCGAGGATCAAAAGATTGAGGGTGAAATTGAACTTCTCGTAACCGTAGATGATGATGGTTACGTCATAGACGCGAAGGTGGTGTTTGCTGACCATCCAGGTGTTTTTGATAGCGAGGTCCTGGAAAAGGTTAAGGGTTGGCAGTTCAGACGTTTTTGCGAAAAAGGACCCCAATTTATCCAGCGATTTATTTTTAAAATAGATCCGTGGTCGAAGTCTTAGTATTAATGATTAAACAAAAAAGCCCGACATCGTCGGGCTTTTTTGTTTTGTCTTTTATCGTTACCCATAAACCACTTGGGGTAACCAAGTAATGATTGCAGGGAATACCACACACAGGAAGACGGCCAAAACCTGAATCGCTAAGAAGACCAATGCAGATTTGAAAATCGTAGCCATACTAATTTCAGGAGGACAAACACCTCTCAAGTAAAAAAGTGCATAGCCAAACGGTGGGCTTAGGAAGGACATCTGCATGTTCACTAAGTAAATCACACCAAACCATAAAACCACCACGTCGCTGCTAACGCCAGGCATTCCAAAGAGTCCATCGAAGGTTAGTGACTGAATGATAGGTACGAAAATTGGAACTGTTAGTAACAGAATACCTACCCAATCAAGAAACATTCCCAAGAAGAAAAGAATCAGCAACATTAGGAGTAGTACTCCGTATGGGCTTAGTCCGGTGCCCAAGATGGTCTCGGTGATGAAATCCTGACCACCTTGAAGGATAAAAAATCCAACAAATACTGATGCCCCAAAAATGATCCACAACACCATCGCTGATGCTCGAGCAGTTGTGATCGACGCGTCTCGTAAGGCTTCGAGCGAGAAACGTTTATGCATCATCGACACAATCATCGCCCCGAATGACCCGATCCCAGCGGCCTCGACAGGAGTTGCTATTCCTCCAAAGAGAAGTCCTAACACTAGAAAGACAAGTACGATCGGTGCCAGCAGATTTTTAAAGAGTCTCAGTTTTTCTCCGAAACCTACACGCTCCTCTTTCGGCAGTGGTGGTCCAAGTTTGGGGTTGAGAAGAGAACGTATAACTACATAGGCGATGTAAAGTCCCGAGAGCATGAGGCCAGGCACTAAAGATCCAAGATAGAGCTGCCCAACTGACTGTTGCGCGATCACTGCATACAAGATCGCGAGAATCGACGGTGGAATCAAAATTCCCAGAGTTCCCCCAGCCATGATTGAGCCCAGCGCAATTTTATGGTCGTATTTACGCTTTAACATCGCAGGCAAAGCGATAATACCCATCGTTACAACGGCAGCGCCGATGACGCCAACCATAGCCGCGAGAATGGTTGATGCAAGAATAGTTGCTGCAGCAAGTCCTCCGCTAAGGCCTCCCATCCATTTATAAACGACATCAAACATTTCTTCGATAAGGCCTGCCTTTTCTAGCATCGAAGCCATAAAGATAAAGAGTGGAATTGCCGCAAGATCGGGGTTTGACATTAACGGGAAGATTCTCGTCGGGATGATGTTGACCATCGTTTGTCCGCCGACAAGGTAAATAAAGACGACTCCAAGCCCACCAACGACAAAGGCCATCGGTAGACCCGCCATCAGCAGCAGTGCCAGAGATCCAAACATCAAGAACGTAAGCGCCTCGATCTCTGTGTCCATCAAGATTTCAGAGAGCGAGAAAAGAAATCGTTCCTCCTCGTAAGGATCGTAAAAGAGGATATTAATGAACTCGACGAAGCA
Organism: Burkholderiales bacterium; assembly: GCA_030834275.1. GTDB lineage: Bacteria > Pseudomonadota > Gammaproteobacteria > Burkholderiales > Eutrophovitaceae > Eutrophomonas. The sequence continues at coordinate 19,386 of JAURFP010000004.1, read as the reverse complement.
GATGAAGAGCAGTCCAACCGTTCCGAGGATCATTACCCATTTCCAAAGCCCACCCGTGCTTTGAGTATTTGGAGATATAGTTGAGGTACTCATGCTGCACCTCCAGCCGTTTTTCTGAAGAGTTGAATATCTTTGATCAGCTTTGAGATTCCTGCAAGGGTCAAGAGAGTGGCCCCGAGTACCATCATTCCTTTCACTGGATACATTTGAATTTGCCAGGTTTCCTCGGTGACTTCTGCCATATCCCAAGAGTCAAGGAAGAATCGCCAACAGGTTCCAGCTAAGGCAAGCGAGAAAATGAAGAAAAATATTGAGGTAAAAATATCCATCCCAATTTGTCCAAGCTTCGGTAACTTAATATAGACAACATCTACCCGAACATGGTCGCCGTGCAGCAACGCAAATCCACCGGCCAAGAGGTATTGCATACCAAAAAGAAGGTAAGAGGATTGGTGTGCCCAAATCGTTGGGGCGTCAAAAACGTAGCGAGCAATGACTTCATAAAAGTAAACACAAACCGCGTTCACAGTCCAAAGGGCCACGAATAATCCCGATGCATTTGATGTCCAGTCAAGAAACTTTGTCAACGTACTAGCCGCATATTCACTATTTTTCGGGGCAAGCTCATTGATACGCGCGCCTTTAGATATCCCCATGAATATCAGCGGCATGATCGCTAGCCATCCCCAGTAAATCCAGTGGGGGAGTACAAAATTGGTGGTTTGATCCATAACAGTTTTCTCCGGATTGATCTGGATACTTTAACGGCGGATAAATGTTATCCGCCGTTAAATCGAGTTTATGAAAATCTTCTTATCAAAGCTTCATACCCTTCACGTCAGCGTTGGTTAGGTAACCCATGTAGGGGTTGAGCATAAAGTCTTGCTGCAACTTGAAAATTTTCGAAGCGTCTTTGTCCTTTTTTGCCCACTCGTACCAAACAGGAATCGCCGCTTTACGGAATTTTCCAACGTCTTCTGATGATAGGCGAGAGACCGTCGTTCCTTTGCTTAGGAATTTATTCATTGCTACGGTATTGGCATTCTGAATGGTAACGTAATGATGCACGGAGTAGGTCTGTACCTGCTCTTCAACAAAAACTTTCATTTTGTTGGAGAGACGCTTCCACGCTTGCATGTTAACCGTTAAGTCCATCAGGTCTACCGGTTGGTAGAGTGAAGTTTGTCCTGGAGGCCCCACACAAATAATAAACTTAGTAACTTCTGCGAATCCCAAGTCATAGTTGATCGCTGGTCCGACATAGTCGGCAGCGTCCACTGTACCTTTTTCGAGGGCCGGATAGATATCGGAGCTTGGCAGACTCGTTGTGCTGGCGCCAAACTTATCGAATACTTGCGAAACCATTCCGCCAGGTAAACGAATTTTCATCCCCTTGAGGTCCGCCAAACTATTTACCGCTTTTTTGGAGTGGATGATGTTGGCATCGTGCTGAATTGGTCCAACGTAGAAGAGACCTTTTTTCTTGAAGATATCTCTCGTCATTTCGAGCATTCCCAGGCCATAGAACATGGTGTCCCAGTGGCTTGTTTGATCTGGTCCAGCAGGGTAGGAAGTCAGGAATACGGATGCTGGAATTTTTCCCGACCAATAAATCGTAAATGGATTCATTGCCTGGAGTACTCCAGTTCTCACCGCGTCGAATAGCGCGCTATTATCAGCTGCGACAGACCTGGCTGCGAAAGGCTTAATATCGAGTTCGCCCCCTGATTTTTCTTTGAAGCTGTTAGCCCAAGTTTCAAATAGCTTATATCCGGTTGTTCCGGCGTCCCAACTCGTTTGCACTTTCCACGTTGTAGTTTTTGCAGCCTCCGCATTTCGAATAAAAGGAGCTGCAATAATCGCTGCGCCAATCGTCGACTTAATGAGATTTCTTCGAGACGGGTTTTCCGCCTTCTCTGCAGTTTTTTTATCTTTGTTTTCAGACATTTCCGATCCTTCCATCAGTGGTGTTGCTAATTTCTTCTGAATCAATAGGTACTTTAGCAGGATTCGCCTCTAATTTCCGTGATTGGGGGCCTGTTTTCATGCGGGAACTATCTTATCGGCACCAGACGAGTACATATCCTGACCTTCTGCGAAGACATTTTTTGATGTAGACTCAGCGCCTTTAAAATCGCGGGCGCGAAACTTTTTTGGAAAATGCGCAGTTAGGTCAACCGGGGAATTAAAGATGCCTTCAATCTCACAACGTTCGAGCGGTCTTGGAACAGAGAATGCGTTCGTAGTTTTAGCAGAAGTTAGTGAACTTCAGCGGCAAGGTAAGGACATCTTGTCCTTTTGTATCGGGCAACCAGATTTTCCCACCCCGGAAAATATCCAGCAAGCGGGTATAGAGGCGATCAAGGCGGGCAAGCACGGATACACCCCATCAGCCGGAATAGTCGAGGTGAGAGAGGCAATTTGTGGGTACTTGAACCAAACGAGGGGAACGAGCTTTGAGGCCAATGATATTGTTGTTGGGGCTGGAGCAAAGCCGTTTATTATGTATTCGATTCTTGCTACAACTGACTTTGGCAAGAATGATGAAGTGATATACCCGAACCCTGGTTTCCCGATCTATGAGTCTCAAATTAAGGCGAACGGTGCGGTGCCAGTGCCTATCCAGCTTAGAGAAGCCCGTGGGTTCAGTTTTGATCCGAACGAACTCAACGAGAAAATCACCGACCGAACGAAGTTAATAATCTTGAATTCGCCGCAGAACCCGACTGGTGGGATCGTTCCTAAGAAAGATCTCCAGGTAATCGTCGACATATTGAAAGAGCATCCAAATATTTGGATATTCTCGGATGAAATATATTCTCAGCTGTGTTACGAAGAGTCTTTTACTTCACTCGCCAGTTTTCCAGAGATATTGGATAGAACGATCGTCTGTGATGGTGCGTCGAAGACTTGGGCGATGACCGGTTGGCGGCTAGGGTTTGCAGCTAATCGCGCGCTTGCTCCGGTATTTACGAAGTGGGTGACCAATACCGAGTCTTGCGCTTCACAAATCAGTCAGTGGGCGGGGGTTGAGGCTTTCAGTGGAGATCAGAGTGGCGCAACTTTTATGCGTGAGAAGTTCCTTGAAAGACGTGCGTTAATCGTGGGTCTTTTAAATGATGTCCCTGGAGTGACTTGTTTGTCTCCGGGTGGCGGGTTTTACGCCTGGCCGAACGTTACTGAGGCTTGCGAAATGATTGGCGTTAAAGATTCGGAGGAATTTAGGAAACGTTTACTGAATGAAACGGGCGTGGCAGTGTTGGCGGATATCCACTTCGGGCCAAGAGTTCCAGGTGATGGGCAGCATGTGCGATTTAGCTATGCGGCTTCGAATGAAAATATTACAGCTGGAATTTCTCGAATGAAGGATTTTATTATTCGAAACAAACGCTAGCTTGCGAGTTTTTGTGCGTGTTCTCGGATACTGTGAAATTTAATATCTGGCCAACGCTCCATTGTTAAGTCAAGGTTGGGTTTTGATGTTGCCATATACGTCAAGCTTCCAGAGGCATCGTGAGCCAGGTTACCCGCTAATTGTTTTTCGAAATCGATAAGTTTCCTACTATTCTCGCTGGTAACCCAACGTGCACCATAGAAGCTCATCGAGCGTGTCGTCGCGTCAACTCCATACTCCGCTTTCAGTCGGTGTGCCACAACCTCGAATTGGAGTAGACCTACGGCTCCAAGGATGATTTCGTTTCCGACAATCGGCTTGAACACCTGTATCGCCCCTTCCTCCCCTAGCTGCTGAAGGCCCTTTTGTAATTGCTTGCTCTTGAGTGGATCCCTTAAAGTTACTCCTTGGAAAAGTTCGGGAGCAAAGTAAGGTATTCCTGTGAAATTAAGTTTTTCACCAACGGTGAAGGTATCGCCAATATCGATGCTTCCATGATTGAGGAGTCCAATGATATCGCCTGGCCACGCGTCTTCGACGGTCTCTCGTCTTTGAGATAGAAAGCTCACTACCTGGCTTGCTCGTATGTCTTTACCGCTCCGGACATGAGTGAGTTTCATTCCACGATTGAATCGGCCGGAGCATATCCTCAGAAACGCTATACGATCTCGGTGTTGCGGGTCCATGTTTGCTTGAATCTTAAAGACAAACGCCGAGAAATTTTCTTCTTCAGGCGCCACGGTTCTTTCTATTGATTTTCTGGGTTTCGGCGCTGGCGCTTCCTCGACGAGCGCGTCTAAGACTTTGACCACCCCAAAATTATTCATTGCGGAACCAAAAAAAACTGGGGTGAGCTCACCCTCTAAAAAGTGTTCAGTGTCAAATGCTCGGCCATCCTCTTTAATCAGTGAAATCTCCTCCTCTGTATCATCAATTTCCGAGCTGAATTTTCCGCGAAGCGCATCGTCTCCCAAACCCTTTAGAACTTTCACATTTTTTTGATCACTTGCCTCCGGGTCAAATACGAGTATCTCGTCTTTGCCGATATCGTAGATACCACCCAGCCGCTTTCCCATTCCAACGGGCCAAGTAATAGGCGCGCAATGAATGTTCATTACGCTCTCAATTTCGTCAATTAACTCTAAAGGATGCTTACCTTCCCGGTCGAGCTTGTTGATGAAGGTGATGATTGGAGTGTTCCGCTGGCGACAAACCTCAAGTAGTTTGATAGTCTGAGGTTCAACGCCTTTCGTGCAATCAATAACCATGAGTGCGGCATCCACTGCAGTAAGAACGCGGTATGTATCTTCCGAGAAATCTCGGTGACCTGGGGTATCGAGGAGATTGATAACACAATCTTTGTACTCAAACTGCATAACTGAGCTTGCAACGGATATTCCTCTTTCTTTCTCAATTGCCATCCAGTCGGAAGTTGCATACTTGCTGGATTTCCTCGCTTTGACGGTACCCGCAGCTTGGATTGCTCCACCAAATAGAAGTAGTTTCTCAGTAAGAGTTGTTTTCCCCGCGTCAGGGTGCGAAATAATTGCAAACGTGCGGCGTCTACGGGTTTCTTTTATTTGGAGTTCAGGCGCTTCCACTTATTTTTCTCGTTAATCGTTTATCTTTAGGGCGCGCATTTTATCTCTGAAACGAGAAAATCTCTACTCAATTGATGCCCGTTATCTGGATGTATCTAAAGGCGTTCTGTCCTGTAGAATATCTTGCATTCGTGACTCTATGGCCCCTTTTATTTTTTCATGGGGAAGAATGTAGAACTTTTCATCAATGATTGCCGTCAGAACTTGATCGGCAACTGTTTCAGCTGAAATTCTTCCAGAGATCACAGCCTTTCTGAGATTATTTTCTCTTGCAATATCTTCGTCTGTTTTCGTTCTATTACTTGTAAGATTTTTTGGGCGGTTTCTTTCTGATTCTGCAATTTGTGTTGGGACGTAAGCGGGGCACAACACCGAACATTTAACGAGCTCTGTTGCTAATGAGAGATCATGCTTGAGGCATTCCGTCATGGTAACAACTGCATGCTTGGTCATACAATAAAGCCCCATTCCGGCGAAAGATAGCAATCCCGATACGGAAGCTGTGTTCACTATATGCGCGGGCTCGTTTTGCTCAATGAGAATGGGAGTGAATACTCTAACGCCGTGGATCACTCCCCACACGTTGGGCCCCATTGCCCATTGCCAATCTTCCGTTGTGTGCTCCCAAATAACACCACTGGGTGCCACGCCCGCGTTATTGCAAATAATATGGCAACTGCCAAATTCCTCAAGTGTCTTTTTAGCTAGATTTTCAACGTCAGAGCCCTGTGAGACATCACACGCTACTCCTAGTACTTTTCCACCAGCATCTTTCAGTTGGCGTACCGCGCTTTGGAGCCTTGGCTCTTCAATATCCGCAATCACAAGACGCATTCCTTCTTTCAGGAAACGTGAGGCCATAGCATATCCGAGCCCACTCGCTCCACCGGTGATTACCGCTACCTTTCCTTTGAAAATGTTCATCGCTTTACCTAGAATTTCAGTCCACCAGTCTAGCACGTCGAGAGCATGCGATAATTAGGGGTATAGGAGAAGATTGAACATGCATGACCAGTTTGTAGGAACAAAAGCTGTTGATGAGAAGCATCAATTCGACACAGAAAAATTAGAGAATTATCTCCGGCAGCAAATCCCAGGTTTTCAAGGCCCACTCACTGTTGAGCAGTTTAGCGGTGGGCAGTCAAACCCCACGTTTTTGTTGGCGTCACCTAGCGGTAAATACGTCCTGCGCCGTAAGCCGCCAGGGAAGTTGCTGCCCTCAGCGCACGCGGTAGATCGTGAGTATCGAGTCATATCGGCGCTTAACCAAACCGATGTGCCGGTAGCCAAAGCATTTTGCCTCTGTGAGGATGACTCAATCTTGGGCACTGCGTTCTACGTCATGGATTTTGTAGATGGGAGAGTGATGTGGGATGGAACGCTGCCTGATAGTAGTTCGGAAGAGCGAAATCAAATTTACAAAGAATTAAATCGAGTTATTGCGGCGCTCCACTCTGTTGATCATGTAGCTGTTGGTTTGGAGGATTACGGTCGTCCTGGAAATTACATCGAGCGACAAATAGCGCGGTGGACGAAGCAGTATCGAGCGTCAGAAACAGAGCATATTGAGTCGATGGAGAACTTGATTGATTGGCTGCCAAAAAACATTCCGACGAATGAGGATGTATCGATTGTTCATGGCGACTATCGCCTTGATAATGTTATTTTCCATAAGGCAGAGCCTCGAATTCTGGCGGTACTTGACTGGGAACTCTCAACCCTAGGTCATCCTGTAGCGGATTTTGCATATCACTGTATGTATTGGCGGTTAACACCTGGTGAATTTAGGGGAATCAATGGCGTGGATCATCGAACTACGGGTATTCCAGAGGAGCAAGCATACGTAGAGAGTTACTGCGAACAGACGGGGCGAGATGTCATCAAGGATTGGGATTTTTATATCGCCTATAACATGTTCAGACTTGCTGGAATCTTGCAGGGGATTATGGGTCGAGTGAAAGACGGTACTGCAGCGAGTGCGCATGCGGAGGAACAAGGCAGGCGTGCCAAGCCGATGGCTGAGGCAGGGTGGCGACAGGTTGAGCGAATTCTGAGAGGTGCTGGAAGTTAGTGAAGTTAAAGAATCGTCGATTGTGGGAATTAAATGAAAATGGATAGAGGAATGTGAATGCGTGCGGTGTTATGTAAGACTTTAGGGATGCCTGATTCATTGGTCGTTGAGGAGGTGGAGTCACCGATTCCTGCTGAGGGTGAGGTTTTGTTATCGGTAAAAGCTTGTGGTGTCAATTTTCCAGATACGTTAATCATTCAGGGAAAGTATCAATACAAACCAGATCTACCATTTTCCCCCGGGGGGGAAGTTGCTGGGGTGATCAAAAGCGTTGGGACTGGTGTCACTAATGTAAAGGTCGGTGATCGAGTCATTGCTTTTAACACTTGGGGAGGATTTGCCGAGGAAATGGTGGTCGGTTCTGATCGGCTTATCCCGATTTCAGATCAAATGAATTTTGAAGAAGCATCAGCTTTTATACTGACCTACGGTACGAGTTACCACGCGTTGAAAGATCGTGCCGCGCTTCAATCTGGCGAAACGCTACTCGTACTTGGCGCCTCTGGTGGCGTGGGGCTTGCTGCAGTCCAACTGGGCAAAGCGATGGGAGCTCGGGTAATCGCCGCTGCCTCTAGCGAGGAAAAACTCCAGATTTGTCAATCGAACGGTGCAGATGATCTAATCAATTACGCTGATCAGGATTTCCGGCAGCGTGTTAAGGAAATAACAGGCGGCAGGGGTGTGGACGTTATTTATGATCCGGTTGGCGGAGCCACATCTGAGTTGGCTATTCGAGATATGGCGTGGAAGGGGAGATTCTTAGTTGTCGGATTTGCGGCAGGGTCAATTCCAAAAATCCCGCTCAACCTTGCGCTATTAAAAAACTGCTCTATTGTAGGTGTGTTCTGGGGTGAGTTTACTCGAAGGGAGTCAGATCTAAATAACCAAAATAATCGCGAGCTTGTACAGATGTATGAGAAGGGCCTTGTTCGGCCTCACATCCATAAGGTTTATCCTTTGTCTCAAGCTGCTAGTGCATTAAATGATTTAATGCAAAAAAAAGTTAGTGGTAAGGTCGTCCTGTCCACAAGTATCTGAGACGTAAATTTTTATGGAACATGATTGGATCAAAATTGCAGCGCTCCCACTAGTCGGCATCGCTGCGGCGTCACCAGTTTTTGCGGCGGAGTACATGACAGTTGAGCAGGCGCAAAAAATTATGTTTGGTAAATCCGCTCACTTTGAGCGCGCGGATCTAAGTCTTGATGGTGCCGTCCGTAATGCTATAAAGGTGGCCTCAAAGGTGCAGGTCGAAAGAGATGTCTTGCCAGTTTGGAAAGTTTTTCGAGACGGGGAACCCTCTGGATATTTTGTAGTTGATGAGGTGATTGGAAAGCATCAGTTCATCACCTATGCGATTGCCCTTGATAAGGATGGTACGGTACTTCAAATTGAGATACTTGTATATCGAGAAAGCTATGGTTACGAGATCAGAAATCCAGCGTGGCGAGCTCAATTTAAGGGAAGAAAACCAGGGAAAGTTTTTGGTCTTGGGGATGAGATAAAAAATATTTCGGGCGCGACGCTCTCTTGCCGGCACATTACTGAAGGCGTCAACCGCGTGCTCGCGACTTATGATCTGCTCCTACGCGACCATTAAGCGAGCGCGTCCTCTTCTGGGGACAATTGTTGAAATTTCAATATCGGGAGATGACGAGGAACGCTTACAGAGTCTCGCTACTACTGCGTTTGAACGTATTTCAGATATCCAGAATCTCTTAAGTTATTTCGATCCTCGTAGTGACGTCAGTCGTATTAATGGGGCAAAAACTAACCAGCCTCTGGATATTGATCCGCGAACGCTCTTCGTTCTTCGAAAGGCTGAATATTTTTACCGAATAAGTGGTGGCGTGTTTAATGTTGTAAAAGATCAGATGCCGCTCAATGAAGTCATAGCCTTCTCAGATCAAACTGTTGTTAAAAAACATACTTCCAGTACGATCGACCTTGGAGGAATTGCGAAAGGTTATGCTGTTGATATAGCCGCTGAATTTATTTTTAGCGAAGGTGTCTCATCGGTGTGCGTAAATGCGGGTGGGGATCTACGAGCAATCGGAGAACCCGTTGAGGTCTATGTACGTGATCCGAGCAGACCTGAGTATTCGGTCGCCTCTCTGAGCGTTTGTGATAAAGCTTTTGCGACCAGTGCCCGAATGCGAGATAGTTCAGGGTTCGAGCAATCGGGGGTGGTATATCATGGTAGCACTGGTGAAATGGTATCGAAAAATGAATCGGCCTCGGTTATTGCGGCGACGTGCCTCGATGCTGATGCGCTTGCTAAGTGTGCGCTGCTTTTGGGTAACGCTTCATCGTCATTATTAAGCAACCTGGACGCTAAAGCATTTTTAATTACGAGAGACGGATTTTCAGTTATAAATTAGTGTGATGACGACAACTGCAATGAGGCTTGGAAATATTCAGCGTGTTTATCTCTACATCGTAGGTGGCGTGCTCACCTTGTCGGGGATTATATGGGTATACCTTCATCATTTTGTGCGAGTGGAGGGAGAATTCGGGCTCTTACATCATCCGCTAGAACCTCTGTTACTAAAAGTACATGGAATTTCAGCCGCCCTGATGCTCATTGGTTTTGGTTCGGTTCTTCCTGGACATATCCCACGTGCTTGGGCTCTGAATCGTAATATTGCTACCGGTAGTATTTTTTTCACAGTAATGACGGTGCTGAGTCTATCTGGATATTTTTTATATTACCTAAGCGGCGAGTCAATTCGAGATTTCACGTCTATTCTTCATTGGGTCCTCGGTCTTGGATTTCCGGTTTTGGCAGGCATTCATATCTGGCGTGGTTATGTATCACGTAGAACAGGGCAGTGGCCTCACGAATGAGTAAAAAAAATAAGACTTTGGGCATCGAAGGGAATCTTACGAATTACGGTGACCCCGGGTTTGCTGCCTATCTGAGAAGATCGTTTGCTAGGTCTATGGGGTATTCTGTAGATACCCTTGACCGGCCAATCATCGGTATCGCAACATCTCCGAGTGGGTTCAATAATTGTCATCGCTCCATGCCAGAGTTAGTCGAGGCAGTTAAACGGGGTGTATTGAAGCGTGGAGGGTTACCGATCGACTTTCCGACTACCTCCTTGGGGGAAGTCTTTCTCTCTCCCACTAGCATGAAATTCCGAAATCTGATGGCGATGGATGTCGAGGAGATGATTCGAGCGCAGCCAATGGATGCGTGCGTGCTGATTGGGGGTTGTGACAAAACCGTTCCAGCCCAACTGATGGGGGCGGCATCTGCTAATGTCCCGAGTATTCAGCTCGTAACGGGACCCATGCTCGCGCTGCCTTTTCAAGGTGAGCGCTTGGGAGCGTGCACGGACTGCCGAAGATTCTGGGGGCGTTACAGAGCGGGCGAAATCTCAGATGCGCAAATCGACGAAATCGAAGGTAAGTTGGCGACGACGGCTGGTAGTTGTGCGGTCATGGGAACCGCGAGCACGATGGCGAGCATTACTGAGGCGCTTGGAATGGGACTTCCAAATAGTGCTGCGATTCCTGCGGTACATGCGGATCGATTGCGGCTTGCTGAAGCATGTGGCGAGAGAGCAATGGAAATGGCGGTTGATCGAGGGCCGCTGCCCAGGTCAGTCATAACTCGAGACTCAGTCGAGAATGCCCTACGCGTATTGTTGGCGATCAGTGGTTCAACGAATGCGGTGATTCATTTAGCGGCAGTAGCTGGACGTTGCGGCATCGAACTATCACTTGAGGAGCTCAATCGTCTCTCTGATGAAACTCCGGTATTAGTGAATCTCAAGCCAACCGGTGAGCACTACATGCAAGATTTATTTGCTGCAGGTGGGCTTCAGGCTGTGCTTTGGGAGCTTCGTGAACAATTAAACCTAGACTGCATGACTGTGACTGGAGAAACGTTAGGCGAACGGTTGAAGGTGGCTCCTACTTGGGTTGATCGCGATGTGGTCCGACCTTTCAGTGATCCCTACCAAAAAGAGGGTGGGTTGGTTGCTCTTTTCGGGTCCCTTGCACCGACTGGCGCAATATTAAAGCGCGCAGCGGCAGATCCAAATTTATTTGAAAAAGAGGGGCGAGCAGTCGTATTTAATTCGCTTGAAGATTTATCGGAAAGGATCGACTCGCCAGACTTGGATGTAACTGCAGATGATTTTTTAGTTTTAAAGAACGCGGGCCCGAAGAGTGAATCCTGTATGCCCGAGGCTGGTTACTTGCCCATTCCGAAAAAGCTTGCGTCTGCTGGGGTGAAAGACATGGTACGAATCTCGGACGCTAGGATGAGCGGTACTGCTTTTGGGACTGTGGTGCTTCATGTATCACCTGATGCTGCCTCGGGGGGAAATCTTGCATTCGTAGAAAACGGTGACCGGATTCGTATTTCGGTAAAGAATAAAGTGCTTGAGCTTTTGGTAGAGCCATCGGAACTCCAACGCCGTCGAAGTGGTTGGCAGCCACCCGTAATTCCTGAACGAGGGTACTCGAAGCTATATCGAGAGACAGTTACTCAAGCGCCAGATGGGTGTGACTTTGATTTTTTAAAAGCTAAGTAATTACTTTTTCGAGCTGACACCATCTCGCTATAAATATCGCCAGTACTGAAGCAACCTTGAGAGAACTTTCGATGGAGACTGATTCGTCTATCGCATGAATATTGGTTGCCTCAGGCCCATAACACGTGGCCGGTATTTTTCCGTAGATTTCAAATGTTCTAACATCCGTAGTTGCAGCGCTTGCGAATAGCTCCACGTCTTTTCCGAGAACATCGTGATGTGCGCTCGCTAACGTTTGTATTGGTTGCGATGTCGTATCGACAACGCAACCAGGCGATTGAAATCCGGCGTAGGATATTTTGTAGTAGACACCCTCAAGACGTGGATCAGTTTTGATACTGCGTGCGAGATGATTCTCTATAGCCGTGCGAACAGAATCTGGTTCCTCATCTGGAAAGAAACCACATCGAATATCCATCTGACATTTGGTCGGTAGGGATGAGGCCCACTCCCCACCTTGAATTTTTCCTAAATTAAATTTAATAGGATTTTTAGTTTTAGCGAAGGCGGGATGTCTTCGTACAGGATCGTTCCAATCGGTTGCGAGTGTTTTTAAGTGCTGCCAAATTTGAAATGCACTCTCAATGGCATTGATTCCACTGGTGTCGTTCAGTACGTGCGCAGGTTTTCCCGTCACCTCGATTTGAAGCCACATAACCCCGACCTGCGCAGACATGATGGTTTCGTTGAAGGGTTCAGGAATGATTGCGGCGTCCGCGGTATAACCTCGGTGAAGACACGCTAGCGCTCCGTTTCCCGTACACTCTTCTTCGACAACTGACTGAAGTATTACGTCCGCAGCGGGCACGTAGCCCAGATTTTTGATTGCTCGATATGCCACTAAGTAGGCAGCTATACCCGCTTTCATATCCCCACTACCGCGACCATATATCCGACCGTTTCGCACCACTGGAGAAAATGGATGGCTGGACCACAGTTCCTCTGAGCCCACTGGTACTACATCGATATGCCCGTTCAATATGAGTGACTTGCCTATCTGTTTTTTTGATCGAAATTTTCCGACGACATTCTCGTGATTTTTCCACTCACCGACGGGGGGTGAATAGCCCTTAACCTTGCAAAGGGCATCGTTATCAATCTCAAACCGGTCGACCTCTAGGCCCAATTTAAGGAATTGGTCTTCCATGAAGTCTTGCCCGCTTTTCTCATAACCGAGAAGACTTGGATGTGAAACAAGGTCCCTTATCAGGTCTATGATCTCATTCTCAGATTCGCGAATCGCTGAGATGATTTCCTGCTCTAATGAATTGATCTGACTCATTTGAATACCTCAATGCGGTTCAGAGGAATTTTGCGATGGTATTGTTAGTCGTCGCATATCAGGATTTACCTTCCCATTCTTTTTCCTGCAGGAGTCGCCATTGAATTTTTCCCGTTCCTGATCTAGGTAAAGCGTCTATGAATTCGACGCTCCTCGGTATCTTGTACGCCGCCATATTTTCTCTTGCCCATTTAATAATATCGTCTCCCGAGATTTTTTCTCGGAATTCGTCTTGGGGAACAACAATGGCCTTGACCGTTTCTCCTTTTCGAGCGTCAGGACTTGAGATAATCGCTACCTCCTTAATGCCAGGATGTTTATATAGTGTCATTTCAACCTCAGCTGGCCAAACTTTATAACCCGCTGCGTTAATCATGCGTTTTAATCGATCGGAAATATAAAAAAATCCATCTTCATCGTATCGACCAAGGTCCCCGGTTCTAAAAAATCGTTGCCCCTCAATATCGATAAAGGCCTCTTTGTTGGCATCGTCTCGCTGCCAATACCCGATCATGACTTGTGGGCCGGATGAGATAATCTCTCCAGTCACGTTAGGGCCGAGTTCCTCGAGTGTCTCTGGGTCAATAACCGTTGATAGAGTATCGAACGTAGGGATGCCGAGGCACTGTTTGCGCAATTCGTGGTGAGGATTCATGTGGGTCTGAGATATGGTTTCTGTCATCCCGTATGCCTCCATGTAGCGAATACCGCATCGCTCGAATAATTTTTGGGCAACAGCCTCCGGCATAGAAGATCCTCCGCCAAAAATATTTTTCATTGAGCTTAAATCGCGCTTGGCCGTTGCGGGATCTGCGAGTAAATCAACTACCATCGTAGGGACGTTCGCCCAATGCGTGCATCCATATCTCTCAATTAAAGCGCCCGCCATCGTCGGGTTCCATCGAGGGAGGATCACTAGAGTCGCGCCTGCCAAGATGCCGGCATTCAAACTGTGTTGCATACCGGTGACATGAAACATAGGCGCTGTACATAACAGACGAGAGTTTGAGTCCATTTCTTCCCATACGACCGCACCAACGGCTGTTCTCATGATTGTTTCATGCGAATGCATACACCCCTTAGGTAATCCTGTCGTCCCCGAAGTGTAGAGAATTGCCGCGAGATCACTGGGTTTTGTTCTGGGTAGCGCTGCGGTTTTGGTTGACTGGATTGCTGTCTTCCAAATTGAGATATTTTTGGTTTCAGGAATCGCAGTACTAGTCGAAATAAAGCTCGGATAGTCAGATACGTTTGTGTCCTCGACGTAGTCTGCATACTGAGCAACAATCAGGTGTACCGCTTTTTTATCTAGTAACTTTGAAAATTCAGCGAGAAGATCTTGACCTATGATTGCTGCTCTCGCATCCGAGTCGGATAAATAATGCTCGAGCTCATTCGATACATTCATCGGGCTTACTGGAACGACAATTGCGCCACATCCAAGTATTGCGTAATACCCTATGACAAATTGTGGGGATGATTGCAGGTCGAGTAAAACGCGGTCACCCGGGCTTATTTTGCAAGTCTCAATCAAAAAAATAGATAGCGCTTTTGTGGTGTCGAGCAGTTCTTGATAAGAAATCGTCCTTCCGTAGAACACGATGGCTTCTTTGGTCGGAAATTTTGATGCGGTCTCTACAAGATTTTGGAATAGGGAATGACCGGGTACTTCAAGCGTCTGTGGTAAGTGCTCGGGCCAGTGTTTTTCGTGTCTGCGTTGAACCATTGAAAAATTTGATCGGTTTAGTAAAGGTGTAATGGGGTAAGACTATATCCGAAAATCGCGTGATCTATGAGGTTGTATACTGGGGTTTTACTGTAATGAAGAGGTGGTGGTATGTCCGAGCGTTTTCTCGAAGGTAAGGTAGCTGTGATTACAGGGGCCAGTCGCGGCCTAGGGCGAGCGATGGCATTGAGTCTCGGGAGTGCGGGGGCAACGATCGCTTGCGTGGGACGTGATGTGGAAAAGCTGAATGAAACTCGCGATCTTTTGTCCGAGCAGCGAACGGATTCAATCGTTTTGACTTGCGATGTAAGAAAAGAGAACGAGGTGGAAAAGTTAGCAGAGGATGTTAAATCACAACTTGGCGATGCACATATCCTTATCAATAATGCGGGAACCGCCATACGTAAAAATCTTCACGAATTCAGTTTGGATGAGTGGAATACCGTCGTTGATACAAATTTGACTGGAGTTTTTCTCTGCTCGAGAGCTTTTGTTCCACAAATGAAAACTCGTAAGTGGGGAAGGATCATTAATATCACTTCGATCATGGCGCGTGTTGGTAGTGTTGGCCGCGCAGCCTACTGTGCTACCAAGCATGGTGTTCTCGCGATCACCAAGTCCATGGCACTTGAGTTGGTTGACGACGGTATTAATGTCGTTGCCATTGGCCCAGGATTTTATGCAACCGATCTCACTGCTCCTTTGAGGGCAGATCCTACTAAGAACGAGCAAATTCTCTCGGCAGTTCCGGCGAGAAGATGGGGGGAGCCAAAGGAGATCGGTGAGATCGCGAAGTTCATCTGCTCGGAGGGAGCTTCGTTTATTACCGGTACGGACATTTTGTCTGACGGGGCTTGGGTTGCTCAGTAGCAATCAGAAAATTTTTAAATAATTTATCGTATGAAAGTCGTCGTACTTGGTGCGGGAGTTATCGGAACCACCACCGCATGGTATCTTGCAAAACAGGGGCATCGAGTCACGGTAATTGATCGCGAGCCTGCGTCTGGTCTTGTCA
The DNA here is from genome assembly GCA_030834275.1 of Burkholderiales bacterium. Taxonomy (GTDB): domain Bacteria; phylum Pseudomonadota; class Gammaproteobacteria; order Burkholderiales; family Eutrophovitaceae; genus Eutrophomonas. The sequence continues at coordinate 3,750 of JAURFP010000004.1, read as the reverse complement.
CCAGTTTTGCGAACGGTGGTCAAATTTCGGTCAGCCAAGCAGAGCCGTGGGCAAATCCGGGAGCTCCTGCAAAGATTATCAAGTGGCTTGGTCGTGAGGATGCTCCACTCAAATTTCGTTTACGAGCGGATTCTCGTCAATGGTCATGGGCATTACGGTTTTTAATTGAGTGCCTGCCTGGCAAGACACAGAAAAATACTCTTGATATTCTCCGTTTGGGGATTTACAGCAGAGAAAAACTTCAGTCTCTGCGTGCGGAGACGGGTATTCAGTATGACGAGGTTACCCGAGGGATTTTGCAGATTCATACGGATGAGAAAGAGTTTTCTACAGCTTGCAAACGTATCGATAACTTAATTGAGCACGGACTGCAAATTTCCATCTGCGATTTCTCGAGAATCTGTGAAATAGAACCAGCCTTCAAGGGCCCGAGGCTGCTGCCAATCGTTGGTGCGACGTATGCGGCTGATGATGAATCGGGAGATGCGCATGTATTCACTCAGCGTTTGGCCGCTCTTACGAAAGAAAAATTTGGAGTCGAGTTTCTTTATGGTGCCGATATCACCGGTTTTATCGAAACGAACTCGGGTATTGCTGGCGTTCGCACTAAAACCGCGAGTGGTGGCGTAACCGTTGAGGGAGACGCTTTTGTAGTAGCGCTTGGTTGTCATAGTCCATTTATAACCAAATTGATTGGCGTTGACTTACCAGTTTTTCCTGTTAAAGGTTATTCCCTTACGGTGCCAGTCACAGATCCATCCGGGGTGCCTACGGTATGCATTACCGACGATGGTGGAAAGATAGCGATGTCTAGACTTGGGGACAAACTCCGGATGGCAGGTACCGCTGAGTTAAATGGGTTTGATACGAGCATCAATTTGGACCGGTGTGATGCGATAGCCTCTCGAGTCAAGTCGATTTTTCCAAACGCAGGCCTCGATTATTCTCGCGCAATCCGATGGGCAGGCCTGAGGCCAACGACGCCATCAAACGTGCCTTACATTGGTAGGACAGCTCATAAGAACGTCTACCTTAACACTGGCCACGGCACATTAGGATGGACCTTAGCCTGTGGATCTGGCGCGGCAGTTGCCGACCTTGTTTCAGGGAAAGATCCGCTAGTTACCTTCCCATTCGTAGGACGGTGACTTAAGTTACATCCCCGCTAGGTAATGCGAAATCGCGACAATTTGCTCATCGGTCAACGTCTTCATTGCATCGATTTTAGTGCCGTCAGCATTTTTGCGGTTACCATCGCGAAAATCTGTCATCGATTTTTCTAGGTAAACACGTTTTTGTCTGGCTAGCCGCGGAATTTCTGCGGCACCCCGATAATTAGCTTTGTGACAGCTCGCACAGCCAAGTTCTTTGGCAAATTGTTGTCCCATCTTTACGAGCTCGCCGTCAATCCCTTTTTGTTTTGTAGGGTTCTGATCGTTGTAATACGCAGCAAGTAAGACCATGTCATTTTCTTCGAGGATTCCCACCATTGGAGACATTTGGCCATTTGTTCTGTGCCCAGCTTTGAAGTCTTTGAGTTGCTTTACGATGTACTCTTTGTTCTGTTTCGCAAGGCTAGGATATTGACCAGAGCTAGAGTTCCCATCGGTACCATGACAATGCGCACATGCTCCAATTAGCTCGGAGCCATCCGCAAGTAGGTTTGGAGTAATTAGGATCGCGATAATTGCGAATATGAGCGAGCTTAGGGTACGCATAGTTTAAAATTTTACCTTTACAAATTCGAGATAGTTTCTATTTAAGTGTTTGTGGATTGTATATTATCCTCCAATTATTTTTTGGAATTTAAGGTTGAGTAGATGTGGAAAGACAGAAGACTTCTAGAGATTTTGCGTATCAATCACCCGATTATCCAAGCGCCGATGGCCGGGGTGACAAATGTAAATAGCACGGTCGCCACAGGCTATTGTGGTGTGCTGGCTAGTTTGGGTGCTGCGAATTTCAAACTTGATGTCTTACGTCGTTCTATCCGAGAGATTCGGGATGCGGGTGTATCGGTCTTTAATGTAAATCTATTTACGATCTCGGAAAAAACCTCTGATGAAGGGATAGTCCCTAGCCCAGAATTACGCAATCTAGTGCTGGGCTATCACGATGAGCTCAATCTGGGAGGTTTACCAGAGCTAGAAAATATTTATGGACCAACTTGGGATCAGTTAGCAGTATTGGTGGAAGAAAAAGTCCCGGTGATAAGTTTCCACTTTGGCGTCTCTGCCAATTTGGTGGAGTTCGCAAAATCAAACGGTGCGAAGGTCTTGTGCTCGGCCACAACAGTCAAGGAGGCTATCGAGCTCGAGGCAGCTGGAGTCGATGTGGTCATCGCCCAAGGCTTTGAAGCTGGGGGGCACCGTGGAAGTTTTTTGTCTCCCGATTTACCTCCCACTGTAGGATTGTTTGCTCTAGTTCCTCAAGTAGTTGATTCGGTATCTGTACCCGTGGTTGCGGCGGGAGGCATCATGGATGCCCGTGGAGTTACCTCAGCTTTGCAACTCGGTGCGTCTGGGGTACAAATGGGGACAGCGTTCTTAACCTGCGACGAGTTTTCAGTTTCCCAGGAGTGGAGAAAACAACTTAGAGAGACGCATTCAGAAGACACGTTAATCACGCGTGCGATATCTGGCAAGCCAGCTCGCGCAATTCCCAATCGGTACGTGACTGAATTAGAAGTTTTAGACGAATCGTTTCTACCTTATCCTTACCAATATTCTTTGTCTTCTAAATTACGCGCTCTCGCAAATAAACAAGAGAATCGTGATTTCATGGTGATGTGGTCGGGCCAGGGATCAAGACTTGGAAAGTGTCAGAGTGTATCGAACCTCATTCAGAATCTTGTTGAGGACTGTCGGGTACTTTTAAGTTAACAGAATAAAAAAAGCCCGCTCTTCAAGCGGGCTTTTTTGATTAGCTCAAAATTAATAGGCACCATGAGTTTGAGCGACCATCATCCAAAGCATTGGAATCGATAGCATTGTATTGAATCGCGAGGCCATCATTGCCATCTTAGCGGCAGCAGCTTTTGCATCGGCTTCAACCGAAACGATACCAAGCGCTTTCTTTTGGTTTGGCCAGATGATAAACCACACGTTTGCAGCCATGATTAAAGCCATCCACATACCTAAACCTATCTTGATATAAGCTGCTTGCAGGCTTAGCGCTCCAACCAAATATCCCTCACCAGATAGATGAGCTAAGAGCAAGCCAGTGACGACGGTTGCCAACGCCGCGTATCTGAACCAAAACAATGCAGTGGGCGCAATAACTTTCCCAATCGCAGGTTTTTGTTCATCTGGAATCTTTGGCATCGAGGGTATCTGCACAAAGTTAAAGTACCAAAGTAGACCAATCCACATTACTCCTGCCAGTACGTGCAACCAACGCATAATAAAGTTTACTGTGTACTGATTTAGTTCGAAGCTGGAGCTCGTCATTCCGGTGGTAATTAACACTGCGACCACCAAGATGACTAGCCCGGCTATGACCGTACGTCCGAGCGATTGAAATATTGCTGCCATTTAAAATCTCCCTATGTAATTGGAATTTACTGCATCTACTTCTTCTACAGACCAATAAGCGAGGTCGGGCGAAGTATATAGGAAGAAGCGGTAGGGTTAAAGCTCAGTTTTTATTTGTTTTTTTGCGGCGCAGAAAAAATTTTACGTATTCGTTGGGAATCTCTCGCGTTACTGAGTCTACGATCATGCGGTTTGTTTCGTGGCGATTTCATAAAAT